>JBFMGU010000001.1:0-108756 GCA_040752415.1 Myxococcota bacterium
CGCAGATCCAGCTGCTGGGGCGCGGAGTGCGCACCGTGCTGAATGCCGACGACGTGTTCGAGCTGCAGGCCGGCTAGCTCAAGGGACCACCGCGTCCAGCTTCTCCCGCGTCAGTTTCCCGACATAGAGTTCCCGGTTCCTCCGGATGCGCTCGATGTCCCAGTCCCACCACCGCAACGTGAGCAGCTGCTCGACAAGCGCTTCCTCGAAGCGCAGCCGCACCACGCGCGCGGGACTTCCCACGGCGATACCGTAGGGAGGAACCACGTCATTGACCACGCTGTTGGCGCCGATCACCGCGCCGTGGCCAATGCGGGCGCCAGGCAGGATGACCGCCTGCGCGCCCACCCACACGTCGTGGCCAAGCTCGATGCCGTCGCCAGGATTGGTGTCGGTTTCCCAGTCCTCACCGAAGACGTGGTGGCGGATGAACGACGTGGAGCACCGATCCAGGTGGTGACCATACGCCTGCATGGAGACGCCACGCGCAATGGAGCAGAAGCCGCCAATCCGGATGGGCTCGCGCAGCGCGTACGCGTCGGTGTTGGGGCCGTTGAGAGCCGAGTAGCGACCCAGCTCCAGCGGTCCGTTGATGCGCACGTGTTCCACCCGGGAGTGCTCCCCGAGCGTGACGGGCCCTTCCAGGACGGAGAAGCGCACCGTGGCGCTGCGGTGGATGAGCTCCGGGTTGGTGGCCCACGTCCCATGGGTCAGGAGCGCGGCGCGACGTCGACTGCGCTCGAATGGCTGGCGGGGGTGAACCACGTTGCACGTCCTTTCTCACGGAGCAGGGATAGGATGCCTTCCGCGGTGCGCGCTCCGGCCCGGCCGTCAAACGGTCCCAGCAGCTCCCGCGCCGCGTGCTCCAGATTGGCCAACACACGCGTGATGAACGGCGTGTCCGTCAGCGCGCGGGCCAGCTGTTCCTCGAAGTGGACGCGGTGGAATACCGGCACCACGGCCTGCAGCTCGACGAGCAGCCCATTGGCAACGTTGCACAGCGCGTAGTTCTGCGTGACGACGGGACGCTTGGCCAGCAGGGCCTCCGTCAACGTGGAGGAGGCAATCCCCAGCACCAGGCCGGCGTGCACCATCAGTGACCAGTTGAGCGCGCCGCCGCGTCCCACACGGATGCGCGGCCGTGACGACGTGATGGGCGAGAGGCGGGAGTCCGGGAGGCGAGGGTGGTTCAGCACCAGGAAGTTCCAGCCGGGTTGGACCCGCTCCAACGCGTCGTGGGCGTCCTGGACGGCGAGGATGGGGTCCCGCGCGACGAGATAACCTTCCTCCACCGGCGAGAAGAAGTAGACCGCGGTGGGACGGGAGGGGTCGAGGCCGTAGCGCGCACACAACTCGGCATAGGGAAGGACCTGGTGGGCGTGGAACTCATCCGCGCGCAGGTAGCCAGTGACCTGGATGCGCGAATCTTCCATCCCCATGTCCACCAACCGACGACGGATGTAGTCACCGGCAACGCCCACGCGCGTGGCGCGAAAGCGGTATCCCGGCGAGCAGCCCGCGGCCACCGTCTCCTTCACCAGGGGGTGGAGCGCGGGATGCGTGGTGACGCGACGGCGCACGGAGGCGCGGGCACGCCTGACCATGGAGCGGCCGCCTAACACCAGATCACGCAACACGCGCGCTTGCGTACCTGCCAGCCACTTCTCGCGCTCGAGGAGATCCAGCGCCAGGTCGGGTGGAGCCATGCGCGCTTCCACCACCACGGGGTCTCTCGAGAAGTACTCGGGGATGTACTCGCCGTGCTGGATTTCAAAGGTGGGGACGTGGAAACGTCGACAGAGCTCCAACAGCCACGCCGCGTAGCCCAGCTCGTGCGGGATGACGACGACATCTGGTTGCTCCCCTTGCAGCGCCGCGTGCAGCGCTTGAACCAGGTCTTCCTCCTCGGCGCCAGGTTGGGGCGGGGGAAGTTGTGCCGAGGAGAAGCCTGCTTCCCGGAAGACCTCCGTCCCGGGAGCGCAGCCGGGGTACCAGGCGCTCACGTCGACGAAAACCGGGGCCACGACGGGAGCTACAGCGTGGAGCGCGTGGGCAACCGCAAGCGCAAGCCTCGCGTTGCCGTCGTTCTCGCCGAAGAAGACGACCCGCCCCGTGAGCCCTTGCGTGTCCATTCCGTGCTGCTCCAGGATCCGCGGGGCCAGGCCGCGCTCCACGCGACGATGCTAGCGACGATCCCGACGCAGTGCGAGGGGGACCGTCGCTGGAGTCCGCGTGATAGGAAGTGTCCATGCCCCACGTCAGCGTGGTCATTCCCGCGCACAATCGGGCGCACACCCTGGAGCGGGCGCTGCGGTCGGTGTTGAGCCAGGAGCATGTCGACCTGGAAGTGGTGGTGGGCGACGATGCTTCCCGGGACGACACGACGACGCTGCTCACGCGTCACGCTGAGGCGGACCCGCGGGTGCACTGGGTGACCCACGCCACCCGACGTGGCGCTCAGGCCGCTCGCAACAGCGCCATCCGGGCGGCGCGCGGGCGCTACGTGGCCTTCCTGGATTCCGACGACGAGTGGCTTCCGGGCTCTCTGCTCGCCCGGCTGAACCGTGCCGAGGAGACCGGGCGACCGGTGGTCCATGCGCCGGTGTTGCGGGAGCAGGCTGGTGGCCGGACCTTGATGCCGGTGCCTCCCCTCGAGAGCGACACGTACCGGCTGCTGCTTGAAGGCCCGGGACCCATGCTCCAGGCCATGCTGGTGGAACGCGAGCTGCTCTTCCAGGTGGGACTGCTCGACGAGAGCGTGATCTCGTTCCAGGAATGGGACACGGCCATCCGCCTGGCGCGGCATGCTCCGTTTGCGTTTGTCTCGGAGCCGGCGGCGGTGTGGCACGTGGGGGGGAAGGACACCATCTCCCGCGACCTGGCGCGCGCGGCGGCGGGCTACGAGCAGGTGGTGCGGCTCCATGAGGCGGAAATCCGACGTCACGCGAGCGCACTGGCGATGTCCCGCCACTGGCGCACCGCGGCGCGGATGTACGCCGACGCCGGTCGACGAAGTGACGCGCTCCGTTGCTGGCGACGTTGTGTGACCGCGCTGCCATGGAGCACTGAGACGCTGGAGGTCGTGTCGCGGCGCGTGCGGCGACGACTGGGCCTTGACGCGGCAGGGCGGTGACGTCGTCAGGAAGGGCACTCAAGCCAGGCGCGGAGCGCAGCGCTCCGTTGGGGTAGCTCGAATTGCTTGCGGAACAGGTCTCGCGCGCGTTGACGAAAGCCCGTCTCATCCCCGGCCAGGGTTGCCAGCGCGGGGAGGAGACCCTCGACGGAGTTGAGCACCACCCCAACGCCATGACGGACGACGAGATCATTGACGGTGGTGTTGCCCATCACCAGGACGGGCATGCCCAGCCGGAGGAACTCCACCAGCTGCCCACTCGCGTTGGCGAGCATGCGGTGGTTGAGGTCGTTCACCCGGTAGCCGACGAAGCCCAGGTGATGTCCACGCAGGATGTGTGAAAGCTGCGCGGGGAGCACAAGGCGCTCTGACACGGTGGGCTTGTGAGGTGCGAGCTCCAGTTCTCGTCGGAAACCGGGAGACGAGAGGCCGTGGAAGTGGAGGTGGTAGCGGCCCGGGTACCGGTTGAAGTGGTTCAGCAGGTCCGTGCTGAAGCGGTCTTCCCGGATGCCGCCGCACTGGATGATCCTGGGGACCGGGGACCATGGCGAGGACGTCGTGGGACCGTCCCACCCAGGCAGGCAGACGGGGAGCAGGAATGCATCGAGCGGTGTCCGCACCCCCAACGCCGAGCGCACCAGCTCAAGACGGTCCTCATCCTGGACGATCACGCTTCGGTGCGCGGTGAGTACCCGTCGCGCCGTGCCGTGGATCAGCCGTTGGAGGGGCGCAGCATGCAGCGGCATGTCCGGCGTCACCAGGTCATGACTCCAGAGCACCATGCGCGGCCCACGCACCAGCGTTCCCACCAGCCCATAGGCAAAAGCATCAATCGCCATGATGACGTGGGGACGTTGACGTCGCAGCGCCGCCTGTAGTGTGGCACCGACGCTGCGAAGCACGGGAGAGAGGGTGGCGCGCACCCGGGGACGAAGTGGTGCGTCCTCCGCGAGCTTGGCCACGAACCCGCCGCGTTCCTTGAGATGCAGGTACTGGAGGGGGAAATGGGAACGCAGCTCCTCGAGCACCGCGCGTGTGTGCGGATACATCGCGTCGTCCCAGGGCTCGAACCCCACGACGAGAATTCGGAGGTCGGAGCGGGTCATCCGGAGCTGGAGTCGACAACCGACGACGCCGTGGCAACGCACGCTGCCGAGAACGCGTCCATGCGGGGCGGCCCGTCCTCACCAAAGGTGTAGAAGCCCCTCGCCTGCAAACCCACCTGCCGCAGCGCCAGGTCCACCTCCGTGCACAGGAGGAAGCGCATGGTGTGGACCTCTCGCAGCTCCGTGGGCGAGCCGGCGCCCTGCCAGGCAATGAGGTGGTAGTGCACGTCGACACAGCTGTCTTGTGCGCGCATGACCGGCCGTGCCATGCGCAGGACGCGGGTGCCGTGATCTTCCGCCTCCTTGATGCGTGGGGACACGCCTTCACCAAGCACCGCGGGGGCGTGCCAGAAATCGACCAGCACCACGCCGTCGGGTTGGACGTGCTCCCGGATGGTCTGCAGGAACGCGAGCAGGTCATGGTTGCTGGTCTGGTAGCTCAGCACGTGGAACAGCGCGACGACGGCGTCAAAGCGCTCTCCCAGTCGCACGGTGCGCGCGTCACCGGTGACGAAACGAACACCGGGGACGCCACGTGATGCTTCGTGCGCGCGCTGCACCATCTCCGGGCTGATGTCCACGCCGGTCACGGTCACGCCCTGTCGTGCCAGCTCCAGTGCATGACGACCGCTTCCACACCCCACGTCGAGCACGGAGCACACGTCCGGCTTGGCCTCCCGGAGACGACGCAGGACCCAGTCCGCCTCGCCGGCGTACGCCTTCTCCCGGTAGAGCAGGTCGTAGTACCGCGCGTACTCGCCAAACACCGTCACGTGAGCACCCGCGCCACCGCTTGGGCCACCTGCTCCATCTGTGTCTCCGTCAGCCCCAAACCGCTGGGCAGGTAGAATCCACGACGGGCAAGGCGCTCCGCCACGGGATGCTTCTCATTGGCAAAGAGTCCCATCTTGCGGAATACCGGTTGCTCGTGCATGGGCCAGAAGAACGGACGCGTCTGCACGCCGGCCTGGTGGAGGCGGCTCATGGCCTCCGTGGCGTCGAACGACGCCGCGTCGTCGAGGACGAGGCCGTAGACCCAGTAGATGTTGCGCGCATAGGGCGTCTCCGCGATTGGAAGCTGGAGGCGGGGCACGCCCCCCAGCAGCTCCGAATAGCGCGCACCCATGCGGCGCTTTCTCTCCACGAAACCATCCAGCTGCTCCAGCTGCGCCAGTCCCACGGCGGCGAGCAGGTTGCTCATGCGGAGGTTCCAGCCCAGCTCCTCGTGGACAAAGCGGCGCGGGGGAACGAAACAGAGGTTGCGCAGGGAGCGACAGCGTTCCGCAAGCGCGTCGTCGTCGGTGAGCAGCATGCCGCCTTCACCGGTGGTGACGTGCTTGTTGGCGTAGAAGCTGAACACGCTGATGTCACCCAGGCTGCCACACGCGCGACCACGGTAGGTCTGACCGTGCATCTCCGCGGCGTCCTCGATGAGCCGCAGATTGTGGCGACGGGCCAGGTCGAACAGCGGGTCCATGTCCACGGGCAGGCCGTAGAGATGCACCGGCATGATGGCGCGGGTGCGCGGCGTGATGGCGCGTTCCGCGGCGCGCGCGTCCATGTTCCAGGTGACCGGATCCACGTCGACGAGGACGGGGGTGGCGCCAGACCGGACCACCGCCGCGGCGCAGGAGATGATGGTCAACGTGGGAAGGATGACCTCGTCACCGGGGCCCAGTTGCAGAGCGGCCACCGCAGCATCGAGTGCCAGGGAGCCGTTGCACACCGCGATGGCGTGTCGACGTCCCACGCGGGCGGCGAAGGCGTCCTCGAAACGACGCACGAAGGGCCCGTCGCCGGAGAGCCAGCCGCTCTCGAGACATTCCTGGACGTAACGGCGCTCATTACCAGCCAGAAGCGGCTCATTGACGGGAATCATCCGGTCACTCCCGCACGCGCACGCCCGCAGTCGTCACGCCCTCAAACCGCGTCTTGTCCTGGTCCCCGGCGTAGGGTCCCTGCTTGACCTCGACCATGTCGAGCTCCTCAAGCACCTCAAAACCGTGGCCGCCCTGGATGAGGACGATGATGTCCCCCGCGCCGAGGATGCGGCTCTCCAGGTACTGCCGTTCCGTCGAATAGAAGTCCACCCGCAGCTTGCCGGCGCGGATGACGAGCACCTCCTGGGTCAGGTGCACCTCACGCGCCACCGGGTTGTGCACGTGCGGCGGGATGAGGTGACCCCGGGGGTGGCAAATGTTGGCCACCTGCTGGCTCAGCTCCGAGGACGTGAAGAAATGGACGCCATGGCTCCGGGGCTGGGCGCGGATGATGAGCGCCAGCAACGCGCCGTCCGCTTCAATCCTCTCCTGCATCCCGGACCACCTTGGTTTGCGTTGCCGGTCCAGCTGGTGCTGGAGCGTCCTGAGGGAGTGTTCCAGACTTAGACTTGGTGAGGCGGGGAAGTGTAGATGGCCAGGGTGGTTGGGGCAACAAGGTGTGGGCGCCGGAGCACGGATGCTGATTGCGAGGATGATGTCTTCAGCGCACTGGCGGGAACTGGTGCTCATCCTCACCTGGCGTGAGGTGGTGGCGCGCTACAAGCGCAGCGTGCTGGGGCTGGGTTGGGCGTTGGCGGAGCCGCTGTCCCTGGGGCTGGTCTACTTCGTGGTATTCCAGCGTTTTGCACGCATTCCCGTCGACAATTACCCGTTCTTCCTGCTGGCCGGACTGCTCCCCTGGACGTTCCTGCAGGGGAGCGTGGCGCATTGCGCTGGGGTGATGGTGGAGAATTCCCCCGTCATCAAGAAGGTGGCGTTCCCGAGGGAGATCCTGATCTTCTCCAAGCTGGGGAGCCAGGCGGTGAACTTCCTGCTCAGCCTGGCCCTGGTGGTGGCGACGGGATTGCTGACGGGAAGGACCAGCCTGGGCCTCCACACGTTGTGGATGCTGCCCGCTACGCTGCTGCTCCTGACATTGACCGGCGCCCTGGGCGCGGCCGCGGCGGTGCTGAGCCCGTACGCGCGCGACGTCCCGCACCTGCTCCAGTTTGCGTTCCGCCTGGGTCTGTATGCCACGCCCATTGTCTACACCTCCGCCATGGTGCCGGAGGATTGGCGCTGGTTGTTGCAGGTGAATCCCATGACGTGCGTGGTGGAGCTGTTCCACGTGGCAGTCCTGGGAACCTCACCTGACATGGGCGTGGAGTTGGTGGGCGTATCAGCACTGATGTTGGTGGTGGCGTCGGCGGCGGGATGGTGGGCGTTCACCCGGCTTGAGCCGCGGATTGCGGAGGTGGTGTGAGCGCGCCGCCGGCCATTGAGGTGCACGACGTCAGCAAGTTCTTCCGACGGTGGGAGCACCAGTCGCTGAAGACCCTGCTGTTGGGCGGCCTGGGCAGGGAACAGCCGCGCTTCCGGGCCCTTCACGACGTGAGCTTCCGGGTGGAGCGCGGGGAGTTCGTGGCGCTGATTGGTCCCAACGGCTCGGGCAAGAGCACGCTGTTCAAGCTCATCAGCGGCATCTACCCGACGGACGGCGGAAACATCCGGTGCCACGGTCGCGTGGCGCCGCTCATTGAGCTCAATGCCGGCTTCCACCCCGACTTCACGGGTTGGGAGAACCTGTTCCTCAATGCCTCCATCCTGGGACTGAGCCAGCGGGAGATCCGGCGTCGCAGCGACGACATCGTGGATTATGCCGGCGTGCGCGCCTTCATGGACACGCCCACGCGCTTCTACTCCAGCGGGATGCTGAGCCGCCTGGCGTTTGCCATCAACGTCTTCGTCGACGCGGAAATCCTCCTGGTAGACGAGGTGCTTGCCGTGGGAGATGAGCAGTTCCAACACCGCTGCCTGAACACGCTGCGCGAGAAGCACCGCAACGGCGTCACGATTGTGTTTGTCACGCATGACCTTGCCGCGGTGGAGCGCGAGACCCAACGTGCCATCTGGCTGGACGGTGGCCGCGTGCGCATGGATGGTCCCGCATCCCAGGTGGTTGAGAGCTACCGCCAGCTCTACGGTGCCGGGGACCCGCCCAAGGCCTAGCGCGAGCGCGCGGGATTGCCCACGACGACAACTCCCGCCGCCACGCTGCGCGTGACCACCGCACCCATCCCCACCATCGCGCCTTCACCCACCACGACGTGGTCGCGCACCGCCGCGCCCAGGCCCACCACCGCGCCGCGACCCACGCGCGCTCCGCCGCCCAGCACCGCACCCGGCGCAATGAGGACGTACGGCTCCAGCGTGACGTCATGCTCAATGATGGCCCCGGTGTTCACCACCACGTGCGCGTCCACCACCGCACCGGGCTGCACCACCGCGCCCGCCATCACCACCGCGCCCTCCCGCACCTGCGCTGACTCCGCCACCACGGCGCGCGCGTGCACCACCGGCGTCCAGCGCAGACCCAGCGGCCGCAAACGCTCCACCACGCGCTCCCGCACCGGGCTCGGCCCCAGCCCGCCCACGCCCAGGACCAACGCGGTGTCTTCCTTCGGCAGCGTGGCCAGCGCGTCGTCATCCAGCTGGGGCACGCCGTACATCTCACGGGCGCGGGGACAGTCCTGCGGGTCGGTGAACGCGCGCAGGCGCAGCTCTCCCGGACGCGAGCGCACCGCATCCATCACCACCCGCGCATGCTCTCCGCCGCCGACGACAACGATGTCCAGCATGCCTGCGGGGATAGTCCAGCGTCGCACACGTGGCAAAGCGGGTCCGCCCAGGGTGGAGCTGCCGTCGGAGGTGGCGCGTTGAGCGGGGAGGCGCGCTCCGGCATGGTGGCGCGGATGGAGATCGTGGTGGTGGGCCCGGCGGACGTGGGAGGCGGCGCGGAGGCGGTGGCGCGAGCCCTGCGCACCGCGTGGGATGAGGCCGGGGCCACGGTTCGGTGCGTGGTGGGTCGCCGCGCGACCACGGACGAAGGTGTGATCGTCCTGCCGCACGCCAACCACCGTGGTGCCGTGGCGCGCGCCACGCTGGCCGCGGGCGGGTGGGCCGGACGGCGGCTTGGCCTGGCTGACGACGACGTGGGGCGACTGGCCAAGCTGGCCGAGCCGCTGCGTGTGGCGGAGAGCCTGGCGGGCCATGAGGACTTCAACCACCCGGGCACCGCCCATCTCCTGGAGCTGCTCCCCGCCCGTCCCGACGTGCTGCACCTGCACAACCTGCACGGCGGCTACTTTGACCTGCGCGCCCTGCCCCGACTCTCCCGCGCCCTCCCCACGTTCCTGACGCTGCACGACCCGTGGCTCATGACCGGCCACTGTGCGCACCCGGTGACGTGCGAGCGTTGGCGCACCGGTTGCGGCAGCTGCCCCGACCTGCAGGCCTATCCCTCCATCCGTCGTGACGCCACGGCCTACAACTGGCGCCGCAAGGAGGCCATCTACCGTCGAAGTCGCCTGTACGTCGGCGCGCCCAGCCGCTGGATCCTGGGCATGGTGCAGGACAGCATGCTGCGTCACGGTGTCGTCGAGACGCGGCACATTCCGCACGGCGTGGACCTGCAGACCTTCCATGCGCGGACTCGCGCGGAGGCACGTCGGGCGCTGAGTGTCGACGACGCGGACCTCGTGGTGACGCTGGACGTGGACCGTCGGAAGGCCTTCCGCAGCACCGCCCTGGCCTGGGACGCGCTGCACGAGGTGGCCACGCGGCACCCCGCACGGCGCATGGTGGTGCTGGCAATGGGGGAGGACGGTCCCGTCGCGGAGAACGGTCGTGCGCAGTTCCGGCACGTGGGGCGGCTCCGCTCACCGGCAGAGGTGGCCCGCTGCTACCAGGCCGCCGACGTGCTCCTCCACCTCACGCGCGCCGACACCTTCCCCAACTCGGTCATGGAGGCCATGGCCTGTGGCTGCGTGGTGGTGGCCAGCAGCGTGGGTGGCATCCCCGAACAGCTGCAGCATGGCGTGCACGGGATCCTGGTGCCGCCCGCTCGCACCGCCCCGGTGGTGGAGGCGCTGGACGCGTTGTTGTTGGACCCCACACGTCGGGACCGCCTCGCCCGCGCCGCCGCCGCCCACGCCCGCGCCGCTTTTGACCTCCACGCCACCGCCGACGCCTACCTCCGATGGTTTGAAGAGGTGGTGGAAGCGCGCGCGTAGGTCGGTTTTCAGCGTTCAGGAATTGAACACGCGCGTCCGGCCGGGTTACAGACGGTCCGATCCAGCGGTGGGTTGCTTCCGCTCCCGCTCGCCTGGGTTCCGCCACATCCCACCTCGGCAAGGCCGCGGCAGGTCTGGCGAACGCGTGTTGATGCACCGTTTAAGTTTGAAACGGTGGCGGCCGGCGGTCCTCCTGGGACCGAAATGGGCGAAGCCTGTCGCGTTTCCAGGGTGAGAACCCGCCGGATGGCGGTGCGGCGGATGCGCGCGGTCGCGGCGGGCGGGTGAGCCAACAGATGACGGGGGAGCGCGTGGCGCCCATGGACGTGGAGCTTCCGATTCTGGAGGCGCTGGAAGCCGAGCCCTCGCTCAGCCAGCGCGAGCTGGCCCAGCGTGCCGGCCTCAGCCTCACCAAGGCGCATTTCGTGCTGCGTCGACTGGTGGAGAAGGGGCTGGTGAAGGTGCAGAACGTGGCCAACAGCGAGCACAAGCTGGGCTACCTGTACCTGCTGACGCCGCGCGGCCTGGAGACCAAGGCGCGACTGGCCTACGCGTTCATGCACCGCACCGCCGCGCAGTACCAGGACATGACCACGCGGGTGGAGCGCGCGCTCTCGCAGCAGGTGCCGCCGTTGGCCACGCGGCTGCGTCGGGCGGTGCACGTCACCATCCTGGGTGAGGGGCCGCTGGCGGAGATTGTGGCCGACTGTGTGCGCGAGCGCAGTGACACCGTGCTGGTTCCAAACATGGGTGACGCCGACGCCGCGGTGCTGGTGGACCCGGAGAGCAAGGCCTCGGTGCGGCCGGGGTTGGCGGTGTTGCACCTGGGTTGATGATGCTTGCCAACGTTTGCATGACGCGCACGTCGGGGGCGCGGGTGAAGGGACGCGGCTCGGTCGCTACAACCGGGCCGTCCTGCTCGCTTGCCATGTCGCGGCCGCGGAAGACCGCGCGGTGGATGCGCGAGCCTCTCTCGGGCGGAGACATGCTTCCCTCCCCGCGTGTGCTCCTGGTTGGCAACGTGCCCCTGCGTGACGACGAGGGAGGCGCGGGCCGGGTCCTGGGGCGGCTGCTGCAGGGGCTTCCCGCGCGGAGGGTCCTGGCGCTGCTTCCGTCGGAGACGCTGGCGGCGCGGCCGCCCCTGGGTGCGTGGTCGGATGCGGCGTTGGGCTACCACGTGCCTTCGCCCGTGCGGGCGTTGTCGCGCTCGTGGCGTCGGATGATGCGGGCCCACGCGTCGCTGGCGCTGCACTCCGGGATGGTGGCCATCCGGCGTTTCCACCCGGAGGTCCTGCTCGCCGCTCCGCAGTCCGCGTTGGACGTCCACCTGGCGCTGCAGGCCGCGCGGGAGCTCGCGGTGCCGCACGCCGTCTACCTCGACGACGGCCGCCTGCTCTGTCCCGACCTGGACCTGGACGCGGCCCACGTCACCGGCGAGCTGCGGGCGCTGCTGGCAACCGCGGCGTTGCGCGTGCTGGGGAGCTCCTCGTTGGCGCGGGAGTGCGTGGCGCGCCTGGGGCCGCTGGCTGGCACCGCGCTCATCACCCCGAGACCGGTGACGCCGGGCCCCGGTCCTCGTCGGGGACGGGCCGACCCGCACCGCCTGGTGATCTCCCACGTGGGGACGGTGGAGCCGTGTCACGTCGACGCCCTGGCCACGCTGGCGCATGCCGCGGCGCTGGTGCGTCGGATGGGCCTGGACGTGTGCCTGCGGGTGCATACCGACGCCACGTCGTGGCAGCGCAGCGGGTTGGGCGCGCTCTCGTCGGGGGTGGAGCACGCTCCGGCGCCCCACGACGTGGGAACGGTCTGCGCGCAGTCGGACTGGGTGGTGATGCCGGGCTCCTTCCTGGCCGACTGGTCCTCGCTGCACCGCTGCAGGATGCCAGAGCTGCTGACGACGGTGTTGGCGTGCGGGAAGCCGGTGCTGGTGGTGGGGCAGCGGGGCAGCGCCTGCGCGGCCTGGGTGGAGGAGCACGGTGCCGGCGTGGTCCTGGAGACGCCTGCCCCGGCGCGGGTGGCGGAGCAGCTCCGTGCGGTGCTCTCCGACGAGCAAGCCCACCGTGAGCGCGCCGACGCGGCCTGGCGGCTGGCCGTGGAGCAATGCGCCCTGGAGCTCCTGCAGCGCAAGCTGGCCGACGCGCTCCGTGAGATTCCTTTGACGAAGCCCGCGCGAATCCCGGGCGAAGTCCGCGACGGTGGCGCGCGCGACGCCGCCTGATTCCGGGAACTTCCGCCCGTGCCAGACGACGACGGACACGGGCTAAGCTGACTCGGCTCCGCGGCGCTCCCGCCCTGAACCCATCCTGAAACCGAAGAGAGTAGGTGTGACGTGTCCAACATTCCCCTCGTCGACCTGAAGGCGCAGCACCGGCAGATCTCGGAGGAGGTCAGCCAGGGATTCGCGCGGGTGATGGAGAACACCGCATTCATCATGGGACCGGAGGTCCAGGCGTTCGAGGCCGCGTTTGCGCAGTTCTCCGGCGTGAAGCACTGCCTGGGCGTGGCCAACGGCACCGACGCGCTGGAGGTCATGTTGCGCGCCGCCGGTGTGGGCGCGGGCGACGAGGTGATCCTGCCGGCCAACACCTTCATTGCCACGGCGCTGGCGGTGGTGCGTGCGGGCGCCACGCCGGTGCTGGTGGACAGCGACCCGGTCTTCCACATGATCGACGTGGCGCAGGTGGAACGCAGGATCACCCCGCGCACCCGCGCGCTCATGCCGGTCCACCTCTACGGACAGGTGGCGCCCATGGCGGAGCTGCTGGCGCTGGCCAAGAAGCACAACCTGATGGTGTTCGAGGACGCGGCCCAGGCACAGGGCGCCCGGCAGAACGGCGTGACGGCGTGCGGGCTGGGCCTGGCGGCGGCCACCAGCTTCTATCCCGGCAAGAACCTGGGCGCGTATGGCGACGGTGGCGCCGTGCTCACGAGCTCCGACGAGCTGGCGGCGAAGGTCCGCGCGGTGCGCAACTACGGGAGCGAGGTGAAGTACCACCACCCGGAAATCGGCTTCAATTCGCGCCTGGACGCGCTGCAGGCCGTGGTGTTGAGCGCCAAGCTGAAGCGACTGGCCGCGTGGAACGCCCAGCGTCGGGAAGCCGCGCGACGCTACGACGAGCTCCTGAAGGGCGTCCCCGGTGTGACCCTGCCAGCCACCATGCCGGGCAATGAGCACATCTGGCATCTCTACGTGGTGCGCGTGCCCCGTCGTGACAACGTCATCAAGAAGCTGAACGCCGCGGGGATTGGCGCGGGCATCCACTACCCGGTGCCCATCCACCTGCAGGGCGCGTTCAAGACCCTGGGGCACAAGCGCGGGGATTTCCCGGTGGCGGAGCGCGCCGCCGACGAGATCCTCTCCCTGCCCATGTACGCGGAGATCACCGCGGACCAGCAGGCGCGCGTGGTGGACGAGCTGCGGAAGGCGGTGGCGTGAACATGGCGCGGGACGCATCGGTGTTTGTGCATGAGCGGGCGTTGTGTGAGTCCGACGACGTGGGCCCGCGCACGCGCATCTGGGCCTTTGCACACGTGATGAAGGGCGCGCGCGTGGGTGCGGACTGCAACGTGTGTGACCACGCGTTCATCGAGAGCGGCGCCGTGGTGGGCAACAAGGTCACGGTGAAGAACTGCGTGCTCATCTGGGACAAGGTCACCGTCGAGGACGAGGTGTTCCTGGGCCCCAACATGGTCTTCACCAATGACATGAACCCGCGCGTGGGCTTCCGCAAGACCCCCGACGAGTTCCTGCCCACGCGTGTCAAGCGCAACGCCTCCATTGGCGCCAACGCCACCGTGGTCTGCGGCGTCACCATTGGCGAGGCCGCGTTTGTTGGCGCGGGCAGCGTGGTCATCCGCGACGTGCCCGCGCACGCCATGGTGGTGGGCAACCCCGCGCGACGGATCGGGTGGGCGTGTGCGTGCGGGAAGAAGCTCAGCGCGGCGTTCTCCTGTGGGTGCGGACGCAAGTACCGGATGGTCGACGAGAAGACGGGGCTTGCGCCGTTGTGAGTCGCGGCTTCCACCGCGGCATTCCTGAATCAGCGAACCTTGAACGTCTAGCGCGGGACGTCTTCCGCGTGGCTTGAGGGCATCATGCCTCGTTTGCTTGTTACCGGCTCCGCGGGTCTCGTCGGGTCCGAGTCCGTCCGGCACTTCGCCGGGTTGGGTTGGGAGGTGGATGGCGTCGACAACGACATGCGCCGGTCGTTCTTTGGTGCGG
This sequence comes from Myxococcota bacterium, assembly GCA_040752415.1. Lineage (GTDB taxonomy): Bacteria > Myxococcota > JACRCW01 > JACRCW01 > JACRCW01 > JBFMGU01. The sequence goes on from JBFMGU010000001.1 coordinate 14,517, forward strand.
AGGCGTCCACGGAGTGGCAGCGTCGTCAGCTGGAGGAGCGGCACCCGCGCTACCGGCACTTTGCGCTGGATATCCGTGACAAGACCGCGATGGACACGTTGTTCAAGGACCGCGGTCCCTACGACCTCATCATCCACTGCGCCGCACAGCCAAGCCATGACTGGGCCGCGCGCGACCCGCTCACGGACTTTGGCGTCAACGCTACGGGTACGCTGAACCTCCTGGAGGCCACCCGGCACATCAGCCCGAAGTCGGTGTTCATCTTCATGAGCACCAACAAGGTCTACGGCGACGTGCCCAACGAGCTGCCGCTGCGCGAGCAGGAAAGCCGCTGGGAGATCGACGCTTCCCATCCGTTCGCACGTGGCATCGACGAGAGCATGCGAATCGACTCGTCGATGCACAGCCTCTTCGGCGTGTCCAAGACGGCCGCGGACCTCATGGTGCAGGAGTACGGTCGCTACTTTGGGATGAAGACCGCGTGCTTCCGCGGTGGTTGCCTCACCGGTCCGGCGCACTCCGGGACGCAGCTGCATGGTTTCCTGGCGTATCTCGTCAAGTGCGCGCTGACCGGCACGCCGTACACGGTGTTCGGCTACAAGGCCAAGCAGGTGCGCGACAACATCCACAGCGAGGATCTCGTCGCGGCGTTCCACGCGTTCTACGACCAGCCGCGCAGCGCCGTGGTCTACAACATGGGCGGCGGGCGTGAGAGCAACTGCTCCATGCTCGAGGCCGTTGAGCTCACCGAGCGCATCACCGGCAAGAAGCTGAAGTGGACGTACAGCGAGCAGGCCCGCAGCGGTGATCACATGTGGTACGTGAGCGACCTGACGCGCTTCAAGACGGACTACCCGGGTTGGCGCATCCGCCACCGCATCGCCGACATCGTTCGCGACATTGCCGTGGGACTGGAGAAGAGGGTCGAGCAGCCGGCATGAGCAGTGATCCGCGCGTGCTGGTCATTGCCGACGCACCGCTGAGTGAGAACTCCGGCGGTGCGGGCTTGACGTTGTGCAACCTGCTCTCCGCGCTGCCGCCGCGGAACGTGTTGTCCTTTGTGCCGCGCGCCTCGACGCAGGGGCATCCACCCACCGAGCCCTGGGCCGCCCGTACGCGCGCGTACGAGGTTCCCTTTCCGCACCGTCAGCGCGCACCACTCCGCTACTTCAACCCGCTGTGGGCCACGCTGAACGATCTGACGGCGGATGTCGTCGTGGAGGAACACCTGGCGGCGCTGCGACGGTTCCAGCCCGACGTCATCCTGGCCTCTCCCATCACCGCGCTGGATGTCCACGTGGCCGCGAGCGCGGTGCGGAAGCTGGGTGTGCCGCACGCCGTGTACTTCATGGACGACTGGATGACGCACGAGCCGGTGGAGTCGCGGCAGCGGCTGGAGTCCGCGGCGCGCTGGCTGGTGGCAACGTCGTCGGTGCGGCTGATGATCAGCGCGAAGCTGTCCGCGGAGTACCAGCGGCGCTTCGGCCCTGCGCGGACGGATGACGTGGTGTTGCAGAATCCCGTCCTCACGGAGCGGTTCCTTTCGTCGTCGCAGGCCGCGCGCGGGGATGGCCGTAAGGTCCTGGTCTACGCTGGCGCCATCTGGCCCATGCACCGCGACGCATTGGAAGCGCTGGCGCGCGCGGTGGCCCACCTGCGGGGACAAGGCACCGACGTGGTCTTGCGTGTCCACACCAGTCCGACGTTCTGGCAGCAGCACGCGTCGCTTTTCGAGCCGCTGGGCGTGGAGTTCGGCGGACACCTGCCGCATCGCGACGTTCCCGACGCGCTCAAGCGTGCCGACGCGCTGGTGGTGGCGTGCTCGTTCCTGCCGGAGTGGGCACCGTTCAGTCGGTATTCCATCCAGACCAAGCTGGGGGAGTACCTGATGACGGGGCGGCCCGTGCTGGTGGTGGGCCCCGACGACGCGGCATGCGCGGAGTGGGTGGCGCAGCACAGTGCCGGCGCGGTGCTCAGCGCTCCGTCGACGGAGGGGTTGGCCGCAGCATTGCGGGATTTGCTGGGGGATGATGCGCGGCTGCGTGCGCTGGGCGTCGCGGGGCAGGCGCTGGCCCAGCGGGAACACGCGCGCGAGCAGGTGCAGCCCAGGTTTGTGGCCGCGCTGCAGCGGGCGTGCGTCGGGGCGGGGGTGCACTGAGATGTCCAGGGTCTCCGTCATGCTGGCGTGCAGCGGGCTCGGCCACGTCGTGCGCGGTTATGAGCGCGTGACTGCGGACCTGGGTCGTGCGCTCGCCGTTGCGGTGGATGTCACCGTGCTGCGCGGCGGGGGGCCGTGGTTGGACCGCCAGGGACTCCGGATCCCGTGCTTGCAGCGTCGGGGAAGGCTGGCGCGCGCGTTGGTGGGCTCCGAGGAAGCCGCGTACGCACTGGAGCAACGCAGCTTTGCCGCGGGCGTGTTCGCGTGGGCGCGCCTCCGCCGCCCCGACGTGGTGCACGTCCATGACCCCGCGCTCATGAACGCGCTGTGGCACGCACGACGACGGTTGGGTGCTTCGTTCTCGATCGTGTTCACCAACGGCGGCTGGTTGGATCCGCGGCACCTGGTGCGCCCGGACGTGGTGCACTGCGTAACGCCGGTGGACGCGGAGAGGCTGCGGCAGGCGGGGTTCCCGCGGGAGAAGGTTGTCCACGTCCCCTACGGTATCGACCTGCCCGCGACGTCATCCCAGCCGTGGCGTGGCGGAACGTTGAACGTGGTGAGCGTGGGGGCGTTGACGGCGCAGAAGGGGATGCACGTTGCCATCCGCGCGGTGTCCCGGGTTCCGCACGCGCACCTGACCATGGTGGGCCAGGAATGCGACGACACCACGACGCTGCGCGCCCTGGCGGAGGAGCTCCTGCCCGGGCGCCATGCCTTCCGGACCGTGTCCCCCGACGAGATCGACGCTGTGCTGCGCGGCGCCCACGTCTTCTTGCTGGCGAGCTCGTCGGAAGGATTCGGCATGGCGGTGTTGGAGGCCATGGCGCGAGGGTTGCCCTGCCTGGTGTCCGACGTCCCGGTGTTGCGCTGGCTGGTGGGACACGGTGGTCACGCGGTTACCCGTGACGACGTGGATTCCTGGGCGCTCCACCTCAACGCGCTCACTCCGGACAGGTGCGCGGAGCTGTCCGCTGCCGCCCGCGCGCGCGCCGAGGAATTCGCGTGGAGCGCGTTGGTGCCGAAGTATGTCGAGCTGTACGAGCATGCGAGTCGCCGGATGGACCAGGGCGTGCCGGAACAAGTGAGGACGCAGCGTGTCGCCTGACGTCAGCGTCGTGGTTCCCACGTACGGGCGTCCCGCGCTGCTACGCGCCTGTGTCCAGTCCGTGCTGGGGCAGCAGACACGTCACGCCGTGGAAGTGGTGGTGGTGGACGACGGCGGAACGCCGAGGGCAAGGGACACGCTCGCAGACATCACCGACCCGCGCCTGCGCATCCTGGAGCAGCGCAACGGAGGTCCGGCCCGCGCGCGGAACCATGGGCTTCGGGAAGCACGCGCGCCCGTTGTTGCATTCATCGACGATGATTGCGTGGCCCAGGAGGGCTGGCTTGAACATGGCGTCAACGCGTTCCAGCCCGACGTGGTCATGGTGCAGGGACCGGTGGCGCCGCCCCGTCGGGAAAGCCTGGTGGAATGGCATTACATCGAGACGGGAAACGGGCGTCATGACCTGAGCTGCAACTTCCTGGTGCGTCGCGACGTGGCCCTGGACCTGGGGGGCTTCGATGAGAGCTTCCCGCTGCCCTGCGCGGAGGACATGGATTTCTGCTGGCGCATGGAGCGCCGGGGGCGCATCCTGGTGGAACCGCAAGCGCGCGTGGTGCACGAGTTGGTGCGCATGAAGTGGCGTCGGAGAAGGGCGCGCCCGCGAATGTGGGAATCCTATTTCCGGCTCTATGGGCTCCACCCGGAGCGGATTGAGATGGCGGTGATTCCGTTGATTGGCAGGCACGCGAGGCACATGGACCCGCGTGCGCGCATCGCCATCTCGCTGGCGTTGATGCAGTTTGTGTACATCCTGAAGTTCGGTCGTGGCGCCGCGCCGCGTGCCGTCGCGGAGGAGGCTCTCGCCGGTGTGCTCAACATCGGTGAGGCGTTGACGCGCATTCCGGCGTACGCCGAGCAGTACCGGGCGGGCCGGTCCGGTTCCAAGGGAGCGCGCGGGTGAACGAGCGCTGGGTCAAGCGCGCCTTGGCCGCGTGGGTCATTGTGCTTTGCGCCGCCTGGTACCCGCAGTGGTGGCCCATGGCCGTCTCATGGTGGGCCAACCAATGACGACGGTGCTGGCCCACGAGGTGGCCATCTGGAAGCTGGAGCGTGAAGGCGCTTGCGGCGTGGGGGACCATTCTCGCGGTTTCGTCCGCAACCTGGGCGGTCGCGTGGTGGAGTTGGGTCACGGCGCGGAAATGGTGCCCGGGCCGCAGCTGCTCCAGTACGTTCCGCACGGTTGGGACCGCGCGCTGGGATGGGCGGGGGCCCTGAGCGCGAGACTGGACGACGCCAGTGAGGCGCAGCGCACCTTGTTCCTTCACGAGGCTCGGCGGCGGCCAAGCTGGCGCGTGCGGAGCTGGGGGCACTGGGCGTCCGATCTGCTTGCGTTGCGTGTTCTCCTGCCGCGGGTTGCACGCGTGGTGGTGACGACGGAGCGACGCGCGGCGCAGGTGCTGGAGTTGATGCGAAGGTGGAGATTGGATCGCCCGGTGGGCGTTGTGGGGGTGGCGTCCAATGTCCACGCCAGTGACCCGGACGGCGCGCCGGATGTTCCGACGGGAAGCGAGGTGGCGATCTTTGCGCGGAGCGGCGGCGGCGTGCTGGCGCGGGCGTTGGCGTCGACGGTGGCCGAGCTGCTGCGGCGACGACGGGATGTCCGCGTGGTGCTGCTGGGGGCGCGCACCCGGGAACCGCATGACGAGGTGCTGAGCGCGCTGAAGGAGCGCGAGGTCCTGGACCGCGTCGACGTGGTGGGCGCGGCTGCGGCGTCCGACGTCGCGGCGAGAATGGGCTCCGCGCGGGTGGGGCTGGCGCTGCACGACACCGGCGTCTCCGGTCGACGGGGAACCGTGATGGCCATGCTCGCCACGGGGCTGCCCCTGGTTTCGGCGCGCGGGGTCGATACCGATGGCTGGCTTGAGCGCACGTCGGGCGTGATCCTGGCAACGGAAGCCCGCAAGCCGGATGCCTCCGCGTTGGCTGACGCGCTGCTCCAGGTCGTGGATGAGCCGGTTCAACGCGCTTTGGAACGACGACACGCCGCAAGCGCCACGTATCTGCAGCACGCGGGTTGGAGCGCGCTTGGGCGTGTGCTGGAGGGCCGCCAGTGACGGCACGCCCTGCTGTTCCCACCATGCCACGCGTCGGGCAGGCCACGCGGCAGATGGGCGGAAGCGTCTCCCCGCCGCGCACGGGTGCGCGACGCGTCAGCACGTGGGTTGTGCTCCTGATGCTTGCCATCTGTTGCGAGGGGCTGGGACGGAAGTTCCTCCCCCAGATTCCGTCCGTGGTCTTCTACTTCCTCAAGGACGTCTTCCTCGTCGGAGGGGTGCTTCTGTTTGGAGTGAAGCCGCACGTGAAGGCCGCGGTCAGGAGCCTGTACGGGCGGTTCGTGCCCATTCTCGTCCTGGCGGTGACCTGGACCGCTGTCGAGATGGTCAACCCCGAACACCAGCACCTGGGACTCTCCCTCATTGGATTTCGGGCGTATTGGCTTTGGTGGGTGGCGCCGTTGGTGATCGCGGGGGCCCTGCGGGATGAACGCGATCGTCGCAGCGTGCTGCGTGCGCTGGGCGTCATCTCCACCGGAATCGCGCTGCTGGCCGTGTACCAGTTCAGCCAGCCCGCCAGTTCCGCGGTCAACACGTACGCCCTCTATGATGGACGCGTCATGAATGATGTCGACGTCGTCAGCGCGACGGGGCGCGTGCGGGTGTCGTCGACGTTCAGCTATTTGAGTGGCTTTGTTGCCTTCACCCAGCTGGTGCCTCCCATCCTGCTCTCCCTGGGGCTGGCCGAGAGCGACCGACGCACCCGGTTCTGGTGCCTGGTGGGCGCCGGACTCACGACCGCAGCGCTGCCTATGTCGGGCTCACGCGGGCCCGTGTTCATCGGTGGTGCGGCCTTGCTCGCGGTTCTGCACAGTGCGGGGTCGTTCCGGACTCGCGCGGGTCGGCGCGTGCTGATGGGGGTTGCCGCAGCATTGGTGGCAGCGTTCTTCGCATTTCCCGAGGCGACGGAGGGCGTGCGGGCGCGCTTCGAGGGGCGGGACACGTTGGATCGCATCAATTCGGGCCTGGTGATTCTCCCCCCGGTCGCCATTGCGATCACCCGTTATCCGCTGCTGGGTGTGGGCACGGGGATGAAGCAGAACGCGGCCGACGCGTTTGGAGTGCGCACGCCCTGGTACAACGAAGGCGAGCCCGGAAAGCTGCTCATCGAGCTGGGCTTGCCAGGATACGTGCTGGTCTGGCTTGCGCGGTTTGGAATTGCATGGGCCTTGCTGCGTGCCGCGCGAATCCTCAAACAACGAGGACAGCCTGCCATGGCGGGAGCCGCGGTGGCGTACGCGTTGCTCACGTTGACCATCATGTTGGTTTTTGACCACGTGGCGCAGGCGCTGTTCTTCACGGGGCTGGGGATGATCCTCCACGCCGTGGTCAACTCCACGCCCTCCGCGGCGGCCGCGCCGCGCACGTTTCCCGTCGGGGCGCGTGGCCCCGTGGCACTTTCCCGCGCGCGGTGACCATGACTCCGGCCCCAACGGTGCCGCTGGCGGTGGTTTGCTCCAACACCCGCGTTGCAGGCGGTGAGACGTTTCTGCTGCGGCTGGCACGTCATGCACCATCGTTGAAACCCCCTTCCGTGTTCATCTCCCTGGGATTCAACGGTGGTTCCCTCGAGCAGCAGCTCCAGGCCGTGGGCGCCCAGGTGGTGCGGTTCCCGGCGCCGCGGATGCGCCACGTGGTCTCAACGCTGGCTGTGGCGCGGAGAATTGCCGCTGAGGTCCGCAGTCGCGGATGCGGGATGGTTCTTGCCAATGGCACGCATCCCTTCGTGTACGCGTCGATTGCGGCGGCATCCGCGGGCGTGCGGGTGGGCCAATGGCTGCACGATCCTCCCCCATTCTCGGACGGTAACGTAGGCATGGATGAACACCTGGTGCACCTGCTGCGAGGGGATGCGCTCCTGTTGTGCAATTCCCGCTTCACGTTGCGCGCCGCGGAAAAGACGAGGCCTGCCGGCGCACGGCTGGCACTGACGCCTCCGGGCCAGGCGGTTCACCCTGGAGACGACACCACGACGCGGGAGGCGCGGCTGCAGTGGGGCCTTCGGGATGACCAGGTCGTGCTCGGTTTTGCGGGACGGATGGGAGCACTCAAGGGCGTCTGGCATCTGGCCCACGCGTTGACGGCCCGCGCGGACCTGGCGGGAAGGGTTCAGCTGTTTCTCGTCGGTGGCGACAACCTGGGTCGCGAGGGAGGGGTTGCGACCCGCGTGGGCGAGATGCTGCGCGCCGCGGGTTATCACGTCGTCATGCCGGGACATGTCCAGGACCTCCGCCCCTGCCTTCTGGCCATGGATTTCCTCGTGGCGCCAAGCGTCTTCCCGGAGACATTTGGCCTTTCCGTGCTGGAAGCCATGGCGTTTGGGCTGCCGGTCATTGCTTCGCGCATTGGCGCGCTTCCCGAGCTGGTGGTCGACGGTGAAACGGGTTGGGTGGTGCCCCCCGGGGATGAGCCCGCGCTGGGAAACGCCGTGGCAGCGGCGGTCATGGATGCGGCGGAGCGCACGCGTCGAGGACAGCGGGCCAGGGCGCTGGTCAAAAGGCGCTACAGCATTGAGCGGATGGTGCACGCTTTCGAGACCGCGGTCGCGGGCGCGGACACTTCGCTGGTGGGTGACGCGTTGTGAGACCGGAGCCCATGATGACGACGGGTATGACCACACTTGGGGAGGGTGTTGTTGCGACCCTGGTGTCCCTGGGAGCGTTGGTCGCCTGCACGGGAGTCGGTGAAGGCGTGGCCCGGGCGCTCCGTTTGACGTCGACGGACGCGCTGGCCTGGGTCCTTTCCCGCATGGCCTTGGGACTGGGCGCGGTCTCCCTGGTGGTCGCCCTCCTCGCTGCGGTCGGCGAGTTCCACGTCGTGGCCATGTGGCTGGTCTTTCTGGCTGGCGTGGTGGCGGCCGTCATCCTGGGCGCGGGCAGGCAGCTCCGCGGCGCCGCGGACGAGCTGCGTGCGATGTGGAAGGCTTGCCCCGTTGGGTTGCGACTCTGGGGTGTTGGTACCGCGGTGTTGATGGGCATGACGTTGGTGGCGGCCATGGCTCCGCCCTCCAGCGCCGACGCGCTCAGCTACCACCTCGAGATTCCACGCCAGATGCTCCTCACGGGTCGGCTTGCGTTTCTGCCGTGGACGTTCGCCTCGTTCTATCCGCAAGGGACCGAGATGCTGATGGCGTTCGCGTCGGCGCTCGGAGGACCCACGGGCGCAACGCAGATGGTTGCCGTGTTGGGCATTCCCGTTGCGGTGTTGTTGCTGGTGACGGGGAGGATGTGGGGCGGGGCTTCCGCGGGCGTTGCTGCGGTGTGCCTGGTGCTCGGCACTCCCATGGCGGTTTGGGAGCTGTCCGGCGCTTTCAATGATTATGCGGGAATGGTGTGGATGGGCGCGGCGTGTCTGCCGTTGATGAACCCCGAGCGAGAGACCACCGACGCCGAGTTGCGTGCCACCGGGCTCCTTGCCGGTTTCTGTGCCGCTTCCAAGCTCAGCGGCTTCATCCCCGCGGCCATCTGCGGCGTTGTTGCTGCTTTGGCCGTAGGGCGTCGACGTGGTGCCTCGCAAGCCCTCGTCGCCTTCCTTGGCGTGGGACTCTACGCGCTGCTGGTTGCCATGCCTTGGTATGCGCGGAGCGTGTACTTCACCGGGAGCCCTGCGTATCCCATGGCCCCCGAGGTCTTTGGCGCGCCCAACATCCCGCCGCGTCTGCTGCAGTGGCTGCATGAGCACCTCTGGGCGAGCTATGGCCACGGGCGCGATCTCTGGCACATCCTCACCGCGCCGTTGGACCTGGTGGTGCGCGGTGAAGCCTTTGATCGTGGTCAGGCGCTGGGCCCGTTGGTGTGGGCGTTGTTGCCGTTGGGCGTGTGGAAGCTCCGACGACACGCGGCGCGACCTCTCCTTGCGGTGGCGGCGTTTTTCCTGGTGTGGGCGGCGCTGATGCCACAGGCGCGCTACGTGCTGCCCATCTGGTGGGCGGCGGCGGGAATTGCGGCGGTGGGAGCATCCGTGCTGCGCGAGCACCGGGTTGCGACGTCGGTGGCTGGTGTCACCGCGGCGTCGCTCCTCCTGCTTGGTGGCGCCTACGCGGCGAGGTTCCTTCCGGTTGCGCTGGGGCTCGAGGACCGGGTGGCGTTCCTGGAGCAACGCGTGCTGCTGTTCCGTGAGATGCAGGAGCTGCGACGGCGGGTGGGGCCGGAAGCACGCGTGCTCGTGGGAGGCATTGCGCATTACTGGATGCCGGGGCCGTATGAAGGATGCCTGGCTGACGACGGAGTGGACTGCGAGCAGCCGGACAAGCGCGTGGCGGAACAGCGTGGGCTCGCCGGTTTGTTGATTCCGGATGGGCCGCTGGCCCGTCGTGAATTTGCGGATGACCCGCGGTGGCGCGTGGAGCCGCTGGTGGCGGATGTACCCGGCCAGCGCTCCGGGGTGGCGCCGGGTGGGAAGTTGGCCATGCTGATGATCCTGCGTGTGGATGATGTTGCGGTGGCGGTGCCCCAACAACACCCGGGCGCAGTCGTGGGCGCTCCATGAAGATCGGAATGATCCAGAGCTTCCTTCCCTCGGGCTCTCCGCACGGCGGCGTGGGTCTGCAGGCCCATCAGCTCGCCAATGAGCTGGTGCGACGCGGCCACCACGTGACCGTGATCTCCCGGGACCCCCGGCCCGTCGACGCGGAATACGCGCACCGCTACCTGCGCACCCCGGACTTCCTGGCGCGTCCCAAGGTGATGCGCGTTGCGGAGGGGCACTTGTTCCCCATGCGCATTGCGCTGGAGGACCTCACCGGTTTCGACGTGGTGCACGCACACGGTGACAACGCCTACCTGCTCGGCCGCGGACGCCCGCCGCTGGTGCGGACGTTCCACGGGAGCGCCGTCGACGAGGCCCGGTTTGCACTGTTCGGTCCACGTCGTGTGGGGATGAAGGAGGTGTACTGGGCGGCACAGCAGCTCTCGTACTACCCGCTGGAATGGTTGGGGGGCTTCTCCGCCGACGTCAACGTGGGAATCTCCGAGGTGACCCGCGCGCGGTTGCCGTTCGTGGAGTTCATCGTCGGGGAGGCCATCCAGGTGGAGCGGTTCACCCGTCCGCCGAATGCCGCGCGTGCTCCGCGGCCCACCATCCTGTTCGTGGGAAGCCTGGGCGGGCGCAAGCGCGGGACGCTGCTGGTGCAGGCCTTCCGCGAGCACGTGCTGCCGCGCGTTCCCGACGCTGAGCTGTGGATGATCTGCGAGCGCGTGGGTGAGGAAGGACCGGTGAAGTACCTGGGCCGACGTGCCAATGCGGAGCTGCCGCCGCTCTTCCACGCGGCGTGGGCCTTCTGCCTTCCCTCCTCGTACGAGGGCTTCGGCATTCCGTACATTGAAGCCATGGCTGCCGGTCTTCCCGTGGTGGCCACGCCCAATGCCGGAGCGCGCGAGGTGCTGCAGGAAGGGCGCGCGGGCCTCCTGGTCTCCGACGACGAGCTTGGTCCCGCGCTGGCTTCTCTCCTCCAGGACGAGCGGCGGCGATTGGAGGTGGCGGACGCGGGCGTGCGTCGCGCGGCTGACTTCTCGTTCCAGAACATCTCGGATCAGTACGAGCGCTATTACGCGCTGGCTCGGGACAGGGCGCGGCAGCGCCGAGGCGCGCGCGGCACAGCGTCGGGCGAGGCGACATGCTGAACCGACTGGGAACGGTGCCCGTGGTCGCGCGGATGCTCGGGACGCACGGACCCTCGGGCGTCACCAGCACCGGTGCGGGCAGCGCGGCCGCGGCGGTGTTGATGGTCACGTGGTCGGAGCTCGTCGTGGCCTGGCTCTTCCGCCAGGAGATGCGACTGGATGGCTCCCTCCTTGCGCCCGTGTTGTGCGGCGCCGCCGGCGCGCTGCTGGCCGCGGTGCTTGGTGCGCTCCCACTGCCGCGGCGGCCGGGATTCCTGGTGGCGTGGTTGTGGGCCGTGATGGCGCTGGTGCACTGGGTGCGTACCCGCGGCCACCCCACGCGCTGGGAGCAGCCGCTCGTCACCGTCGTCGTCGTGCTCGTTGTCGGCGCGGTGGCGTTGGTGATGCTGTTGCGAATCCGTCGTCGACTGGTGGGGCTGGACGCGTTCCGGTTCCACCGGATGCTTCCCGGCGTGGTTGCGGGCGTGGGACTGGGCACGGTTTCTGAAATCGCCACCCGCACGCTGGGCTCATTGTGGCGACGAGGGTGGGAGACCGCGTTGGTGGTCACCGTCCTGGACCTGGCGGTGATTGTGTTCCTGTGCACCGCGCCCTGGGTTGGCATGTTGTTCCGGACACGCGCGCGACGCTGGGGTGTCAGTCTCGCCATGGGCGCGCTCCTGTTCGCCGGTGCTCGCGCTTCCGCTTCGTCCGTGAACGTCCTGGCCAAGCCCAGCGGGGATCACAACGTGGTGCTCGTCATCGTGGATTCGTTGCGCGCGGACCGCGTGGGCTCCAGCGAGGCTCCCCATCCTGCAACACCCAACCTCTCCGCGCTTGCTGCGCGAGGCGCACGTTGGACGGATCACCGCAGCGCCGCCGACGGCACGTTGTGGGCTCTGCCCGCCATCCTGCAAGGAACCCCCACACCGCCGCCGCCCATTGCCCGACCGTTGCTGGAGCTCACCCTGCTTGGTCGCAGGTTCGTTCCCTTTGGCGACGATCATCTCGTGAAGGATTTTGCCAGCCGGGGGTACCAGACCCATCTCATGCTGGCCTGGGCCGACGTGCTGGAAGCGCGACCGGCCGTGGGGCGCCCCGTCCTCGCCACCGCCACAACCGTGGCCGTGCCCACGCTGCAAGTCACGGGCGCGGGACATTTCCTGTGCGCCGTTCTGCTGCGGCTTGGCAGGGCGGCAGCGGAATGCACGGAGCGGCCGTCCATCATGACGGACCCCGCATTCCTCGACGCGGCGCTGCTGCAGGAGCCCTTCATGCTCCTGGTCCACATGCACGGACCGCACGCCGCCTATCCCCACGCAGAGCCCCGCCGCTTCTTCACCGGCGACGAGAAGGAAGTGTTCGGCGCGTTCAGCAGGGCCATGCAGGGGAGTAGCCTTGATTCCCGCAACGCGCGGGGGCTGGCCCAGATCTACGACGACAGCGTGCTCCTGGCGGACGCCGAGGTGGGCAAGCTGGTGGAGGCGCTGGACCGCGCGCCACTGTCCCGCCGCACCATCCTGGCGGTGACCTCCGACCACGGTGAGATGCTGGGTGAGCATGGCCGCGTCCTTCACGGCAGGAATCCGTATGAGCCGGCGTTGCGCGTGCCGTTGATCGTCGTCGGTCCGGGGATCACGCCGGGTACCGTGGTGGATGCCAAGACGCAGCACAGCGACGTTCGCGCCATGCTCGGTGCGCTCGCCAACGGACAGCGTCTCGAGGACCTCGTGGCGGGTCACCTGTCGGACCGTGTTCGCCCGTTCGTCAGCGGCGGCGGTTACGGCGCGGTTCGCGGCACGTTGAAGGTCTGGATGGACACCCGCACCGCACCAGCCACGCCGGTGGCGTTCGACCTGGCGGAAGATCCCGGTGAAGACCACCCACGACCCATCTCGGCAGGCTCGCAAGAGGCGGCGCTGTTGGCCCACGCCGCGGAGCTGCTCGGTCAACCGCCCCCGTTCTGAAACCTCGTCCCGCGCCCATCTCGCGCGGGCGGATGCAGGAGCAACATGACTTCCCAGAACGTCCTCGTCACCGGAGGTTGCGGGTTCATTGGCGCGCACGCCGCGGCCCATTTCCGCAAGCGCGGTGCACGTGTCCTCTGCGCCGACAACCTCTCGCGCAAGGGCAGCAACGCCAACGCGGAGTGGCTGGGGCGTGAGCACCAGGTGGAGGTGGAGCGTGTCGACGTCCGCGACGCAGGTGGTATCGCAAAGGTGGTCTCCGCGTTCCAGCCGGACTTCATCATCCACGCGGCCGGGCAGGTGGCGGTGACGACGTCAGTGACCGATCCACGACGTGACTTCGAGGACAACCTGCTGGGAACGTTCAACACGCTGGAGGCGGCCCGGGCGCTCCCGCGCAAGCCGATCCTGCTCTACACCAGCACGAACAAGGTCTATGGCGGCATGGAGGACGTCGGCGTGGAGCTTCGCGACGGACGCTATGCGTACAAGAGTCTCCCCGAAGGATGTCCGGAGACGCGCGGGCTGGACTTCCACAGCCCCTACGGGTGCTCCAAGGGCGCGGCCGACCAGTACGTGCGCGACTACCACCGCATCTACGGGCTTCCCACGGTGGTGTTCCGCCAGAGCTGCATCTACGGCCCGCGCCAGTTTGGCGTCGAGGACCAGGGCTGGGTGGCGTGGTTCACCATCCGCGCCGTGCAGGGGCGCAACGTCACCATCTACGGCGACGGACGCCAGGTGCGCGACGTGTTGCACGTCGAGGATCTGGTTCGCGCGTTCGAGACGGCGTTCGAGCAGCGTGAGAAGGTAGCCGGTGAGATCTTCAACGTGGGTGGCGGCCCCAAGGCCACGCTGAGCCTGCTGGAGCTGCTCGACGAGCTGGAGCGCATTGACGGGCGTCCGGTCCAGCACCAGATGGCGGATTGGCGTCCCGGTGATCAACGCGTCTTCGTCGCCGACATCCGGCGCATCGGCGCGGTCCTGGGATGGCAGCCGAAGATCCTGCCGGCCCAGGGCGTGCGCTCGTTGTACGCGTGGGTTCGGGAGAATCTTGCCGTCGTGGAGCGTGAGCTCAACCGGTGAGGTCGCTTGGTTGACGAGTTCCGATGGTCCTTCTGCTGCGCAACTGGAATGAGGCAGGGCAACCCAGCATGAAGCGCTGCGCTGATGGTTTGGCGTCGTGCCTGCAGCAGGCGGGTCTGCCCGCGCGCTCGTGGTGGCCGCGCACCGTGGGGCGGAACCTGGGACTGCGCACATCCGCCGCGCTCTCCCGCTACGCGGCACCGTTGTGGGAGCTGCCTCGTCGATGTCGCGGGAATCAACGCGTGCTCATTCCCGACCACGGCAACGGAATGTGGGTGAATGCGGTGGAGGGACACCGTTGTGCCGTCATGTGCCACGACGTCATTCCGCTGCACGCGGCGGCGGGGCGCCTGGACCGTCGTAACGTGAGCGCGGGCGCACTGGTGGTGTTTCGTCTGGCCATGGAGGGGCTGCGCAGGGCGCGCGTGGTCATGACGCCGTCCCACGCCACCGCGCGCGACCTGGTGGAGCACGTGGGCCTCCCCGCGCAACGCGTTCATGTTGTGCCGCTGGGCGTGGATGAGGCGTTCCAGCCCATCGGTGAGCGCAAGGACCTGGGGTGTCCGTACGTGGTCAGCGTGGGCGTGGATCTCCCGTACAAGAACCTCGATGGCGTGGTCCGTGGCTTCATCGCGGCGGCCCGCCGGCGACGGGAGGTGCCGCTGAAGCTGGTGCGGTTGGGGCGTCCGCTCTCGTCGCCGCATCGCCAGCTCATCGACGAAGCGGGCCTCGCCTCCCGCGTGGTGGAGCCCACCGCGGAGCACCCCCTTGACGACGACGAGCTCGCCGCGTGGTACCGCGGTGCCAGCGCGCTCCTCTTCCCTTCACACTGGGAAGGCTACGGTTGGCCACCGAGGGAGGCGTTGGCCTGTGGCACGCCCGTCGTGCTTTCCAACCGCGGGGCGCTGGCGGAGCTGAGCGGTCCGGGCGTCCACAAGGTCACCGACCCGCACAGTGACAACGACATTGCCCGCGCAATCTGGGCGGCGTGTGACGACGGTGACAAGGGCGCGCGAGCGGAAACACCCCTCCGCTGGTCGGGCGTGACGCCGCTGCTCATGCACGCGCTCTCGCCCATCCTGGAGGCGGCTTAGATGACTGGCCTGCACATCATGGTAGACGCGCTGTCGTCTCAGTCTGGCGGGGCACGGACGTACATGCGCGCGGTGTTGCCGCGTCTCGCGCAGCGTGGTGCCCGGCTGACGGTGGTGTGCCGCGAGTCGCAGCGTCGGGATTTTGGGCTCACCGCGCCGCAGGACGGCATCACCGTGGAGGTGGCGCCGGAGCGCGTGGCTCCTCTCTCGGCTCGCCTGGCATATTCGTCGACCGTGGTGCCGCTGCTGTGCGCGCGTCGTCACGTTGACGTGTTGTTCTGCCCCACCGACCACGCACCGCCGTGGGCGCCCTGCGCTGTGACCATGATGATCCGCAATCCCACGCCCTACGTGCGCGGGGAGAGCACCGTGGCCAGCACCGGACGCAGGATCCGTGAAGCCGGGATGCGCACCGTGACCGAGGCCAGCGCGTGGCGCAGCGACCGCATCATCCTCGTGAGCCAGGCCGCGCTCGACGCCACCGCCGCCGTCATCCGGTTGCCAACGTCGAGGCTGCGGGTGATCCACCACGGCCGCGACGCGCGCTTCCATCCGCCCACGCCGGGCCACGTGCGCGACGAGGCGCTGATCCTCGCCGTCAGCAGCATCTACGCGTTCAAGAACTACCCGGTCCTGCTCGAAGCGCTCGCGTTGCTGCACAACGTCGACGGGCTCCACCCGCGGGTGTTGATCGCGGGCGCGCCGTTTGACCGCGAGCACGCCGCGTTCCTGCACCGCCACACCGAGGCGCTGGGAATCTCCAAGCAGGTCTCGTTCCTGGGGGAGGTTCCCCACGCGGACCTGATTGACCTCTACCGTCGCGCAACGGTGTTTGTGATGCCCAGCCGGCTGGAGACGTTCGGCCATCCGTACATTGAGGCCATGGCGACGGGCACGGCCACGGTGGCGGCGGACATTCCCTGTGCCCGGGAGATGTGTGGCGACGCGGTGCAGTACTTTCCTCCGTCGTCACCGGCGGGCCTGGCGGAACAACTGCGTCAACTGCTGCGCGACCTTCACGCGCGCGCGGAGCTGGAGCAGCGTGGTCCGCGTCAGGCCGAGCGGTTCTCCTGGGACCGTTGCGCGGATGAGACGCTGGCGGTGTTCCACGAGGCTGCGAACGCGCATGTCACACCCGGTCGGGCCCTGAAGGCAGTCTGAAGAGATGTGCGGAATCGCCGGGTACGTGGGACCACGACGTCACCTGGACTCCCGGGTGCTGCTGGACGCGCTCGCGAGCCGTGGACCGGACGGGGAAGGGACCTTCGAAGAAGAGGGCTCTTCGTGGTCCGCCGTCTTGTGCCACCGCAGACTTGCGGTCATTGATCCGACCGCGCGCGCGGCGCAGCCCATGTTGCTCGGGAAGACGCATGCGTTGGTGTTCAACGGTGAAGTCTTCAATCACGCCGAGCTTCGCGTGCACCTTGAGCAACGCGGCCACCACTTTCGTACCCGAAGTGATACCGAAGTGCTGCTCCACGGCCTCGTCGAGGAGGGACCAGACTTCGTGGAGCGGCTGCGGGGGCCGTTCGCGTTTGCATTCCTGGAGCGCTCCAGCGGCCGGCTCATCCTCGGCAGGGATCGTCTTGGGGTGAACCCGCTCTACGTCAGCCACGTTCCCGGCGGAGGCATCGCGTTCTCGTCGACGGTGGACGCGTTGATGCATGCGGGTCTGACGAGTCACGAGCTGAACCTGCGGGGTCTGTGCGGCTATCTTTTCTACGGAAGTGTTCCAGAGCCGCTGACGCTGCTGCAGGACGTGGAGGAGCTGCCGCCAGGTATGTGGTGGCGGGTGTCGCCAGATGGCGGAATTCGTCGTCGCAGGTATTGGCGTCTCCCGGCGGAGTCCTCGTCGGGTGTTGATGCTGCGGCTCGGGTCCGCGAAGCGTTGCAGGACGCCGTCAAGGCGGAAATGGTCAGTGACGTTCCCGTCGCGGTGTTGCTCTCCAGTGGCATTGACAGTGCGGCGGTGGCGGCGCTGGCATCCGCGCAGTCCCGAGAGGAATTGCGCGCATTCACGGTTGGCTTCCCGGGTGGGGACGGCGCCGTCGACGAAACGTTGCTGGCCGCCGAGACCGCGCGAAGCCTTGGGTGCCAGCACGCCGTGGTGAAGGCGAATGTCTCATCCGGCGGGAAGGCGCTCCTCGACGCCGCCGCGGCGCAAGACCTCCCGAGCATTGACGGAACCAATACCTACCTGGTCAGCCAGGCCATCCGCCGGGCAGGGTTCAAGGTCGCGCTCTCCGGATTGGGCGGCGACGAGCTCTTCCTCGGCTACGGAAACCGACGCACCTTCCACCGTCTCCGGCAGGTCAGCCGTGGCGCTTTGCCGAGGGGCGCGGGGTGGGCGGCGGCGCGGCTGGCACGGGCCCTGGGCGTTTCCACCCGTGTGGAGCGGGCCGTGTTTGCGGCGATGCAGCCGCGCGGCCTCGTGGGAGCCTATGCGGCAGTACGCACCGTGATGGGGCCCGCCACCCTGCTTTCCCTGCTTCATCCCGAGGTGCGCGGTGGCGTCATGCCGGAAGACCTGGACCCGGTCACCTATCTTTCCGCGGATTCGCTCCCCGTGGATCCCGATGGTGCGCTAAGCAGGTTGGAGCTGAGCAATTACCTGCGCAGCACGCTGCTCAAGGATTCCAACATCCTCAGCCTCGCCAACGGCGTGGAGCTTCGCGTGCCATTGATGGACTGGAAGCTTGTGGAAGCGGTCCTCGCCCTCCCCGGTCACGTTCGCGCCGCGGGTACTCCACCCAAGCCGCTCCTGCGCGAGGCGCTGCAAGGCATCCTTCCCGACGGCCTGGAGCGTCGGCCGAAGGTGGGGTTCGTGCTTCCGTTGTCGTCGTGGCTGGGGGAGGCCTCGTCGGCGCTGCCCACCTCGTACCTTCAGGGCGTGATGGTTCCGGAGACGGCGGCGGAACCATTGCCCATCCGACTGGCCCGCGCGTTCCTCTCAACGTTCCTTGCGCGACGCGCCACCGCGACCGCGCCATCACGGATGAACCGTCTCTCCGCCTGACGTCGGACCACTCACGGAAGGTCGCTAAGCACATGGCAACGGTCAGGGTGATACCGCGGCTGGACATCAAGGGGCCCAACCTGGTGAAGGGCATCCACCTCGAGGGCCTTCGCGTGATGGGCGACCCGGCGGAGTTTGCCGTTCGCTACTACCAACAGGGTGCGGACGAGCTGCTGTACATGGACATCGTCGCCAGCTTGTACGGCCGCAACAACCTGACCGCCGTGGTGGAGCGCACCGCGCGCGACATCTTCGTCCCGCTGACGGTGGGTGGCGGCGTCAGGAGCATTGACGACATCCGCACGCTGCTTCGGGTTGGTGCGGACAAGGTGGCCATCAACACCGCCGCCATTCGCAATCCGCAGTTCATCTCGGAGGCGGCTCGGACGTTTGGCTCACAGTGCATTGTTCTTAGCATTGAGGCTAAGCGAACTCCGAATGGCTGGGAGGCCTACACGGACAACGGGCGCGAGAAGACGGGCGTCGACGCTGTCACCTGGGCCGAGCGCGGCATGGAGCTGGGCGCAGGTGAGATCCTGGTGACGTCGGTGGACCAGGAAGGAACCAGCAAGGGCTTTGACCTCCCGTTGGTGACGGCCATCTCCAAGCGGGTGCGCATTCCCGTGATCGCCTGCGGCGGCTGTGGAACGCCAGAGCACGCGGCCCAGGCCGTTGCGGATGGCAAGGCGGATGCCGTGGCGGTGGCCACCGTCCTGCACTACGGGCGACACACCATCCGCGACGTCAAAGCGGCCGTGCGCGCACGCGGCCTGGACGTGAGGGGCGCATGACGACGAGCAAGGTGGTCACAGTGGTGGATTACGGGCTTGGCAACCTGTTCAGCGTGGAGCGCGCGCTGGCTGCGGTGGGAGCCCAGGCGCGTTTTGCGCAGCGGGCCGAGGACCTTCTCGCTGCGGATCGGGTCATCCTGCCCGGTGTGGGCGCTTTCGCCGACGGGATGCGCGGTCTCACCGAGCGCGGGCTGTTGGCACCCATCCAGGAAGTGGTGGCGCGCGGCACGCCCCTGCTCGGCATCTGCCTGGGAATGCAATTGCTCATGACGGAGGGGCACGAGTTTGGCCATCACCAGGGACTGGGCGTCCTCCCCGGCGCCGTGGTGCCCATTCCTCCGCCCGACGCGAACGGTGGCTACAAGGTGCCGAACATGGGCTGGGGACGCCTGCTTCCCGCCGCCAGCGACACATCGTGGCAGGGCACCGTGCTTGCCGACGTCAAGCGGGGCGAACACGTCTATTTCGTGCATGGTTTCGTGGTTCAGCCCAGCGTCGAGCAGCACGCGGTAGCCATGGCGGAGTGCGGTCCGCACCGCTTCTGCGCGTCGGTGCGTCGCGAGAATGTGCACGGAACGCAGTTCCACCCGGAGAAGAGCGGCCCCGCGGGACAGGCCATCCTCTCCGCATTCCTCAAGATGTGAACGCAGCACCCATCACGGAAGCCCACGACGGAGAAACCATCCATGGAACAGACCACCCAGGAACTTGAAGCGTATTACGGCCTCCCCCGGGAAGTCCGGTTCTGTCGTCGCTGCGTGATTTCCAACCAGCGGCCAAATTCCGCCGTGGAGTTCAAGCACACCCGCGACAGCAAGAAGGCGACCATTGGGTTCGACGCCGAGGGCGTGTGTGATGCGTGTCGCTTCGCGGAGCACAAGAAGGCCACCATTGATTGGAAGGCTCGCGAGCAGCAACTGCGCGAGTTGTGCGACCGCTACCGTAGCAGCGACGGAAGCTACGACTGCCTGGTGCCCGGCTCTGGCGGCAAGGACAGCTTCTACGCGGCACACAAGCTGAAGTACGAGTACGGCATGCACCCGCTGACGGTAACGTGGGCGCCGCACATCTACACGGACTGGGGCTGGAAGAATCACCGCGCGTGGATCAACGCGGGTTTCGATAACTACCTCTTCACGCCCAATGGTCGCGTGCATCGGTTGTTGACGCGTCTTGCCGTCGACAACCTGTTCCACCCGTTCCAGCCGTTCATCTTGGGCCAGAAGAACCTGGCGCCGCGCATGGCCGTGATGCTGGGGATCCCGTTGGTGTTCTACGGCGAGAACGAGGCGGAGTACGGCAACCCCATCGCCGACACCGGGACGGCGCTTCGCGACCAGCGCTACTTCACGGTGGACGACTATTCGAAAGTGTACCTGGGAGGCGCGTCCCTGGTGGACCTCATGGAGCGTTACGGGTTGGAGAAGGTGGACTTTGACCCGTACCTGCCCGTCAACGCCGAGCGCGCCGCCAAGTTGAAGATGGAGGTGCACTATCTGGGCTACTACCTGAAGTGGCACCCGCAATCCTGCTACTACTACGCCGTCGAGAATGGCGGGTTCCAGGCCGCTCCCGAGCGCACGCCGGGCACCTACAGCAAGTACAACTCCATCGACGACCGCATTGACGACTTCCACTACTACACGACGTGGATCAAGTTCGGGATTGGTCGCGCCACGTATGATGCCGCCCAGGAAATCCGCTCCGGCGACATCACCCGGGACGAGGGTGTGGCCTTGGTGAAGCGGTTCGACGGCGAGTTCCCCGAGCGGTTCGCGGAGGAGATCTTCGAGTATCTTAGCATCCCGGCGAAGGAGTTCCCCAAGGCGACCGCGGCATTCGCACAGCCCAACATGACCCGCGCCACCTTCATGGAGCTCGCGGACAAGTTCAGGTCTCCGCATCTCTGGCGGAAGACGTCGACGGGGTGGGAGCTGCGTCACACCATCTGGAAGGACGCGCCATGAGCGCCCCGCGCATCCTCGCGCTGGTGCCGGCGCGCGGTGGAAGCAAGGGCCTGCCCGGGAAGAACCTCAAGCGCCTGGCGGGGCGCACGCTCGTGGGCTGGGCGCTGGAGCGGGCCCGCAGGCTCTCGCAGAAGCGGGCGGGGGTGATCATTCATCTGAGCACCGACAGCGACGAGATCGCGCGCGCGGTGCCCGAGGACCTGCGCCCGCCTCGCCTCCGCCCGCCGGAACTTGCGCAGGACCACACCGCCATGATGGACGTGGTGGAGCATGAGCTGCGCGTGCTGGCAGCAGAGGGACAGTCCCCCAACGTGGTGCTCCTGCTCCAGCCCACCTCACCGCTCATCTCCGACGAGGACGTGGATGCCCTGCTTGCCGCGTGTGAGAAGGCGGGCTCCGCGGCGCTGGTGACGCCCATGGAGCATCCCGTCGAGTGGTCGCTCACGTTGCGCGACGGGATGCTTGGACCGCTCCTTCCCGGTGAGCTTCCCACCCGTCGACAGGACTGCGCCGCGGCGTATCGCCTCGTGGGAGTGTTCGCATCCACCGTCCGCTTCCTGCGAGAGACGAAGAAGTTCACCGTTCCGGGGCGCACCGCGGGCGTGGTGATTCCGGGGAGCCGGGCGGTCGACGTCGACACGGCAGAGGACCTGGCCCATTGCGCAGCGTTGCTCAGGACGCGACCGGCGGGCGTCCTGCGCATCGGGTCCCGGGAGGTGGGGCCGGGGAAGCCGTGCCTGGTGATTGCGGAGGCGGGCGTCAACCACAATGGCGACGAGGCGCGGGCCATGGAGATGGTGCGCGTGGCCGCGGCCGCGGGCGCAGACGCGGTGAAGTTCCAGACCTTCAAGACCTCCGCGCTGGTGACCGCGTCCGCACGAAAGGCGGCCTACCAGGTGGCCAACACCGGGAGTGACGACGGGCAGAAGGACATGCTCGCCCAGCTGGAGCTGCCGCGGGAAGCCTATGCGCGACTGAAGGCTGAGGCCGAGCGGCTGGGAATCATCTTCCTCTCGACGCCCTTCGAGTCGGAGAGCGCGAAGCTGCTCAACGACCTGGGAGTCCACGCGTTCAAGCTTCCCTCGGGGGAGATCACCAACCACCCCTTCCTGCAGGAAGTGGCAGCCATGGGAAGACCGATGATTCTTTCGTCGGGAATGGCCACCCTGGAGGAGGTTGAGGCGGCGGTGGATGCGGTGCGTGCTGCGGGTGCGTCGTCGGTGGCGATGCTCCATTGCGTCAGCAGCTACCCCGCTCCCGTGGAGCACACCAACCTGCGTGCCATGGACAGCCTCTCCGATGCGCTGGGTATCCCGGTGGGGCTCTCTGATCACTCCATGGGAATTGACGTTGCCATTGCGGCGGTGGCGCGCGGTGGGTCGATCATCGAGAAGCACTTCACGTTGTCCCGTTCCCTTCCCGGTCCCGACCACGCCGCGTCCCTGGAACCCGGCGAGCTCCGCGAGATGATTGCATCCATCCGTCGCGTGGAAGCCGCGCTTGGCGACGGAATCAAGCGTCCCACGCCCCAGGAGCTGGACACCGCCATTGCCGCGCGCAAGAGCCTGGTGGCCGCGCGAGCGCTTCCCGCGGGTCATGTCCTGACCACGGGTGACATCGCCATCAAGCGGCCCGGCAGCGGAATCTCACCGGCGCGGCTTCGCGAAGTCCTGGGTCGGGGTCTCGCACGCTCCGTGGAAGAGGATGCGGTGTTGGCCTGGTCGGACCTGGTCTGAGGGATGCCTTGCGTATTGCGGTGCTGACGACGGGACGACAGGACTGGAGCATCCTCCAGCCCCTGGCACGCGCGCTGGCGCAGTCGGCGGATTTCCAGCTGTGCCTGGTCGCCGGCGGGATGCACGGTCGCGGTGGGCGCATCCCCGACGAGATTGACGGATTGCGTGTGGACGCGAAGGTGGACGTTCTTCCGCAGGACGACAGCAGGCTGGCCATTGCCACGGCGGCAGGCCGGACCACGGAGGCGGTGGCGGAGGCGCTCAACCGAGTGCGCGCCGAAGCGCTGCTGCTTGTCGGAGACCGGACCGAGAGCCTGGCCGCGGTGGTTGCAGCAACGTGCCTCCAGCTTCCCGTCATCCACCTGCATGGCGGCGAGGAAACGGAAGGCGCCATTGACAACGCGTGCCGCCACGCGATCACGAAGCTCAGTCACTTGCACCTCGTGGCGCACGAGTCGTTTGCCCGGCGCGTTCGGCAGATGGGGGAGGAGCCGTCGCGGGTGTTCGTGACGGGGGCACTGGGGATTGATGCGGCGCGTACCGTGGAGCGCATGTCCCGGGCGGAGCTTGCTGCGGAGCTCGGCATCACCGACGTCAACCTTCCTTGGATTCTCTGCACGCACCATCCCACCACCCTGGGCGAAGACCCCGCGCGTGAGTTCTCTGCCGTGCTGGAAGGACTCCGCCGGGTCATGGCCAGGCAGCCCGTGGAGCTGGTGTTCACCGTGCCCAACGCTGACGCCGGCAATGGCGCACTGGTCCGCCTGTTGCGAGATTTTGCGCAGAGGCATCCCCGCGTCCACGTCGTGGAGGCGCTGGGAGCGCGCAGGTATTACTCGATGCTTTCGTGCGTTGCGGTGATGGTGGGGAATTCCTCCAGTGGGATCCTGGAGGCCCCGTTTTTCGGCCTCCCCGTTGTCAATGTGGGGGACCGTCAGAAGGGGCGGCTTCGATCTGCGCATGTTGTCGACGTGACCCCGGATGCCGACGCCGTTGCCGATGCCGTGGCCCAGTCACTGGCCCCGGAGCGCCGTGCGGAGCTCACCAACGTGGAGAGCCCGTTCGGTGACGGTCACGCGACCGAAAAGGTCCTGGCTGCACTGCGCGCGGTGGCGCCCACGCTGGCC
Source organism: Myxococcota bacterium (assembly GCA_040752415.1). Lineage (GTDB taxonomy): Bacteria > Myxococcota > JACRCW01 > JACRCW01 > JACRCW01 > JBFMGU01. The sequence continues at coordinate 38,224 of JBFMGU010000001.1, forward strand.
AATGTCCGCAAGCGTTTCCACGCCGTTCCCTGAGTTCGCGCCGAGGAGAGAACCCGTGTCACCCACGCGCCATGAGAACGATCGGCTCGAGGCCAGGTCGCAGGAGCTGCTGCGACTCATCTGTATCAACGCGGAAACAACCATCCGCACGGCGTTGAAGGCCATTGATGATGGCAGCGCGTCCTTGGCGTTGGTGATCGACGAGCGACGTCATCTGCTCGGGACGGTTACCGACGGCGACGTGCGTCGCGCAATCCTCCGTGGGCTCAGCCTGGAAGGTCCCATTCACCCCGTGATGAATCGCACTCCCACCGTGGCCCGGCCCGGTGAGAGCCCGGAGCGAATGCTCCAGATCATGCTCTCCCACCGCCTGCGGCAAATCCCGTTGGTGGATGCGGATGGCGTTCTCGTCGGTGTGCGGTTGCTGGATGACCTGGTCAGCCCGGAAGGTCGCGAGAACTGGGCCGTGGTCATGGCCGGTGGCCTTGGAGAGAGGCTGCGACCGTACACGCAGGCGGTTCCCAAGCCCATGCTGATGGTTGGAAACCAGCCAATCCTGGAACGCGCCCTCCGGCAACTGAAGCTTCATGGTTTTGAGCGTGTTTTCGTCAGCGTGAATTTCCTGGGCGAAAAGATCGAGGGCTATTTCCAGGACGGCGGGGCGTTCGGGCTGCGTCTCTCGTACTTGCGCGAGAACACGCGGCTGGGGACGGCGGGCGCGCTGTCATTGCTGCCGGAGAGGCCGCGTCAACCCATGGTGGTGATGAATGCAGACCTGCTCACGGAGGTCAGCTTCTCGTCGCTGCTGGATTTCCATGCGGACGAAGGCGCGGCGATGACCGTCTGCGTTTCCACCTATGAGCTCCAGGTTCCCTATGGGGTGGTGAACGTCGACGGTGCGAGGGTCAGCGCCATCCAGGAGAAGCCCAAGCACACATGGTTCATCAACGCGGGCATCTACGTGCTGAACCCGGAATGCCTGGACCTGATTCCACGCGGGCAGCCTTATGACATGCCCACCCTCATCGACCGCCTCATCAAGGACGGCGGCAAGGTGGCGAGCTTCCCCATCCGTGAGAGCTGGTTGGATATCGGTCAACTCCACGACTACCAGCACGCGGTGCTGCGCGCGGTGCACGGGGACAAGGAACCATGACCATGGACAAGCATGAGGCGTGGCGCGGCAAGCGGGTTCTTGTCACCGGCGCGGGTGGGTTCATCGGCAGTCACCTCGTCGAGGCGCTGGTGGCGTCCGGCGCGAGCGTGACGGCCTTGGTCCGCTACAACGGTCGCGGCGACGTGGGAATGCTCGCCGAGATTCCCAAGGAATCGCGGGGCGCGGTCCGAACCGTGCTGGGTGATGTGCGGGATCCGTTCCAGGTTCGCACGCTGGTGACGGGCCAGGACGCGGTGTTCCACCTGGCAGCGTTGATCGGCATTCCGTTCAGTTACGAGGCGCCGCAGACCTACGTCGAGGTCAACGTGCAGGGCACGCTCAATGTCCTGGAGGCCGCGCGGGTTGCTGGCGGTGTGCGCGTCATCCACACGTCGACGAGCGAGGTCTACGGCACGGCGCAGTTCACGCCCATCACCGAGGAGCATCCGCTCCAGGGGCAGAGTCCCTACAGCGCTTCCAAGATTGGCGCGGATGCCATGGCGGATGCGTACGGTCGCAGCTTCGGGGTGCCGGTGGTGACCGTGCGCCCCTTCAACACGTTTGGCCCACGACAGAGCACCCGGGCCGTGTTGCCAACCATCATCACGCAGGCGTTGCGTGGTGACGTCGTCAGATTGGGCAGCACGTCGCCGGTGCGGGACATGACGTACGTCTCTGACACCGTCCGCGGCTTCCTCATGTGCGGCGCTTCCGACGCATGCGTCGGGAAGGTGACCAACCTGGGTGTGGGCAGCGGGCGCACCGTCGGGGAGATGGTGGAGACGGTGGGGGCGGTGCTCGGGAAGCGGCTGAAGGTGGAGCTGGGGGAGGAACGCGTGCGACCCGAGAAGAGCGAGGTCTTGAAGCTCATCAGCGACAACTCCCGCGCTCGTGAGCGGGCCGGATGGTCGCCGCTGGTTTCGTTCGAGGACGGTGTTCGCCGCCTGGTGGAGGACATCCGCACGCACCCGCACCGTCACACCGTGGAGGGCTATCATGTCTAAGCGTGGCCGAACGTCGGAGCGGATTCCCCTCTCGGTGCCCACGTTGGAGGCGTCGGCCTGGAGCTACGTGAAGGATTGCCTGGACACGGGCTGGGTTTCCTCCGCGGGGAAGTACGTCACGCGTTTTGAGGAGTCCGTGGCGGAGTACACGGGCGCTTCCCATGCCGTGGCGGTCTGCAGCGGCACTGCGGCGTTGCACCTGGCGTATCTCGTGGCGGGGGTGTCGCCGGGTGACACGGTCCTGGTTCCCACGCTCACCTTCATTGCCACGGTGAATCCGGTGACCTACCTGGGCGCCAAGCCGTTCTTCGTCGACGTCGACGCCCGCACCTGGAACGTGAGCGCGGAGACCCTGGCGGCGGCGCTGCAGCAGGCGCGAAAGGCGGGGTTGCGTCCTCGTCACGCGGTGGTCACGCACCTCTACGGTGTGCCTGCGGACATGGCACCGATCATGGAGTTGTGTGAGCGCGAGGGCCTCACGCTCATTGAGGATGCGGCGGAGAGCCTGGGCAGCTTCTACCGCGGCGCGCACACCGGCACGTTCGGTCGGGTGGCGGCGTTGTCCTTCAATGGCAACAAGATCATCACCACCGGGGGCGGCGGCATGATCCTCACCGGCGACGCAGTGTTGGCGAAGCGCGCGCGTCACCTCTCCACCCAGGCGCGTCCCAACGCCGAGGTCTACGCCCACGACGACGTCGGCTTCAATTACCGGTTGACGAATCTCCAGGCCGCGCTGGGGGTTTCCCAGATGGAAAGCCTGCCTCGCTTCCGGGATCGACGTCGGGAGATCCAGAAGCATTACCTGGAGGCCTTCGCGAGGGAGAACTGGTTGGTACCGCAAGCGCAGCCCCAGGGCGTGGAGAGCAATGGCTGGCTGTTCGGTGTTTCCATCAACAGCGCGTCGCTGACGCGGGACCAGGCGCTTGCTGCCCTGGCGGAAGTCAACATCGAGGCGCGACCCGTTTTCCAGCCCATCCATGAGCAGCCGATGTACCGCGGGACCGAAGCGCGGTGCCCCGTCGCGGAGAGCGTGTCTCGTGTGGCGCTGAACCTGCCCAATTCGCCAGGGATCTCCGAGACGGCAGTCTCCGACGTCATGCTGACGCTGGGCAAAGTGCCGGCTTCCGCGGTCTGAGTCCGCCCCATCCTTCGAAGAGAAATGCTCTTCAATTCCCTGGAATTCCTGCTGTTCTTTCCGCTGGTGACGGCATTGTTCTTCGTCGTCCCGGCGCGCGCAGTGTGGCTTCTGCTGTTGGTGGCGAGCTGCGCGTTCTACATGGCCTTCATCCCGGTCTACGTCCTGATCCTCCTGTTCACGATCTTGGTGGACTACACCGCGGGCCTTCTCATTGAGCGCAGCACGGGTCCACGACGGAAGACGTGGCTGGTGGCCAGCATCGTTACGAATGTGGGGGTGCTCGCGGTCTTCAAGTATTACAACTTCTTCGTGCATTCGTTGGAGGACGCAGCTCATGGGCTGGGCATGTCCGCAACACTGCCTGCACTCACCTGGATCCTGCCCATCGGGCTCTCGTTTCATACGTTTCAGGCCATGAGCTACACGCTCGAGGTGTACCGCGGAAATCAGAAGGCGGAACATCACCTGGGTATCTACGCGCTCTACGTCATGTTCTACCCGCAGCTGGTGGCCGGACCGATTGAGCGACCACAGAACCTGCTTCCGCAGTTCCGCGCCTTTCAGCTCTCGCCGCGGTGGAACGACGCCAACGTGGTGTATGGGCTGCGGTTGATGTTGTGGGGGCTCTTCAAGAAATGCGTGGTTGCGGATCGTCTCTCGCCGGTGGTGGACCGCGTCTACGGGCAGCCGGAGGCCTTTGGCTCCGTCGCCCACGCGCTTGCCACGGTCTTCTTCGCATTCCAGATCTACGCTGATTTCTCGGGGTACTCGGACATTGCGCTCGGCGCCGCGCGGGTCATGAACATCAAGTTGATGACAAACTTCCGCCAACCCTATCTGGCGGTAAGCGTCTCGGACTTCTGGCGTCGGTGGCACGTCTCCCTTTCCACATGGTTCAAGGACTATGTCTATGTTCCACTGGGTGGAAGCCGCCATGGCATGGCCAGGACCAACCTCAACCTGCTGCTGACGTTCATGGTGAGCGGACTCTGGCACGGAGCCAACTGGACCTTTGTGGTGTGGGGGGCGCTCAACGGCATGCTCCTGGTCCTTGAGAACGGCCTTCGACGGGCGGCGTCGCGATGGAGTGCCCTGACGTGGCTGGTGGCCGAATCCGGGGTCTGGGCGCAGGTGGCGAGGGTTCGGACCTTTGCATTGGTGTGTTGCACCTGGGTGTTCTTCCGCGCGGAGACCGTCCAGGATGGTTTCTTCATTCTGGGCAGCGTGGTCGCTCACGCACCGGATTTGTTCAGTGTCCACGCGATTCGCGAGGCCCTCGTGTCGGTGCAGATGTCCCGTCACGACGTAGCGCTGATCTTCGCGCTCGTTGGCTGCACCATGCTCTATGACATCATCGCGGAGCGCTCCGACCCCGTGATGTCCGTGGAAGGGCTGCCGCGCTGGGCCCGCTGGTGCGCCTATTACGCCGTGGCTGGGGCGGTGACGTTCCTGGGCGTGTTCGGCGGGCAGCAGTTCATCTACTTCCAGTTCTGAGGCGTGCGTTCGCGCCATGCCAAGATTGGTCCTCCGGCTCCTTGTCTTCCTGGCACCATTTCTCGTGGTGTTCGGAGTGCCACTGTTCGTCATGGCTCTGGCGGGAGAGTTCACGACGGTGGACCGGGTGGTGATGCGGCAGGCGGCCGGTGGCAAGGACGTCCTGTATGGGCCAGCGTTCAGCAATCCGGCGTTGAGCTACAAGTTGAAGGCTGTGCTCGCTCACAGGGCCAGCGTGCTCGCGCTTGGCAGCTCTCGCGTGATGCAGTTGCGCCGCCACTTCTTCATTCCTGGGACCAGCTTCTACAACGGTGGCGGTGTGATCTCGCGACTGGTGCATTTCCGGTACGTGCTTGGACAGATCCCTGCGGAGGCCCGTCCGACAACGCTTCTCCTGGGGCTGGACCAGTGGTTCTTCAACGCCAAGCGGGAAACGTTCACGAAGGAGGGGCTCAGCGCGGAATTCAACGACGTCGACAACCCGCTCAACATCACCCAGCGGAACCACGCAGCGGTTCTCGAAGGCCTGTGGAACGGCCGCATTTCCGCCGGGAAGGTGCTCTCCCACGTTGAGGCCGGTGACATCGGCATTACCGCGATCATGGCCTCCCAGGGGTTTCGCCCCGACGGCAGCTACCGTTACGGACGCACCCTTGCGAATCCGGATGACCCAGAGGGACACGACCCCGGCTTCCGCGACACCCTGCAGCGAATCCGAGAAGGAAACCGCCGGTTCGAGTGGGCGGACGACCTGGCGCCGGAGGCCATGGCGGAGCTCGCCGCGTTGTTGAAAGAGTGTCGTCGGGACGGGATTCGGGTGGTGGCGTATCTTCCGCCATTCGCGCCCTCAGTGCTGGCGCGGATGAGGGAGAGTGGACACTACGCCTACGTCCAGAAGATCGCGCTGGCGGTGCGACCGCTGTTCGATGGCGAGCAGTCGCGCTTCTATGACTTCACGGATGTGTCCTCGCTGGGGGCGGATGACCGGGAGTTCATTGATGGTTTTCACGGATCCGAGAAGACCGACGCCCGCCTGCTCGTGGCGATGGCCGCGGATGGAGCGCTCCCGGGAGTGGTCGACGCCAGGTTGCTGACGCAATGGCTCACCAGCAGTTCGAGTCGATTCGAATTGGGCCCGGCGCCCACCGCATCATTGCATTGACACCGGAACTGCGGACTTTCGTGACTTCTCAACTTCCAACGTCGTGGCCGGATCGGGGTGCGCTGGTCAAGGTTGTTGCCACGGCCCTGTCCGTGCTGACCGCCGCCATGGTGGTGTTGGACACGCTGACCACGTTTGTCGGGTTTCCATACAGCTACTTCACCGCGCCCGTGCGGCGGTGGATGCAGGGTGGCGCGCTCTATACGGACCTGCTCGCCTACCCATTCAATTCCGTTGCCTATGGCTGGCTGGACTACGCCCTGCTCCGGGTACTGTGGCATGCCTTTGGGGATGACGCCGCCAATCGCCTTCTGCATGCGGTTGCGTCGGCAGCGTGGCTCTCGGTGCTCGTCGTTGTGGCGTGGGCAACCACGAAGAGTTGGAAGCTTGCCGTGGCTGCATTCTGTTGCATGGCGGTCTTCACCATCCGTAGCGGCACCGCGGATCAGCTCGGCAGCGTCCTAGAAATGGCGGCGGTGGGCCTCTGGCTGGTGAGACCCGGCCTCGACGGCGCAATCCTTGGCGGAGCCATCGGGGGGCTCGCGACGCTGGGCAAGCAGAGCTATGTGGCCGCGGTGGCGGGACTCCTGCTCGCGTCCCTCCTCTTGCGTGAATATCGCCGCGGCCTGGTCACGGTTTTCACTGGCGCCGCCGTGAATCTCGCCGTCACGGGAATCCTGGAGGTGTGGTCCGGGGGGGCGTACCTCGCCACGCTTCGTCACATTGCCGTCGACGACGGTCATAGCGTCTGGGCCACGTATGGTTCCGCCAGGCCATTCCTGCAGCAGGCCGCGGCGTTGCTTCCTGCCGTGCCACTCGTGCTGAAGCATGGGTGGGACCGGTCGCGCGTGACCTTTGCCTGTTGCTTTGCCGCCTGTTTCCTCATGGCGGCAATTGGAACCAGCAAGAGCGGAGCCAGCCCCACCTATTTCACGTCGGCCGCGGGAATGGCGGTACTGCTCGCCGTCAATTTCCTGCGTGATTGCTCAGAACGCGAGCTGGGCGTCTTTGCCCTGGTCATCCTGGTTGCGGTTGTGGCCATCCGGTTGCCAACGCGCGAGACGTTGTCCGCGTGGAAGCACGCTGCGCTGCTGGAGGTCTCACCCCGGGCGGCGCAGCTTCGGGCGGTGTTGGCCAAGTATGAGGACGGTCCGCTTCTGTCAGAGGACCACGAGTTCTCTTTCGCGAGTCCGCGAGAGGTGATTGCGCATGACCCGCACTCCGTTCGCAGGGCCGTGGAAGTGGGCCGGTTTGACGGCGTGCCTCTGCTGGAGCTGGTCGAGAAGCAGATTCCGGCGGTGGTGATCCTTCACGCCCGTCCCTTCCCGGAGATGTTGAGCCTCCTGTTCCACGTCGACCTGGATGACTTCTCCCGGAAGTTCCATTGCGCTGTGTGGCGCAACTATGTCGTCGTGGAACAGTTCGAGGGCAACCTGATCATGAAACGCCGCGCGGTGAGGGAACAGTCCGCGTGTGACGCTGCACAGCTCCCCTGGTGGTCGGCGTCCCCCCAGGCCAACGCCGCCCCCGCTCAACCATGAGGCAGTTGGTCGAAAGCTCTCACACGCTGCTGGGACGGAGCATGTTGAGCGCCGTTTCCACGGCGTTGGCTCCGTGGCGGGCATAGAGCTTCCGGTAGAGCAGGTAGCGCAAGCGCGGGACGCGGAACCGGTTCAGTTTCTCCTGGTCCTGCCTCAGCCGCGCAGCGACGACGGCGACATCCTCATAGACACCGCGCCAATGTGCGTCGGCGTACTGGCGGGTCAGCCGCATCACCTCCTGCTGGCGTCGGTCCCCGCCCGTGCCGGTCTTGTGGCTGGAATGCGCGCGATAGATGGATAGGTAGGCTCCGAGCCTGGTGAAGTCACAGATGCGTGACGCGCGGATGAACCAGTCCCAGTCGAAGATGAAGTGGTAGGACTCATCAAGCGGCCCGGTCTGTTCCCAGAGGGCGCGGGTCCAGAACGTGCTGGGTTGGTCATAGTCGTCGGCGTACGTGAGTCTTTCTCGCTCAAACCGGTCCGGAAGCGCAGCGAAACCGTTCACTGCGCCTTCCGTGAAATGCAGGCACCCGCCGAACACCAGCGCCGGACGCTGCACGTCACCGATGGCGCGCATCACCTTCGTCAGTGCGCACGGGAGGTACATGTCGTCGCTGTTGAGCCAGCACAAGACCTGGCCACGTGCGCGTTGGAACCCCAGGTTGATGGCGTTGGCCTGGCCGCCGTCCTTGGTGGATTGCCAGTAGGCGAGGTGCCGGTCATACCGACGGAGGACCTCAACGGTTTCATCCGTGCTGCCTCCATCCATCACGATCAACTCCTTGTGGGGATAGTCCTGGCCAAGCACCGACGTGATGGCCTCTTCAATGAAGTGCCCCTGATTGTATGACGGCATCACGACGGAAATGAGCGGAACGTTGTTCATGGGAGGACCTGGTCGCCACAACAGATGGTTTCAGCGCCGCACTCCTGCGCAACGCGGCCTTGTGATTCGTCGTCTACATGCATGCGTGTTGGGAGTCGAGCAGATTGCCGGCCCCATTGAGAAATCATGCTGAGCAACGCAAGCCAGAGTGACGAGAAGGGCCGTCCGCCGGAGGGACTCTTCCTCCACTCCTTGGCGATGTGGAATTCGCTTAGGCGTCTGCTGGGGCGGCGCATCATCGGTGCACTCTGGATGTGCGCGGTGTTGGGAACCATTGGCGCGGGCGGAGAAGTCCTTCTTGCGGGAGCGCTCCAGGCCTTCCTGGTGTCGGTGGGGGCGTTGGATGCGTCGGTGGCGCCCCGGATTGGGAGCATGACGTGGACGGGCGGCCCGCTCGCAAGCTCGATGTTGCTGCTGGCGGTCGCCGTGGTCCGGTCCGCGCTCCAGTTCCTGGGGCAACACGTGAACAGCTACGCCGCGGAGGCCGCTGCCTATCGCCTGCGCTGCCTCGCCTACGACGAGCTGATTCACCGCACCACCGACACCCCCCACACCAACAGCGACTTCCAGTTCCGGAACGGTGAGCTGGTGTCCAAGACCGTGGTCACGGTGCTCAATACCGCGGCGCTCGCGGGTCAGGTGGCCATGGCAACCCTCCTGTGCGCGGCGCTGGTGGCGGTTGCCCCCGCGCAGACCGCGATCACGCTCGTGCTGCTCGCCCTGCTTCTCGGTGGGTCCCGTCTCCTCGGTCGTGTTGCACGTGGCGTGGCGGCGCGCATTGCACCGGCGGCAACGCAGATCAACCGCGACGTGGAACGCGTGGCGCGCAACCGCCTGTACCTGAAGCTGATGGGGCTTGAGAGACTGGAGCAGGTGAACCTGAGCACGCGCAGCCTGACCTATTCGCAATACGTGGTCCGCGCGGCGGCCGCGGCTTCGGGGGTGTCCGCGTTGACCGGTGCGGGCGCCCTTACCGTGGTGGTGCTTGTCGCGCTCGGCAGTGCGTCGTCGGGAACGGGAGGTGCCGCGCTGCTGACGTTCTTCTACCTGCTGGTCCGGCTCGGCCAGGCGGCCCAGGGTGTTTCCAGCAACGTGACGGTGCTCCAGAACCTCTGGCCGGTGTTTCGTCATGCGCTCGAGTTCGCCGACTCTGTGTCTGATGAGCAGCTCGCGCGCGCGCATGGTGCGTCCGGTCCCGTTTCGTTCCTTGGCGGCGCACATCCCGTGGTGGGGATGGGGCAGGCGCGCACGTCGACGGGTGCCGCACCGGTCCCGCCCCCGCGCATCTCCATCCGGGGTCTGCACTACAACTACCCCGGCGGACCCGCCGTGCTGCGCGGATTGGACCTCGAGGTTGCGCCCGGCGCACACCTGGGCATTGTGGGACCCAGTGGAGCCGGGAAGACCACGCTCTTGATGCTTCTGTTGGGGATGTTGAAGCCCGGCGCGGGTGAGGTCCGGCTCGACGACCTGGCTGCCGCGGATTGGCTGACGAAGCACCGCTTCGCCGTTGGCTATGTCGGGCCAGACCCCATGCTCATTGCGGGCACGGTGCGCAGCAACCTCTTCTACGGCCTCCCCATGGACCTGCCGCCCGAGCAGCTCGACGCCGTTGCGATTGACGTGCTGAAGCAGGCAAGGCTCGCCACGTTTGCCACCCCGGAAGGACTCAACCGGATCATCACCGAAGAAGGGGAGGGACTCTCCGCCGGCCAGAAGCAACGCCTCGCGTTTGCCCGCGCCCTCATGCGGCAACCGGCGCTGCTGATCTTGGACGAACCCACCGCCAATCTCGACGGCGAGACCGAGGCTGAGCTCGTGCAGACCATTGCCAGCCTCCGCGCACGGTGCACCGTGGTCATTGTCACGCATCGACCGACGTTGCTGGTGACCACCGATCACGTGCTGGACTTGGGCGCTTCCAACGGCGCCAGGATTTCTTCCAGGAGCGCGGGCGAACTCGCCGGCGAAATCCCAGAGCGACCGGTGTCTGGAGTTGCGGAACCGGTGCGGGAATAGCGGTCAGGTCTCCCCCGACGCGACGCGCCGTCGATGGACCAGCCAATGGTACGGTTCACCGGACGCAACAGAGCGGCACATGTCATCGACCTCAGGCAGCGAGAACACCGCGTTGGGATCCTGGTGAACCCACGACGTGAAGAATTCCTGGAGCGGATTGAATTGCGTTTTGATGAAACCGCAGGCCTGGGTCAGATAGAAGCAGCGCCACGCCGACTCGCGCTGCGACTCGCTCAGGCGGCCACCACGCGACATCAGGGCCTCGCGGATGAGCTGATGGTATTCCTCACGCGAGCCGGCGCGCTGAACAAAAGGCAGCCCCGCGTAGTAGCTGCGGGCCTCCACGATCACGGGAATTCCGAGCGCGGCGCACTCAATGCCGAACGTCGACACCTTGGGAAGTACCAGGCTCGTGCTGCGGACCAGGTCGTAGCTGTTGACCTTCTGCTCCGCACGGATGAACTCCAGTCGCGGGTTGGCCAGCCAGGGAGCGAGCGCGCCTGCCCAGTCCAGCGGGCTGCTGAACTCCTCAAGTCGCTCGTGCGGATGTTGACGGACAATCACGCGCGCGTCGGTCTCCGTCAGGATGAACCTCACCGTGTCCGCCAGCCAATCCGTGGCGCAGTCATAGAGCGTGTGCGTCCGCAAGGCCGCCGCATCCCACTCGATGTTCAACGGAATCAGGACCTGCTTCGTCGTGTTTTGATGCGAGGACGCCTCCAGCGGAGTGTTCGTCGGGACGGGCTGGAAGTCGTCGGAGCCCTGGGTCCGACGCTGCATCTCCGCGCGCCCCCAGGCCACCGTCCGGGCCAGCTCGGCGGGGTCCGCGCGTTCCAGCTGCGCCATGGCCACGGCGACGTCGGCGTGTTGCGCGGCAATGCCCGTCCCGCTGAACAGGATGCTCGCGGGGCCGAAATCCAGCGTTGCCACGCGAACCCCCAGCGACTCCGCCGCAGCCAACGCTGGCCCACTTGCGCCCCAGAATCCGCCCGGCATGTACAGCGCGGAGACTCCAAGCCTTGCCAGGTGGCCCCGCAGCGCCTCGTACAGCGGGAGCAGCGCGCGGGCGCGGACCGAAACCTCCGACGAGGCGCGCCTGGGAAGGTCTCGCGCGCGGCTGTCCCAGATCAGCTGGGCCTGCGCAATGAGGTCAAGCTCGGGCGGAATGGGACCGGAGGAGCGTCGCGCTGGAATGACGTCGACACAGCCGGCGCAGGATGCAAGGTCGGGAACCAGGCGGCGCAGGATGGCGGATTCTCGCAGCTCATGCTCCCGGTCAAACTCGCGCGCCTGGGGATGCGGACAGACGATGAAGCTCACGTCGTGGCCACGCTGTCTGAGCGCAAGACCCAGAGCCACGCTGTGCAGGGGTACCGTCCCATGGACCCACGGCGTGATGAGGACACCCACGCGGCTTCCTCCTTGCTGGACGCGAGGAAGGAGCGGTCGGGCGCGACGGATGAAGTCCTGCATGAGCGCGGTGTGCGTTTCCAGCGGCGCGCGAATCCCCTTCAACCAATCACGGCTCCGCCGCAGGACCTGCCTGAGCATGGCTGCATTTGCTCTCAGCGCTCCGGGAAAATGGGGGAGCAACCCGCGGGTCTGTACCTTATCCATGGTGGCCGCCACCCTCCATGTTGTCCCAACAAAGCGCAAGTTCGCGGTCGCTCGCTGACCGTTGCCGGATGGAGAACCCCTCGGGCCCCCTCCGGATGGTTTCGGTTTGTGGCACGTCTCTTCGTCGTTGTTCATGCCCGCCGGGCCGGAAGGTGGGATGGACAGAAGGGGCAACCCTTGCGCCTCGGCGCCCATCCTGTTCTGTGCCCTGAGCGCACCCAAGCTCATCCGGCGAAGGGCGAAGGCTGCCAAGAGGTTGGCCGTGGAGCGCCAGCGTTCAACGCGCCTGGCTTGACGACGTTCTCCCGAATCTTGTGCGTGAACATCGATCCACTGCGTGGCTTCCAAGGAGTGTCATGAAGCGGTTCACCTGGGACGAGATGCGAGAGTACTGGGGCCACCACAACGTCCTGCGGGCGCAGGTGGACCGCGACACGGACCCCGACGCGCTGGACAACGTGCTTCACACCGGCGAGCCGCCCTGGTTGAACCAGTACTATGCCAAGTACCAACGGATCACGTACGAGTCCCTCCTTGCCGGCGTCCCGCCGCCGCGACCGGGGGCGCGCGCACTGGACGTCGGGTGTGGAGCTGGCCGGTGGTGTCGCTTGCTTGCGCAGTGGGGATACCGCGTCACGGGAATAGACCTCCAGGAATCGCTGATCCAGGAAAACCAACGGCGAAATCCCACCATTGAGTTCCAGTGCGTTTCCCTCCAGGACTTCCGCACCGAAGAGCCGTATGACCTGGTTTCAACGGTCACGGTCATCCAGCACAATCCGCACGACGAGCAGCACGCGATGATCGCCCAGCTCCGTCGGCTCCTGCGTCCGGGCGGGCACGCACTCATCCTCGAGAACATCCGCGACCAGGGCGCCCACGTGTTCTCCAACAGTGTGGAAGAGTGGGAACGTCGGTTCGCCTCGCATGGGTTCCGGCGCGTGTTGATTCAACGCTATGACTACAGCCCGCTGACGCGCATCTACGCCACGGTGCGCGGGCGGGTTGCCGCAATTCCTCGTCGTTTCCTTGGTGGCGCGCCGCAAGGCGGGGGAGGCGTCGAGGTGTACATGACGTCTCACATCCCGCGGCGGAATGGGTCCATGGGCGCTCTGCGTCGCGGAGACCTTGCGATCCGCCATATCCTTGTCCGCATGGATGATGTCATCGAGCCAACGCTGACTAGGCGGAACCTGCCATTGCCGACGGTCCACTGCGGTTTCCTTTTCGAGGCGGTGTGAGACTGCGGGACTCAGCAGCGCGTTGGGACCGGGAGCTTGAAGGCCCGGCATCTCATCGCCCGTCGGATGTTGCGACGGGGGACGCCTCGGAGCCTGCCACCAGCGGGAGCCCGGGCGTGAAGTCCCGGCTGTACCTTCCCTCGCTCGACGGACTCCGCTTCATCGCATTCCTTCTCGTCTTCATCCACCACAGTCCGCCCTTCGTCGTGGAAGGCGCGCGGAATGTGGCCGTTCGAATACTGCACGGAATCCAGAGCCGGGGCTGGATTGGCGTGGACCTCTTCTTCGCGCTCAGCGCGTACCTCCTGACCCGCCTTCTCTGCCGAGAGCACGCGGCCTTTGGAAGCATCGACCTGCGCTCGTTCTATGTCCGGCGGGCGCTTCGCATCTGGCCGCTGCATTTCTTCGCCGTGTTGGTTGGCACACTGTTGCTTCCGCTTGCGGGCGTCCTGGGACCGGCCTGGACGACGGAGGAGCACACGCAGCTGGTGCAACGCCACACCATTGCGAACGTCCTCCTGATGGGAAACTACTCGGCGGGCATCTGGGGTTATGCACCCAGCAAGATGATGAGCGCGCTGTGGAGCATCAGCCTCGAGGAGCAGTTCTACCTCTTCTGGCCGTGGACGCTTCGATACGTTCTCAAACGCTCACCATGGGCCCGACTCCTCATCCTCCTCGGGATGGTCCTGTTGTCCGTCACCGCAAAACTCTGCCTGGCGTCGGTGACCCAGCATCCATTCCTGTGGACGGCGACGTTCTGTCGTCTTGAACCGTTCGTCATCGGGGCGGCGCTGGCGCTGGCCGCAGAAGGGCTCCTGCCCGTGCGTTTCCGTCAGCCCTCGCCCTTCGCCGCGTTGATGGCACTGATGGCGTCCGTGGCGCTCGTGGCAGCGCTTCCCAACGTGGACAGCCAGGGCCTGAGCTCCATCGCGCTGTTTGGTGCGGCGGCGTGTTTCGCGGGGTCGTTGCTTCCGCTCGCCCTGGCGGAGGGAAGCACCATGATGCGCGTGCTCGGAAGCCCGCCCGCTCGCTGGATGGGGACGGTCACCTATGGCTTGTACGTGTACCACATCGCTGCGTTCGCGATTGTCGGCGGAGAGGTGGAGCAGACGGGCCTGCAACCCGGAGCGCCTCTCACCTGGTTTGTGACCACGTTGGCGGCACTTCTGCTGACGGGAGCGTTGGCGCGAGTTTCGTACGCGTTGCTGGAGCGGCCATTTGTCCGCATGAAGGACCGCTATGCGCGGATTCTCTCTCGCCCACCGTGAGCGAGCGCGCACGGAAACGGGATCCAACACCGGCGTGCCGTCGTGTTAGGAGACTTGGCAGTTGGGAACGCCGGAGCCGTAGCCGGGGCCGAGACGATGCATGGAGCGGGGTGCGCTCCCTCGGAAGAAATGCCTCACCAGTGAACGCAGAGCTGGGACTGAGGCACGGAGCTGACATGGTGGATTTCAACGCGCTGAAACCAGCGAACGAGGAGCTTGACCAGGACCTGGCGGCCGCGGCGCTGCGGGTCCTTCGCAGCGGGTGGTACATCCTCGGCCCAGAGGTGGAAGCGTTCGAGCACGCGTTCGCGCAGTACCACGGCATCCCGTTCGCCATCGGCGTCGCGAATGGGACCGACGCGCTGGAGCTGGCGCTGCGGGCCGCGGGCGTGGGCCCCGGTGACGAGGTCATCACGGTCGCTCACACCGCGGTGGCCACCGTATGCGCGGTGGAGCGCACCGGCGCCCGCCCCGTCCTCGTCGACATTGACCCTGTTACATACACCATGGACCCCGCCGCGGCCGAAGCGGCCATCACGCCTCGGACCCGCGCACTGGTGCCGGTCCACCTCTACGGTCACCCTGCGAACCTCGGTGCCTTGACCGAGCTCGCGCGTCGTCACGGGCTCTTCCTCCTGGAGGATTGTGCGCAGGCCCATGGCGCAACCTGGGCGGGAGAGAAGGTCGGCACGTTCGGGAACGCCGCGGCATTCAGTTTCTATCCCACCAAGAATCTCGGCGCGTTGGGTGACGGTGGCGCCATCATCACCAGGGACGCGGCGCTCGCGGAGCGCATCCGTCGCTTGCGCAACTACGGACAGAAGGCGCGCTATGAGCACGTGGAGCGCGGCATCAACAGCCGTCTCGACGAGCTTCAGGCAGCGTTGTTGCGTGTGAAGCTCCAGCACCTGGACGAGCACAACGCCCGACGTCAGGCGGTTGCACACGCGTACACGACGGGCCTGCGGGGCGTGGACGTGCCGGTGGTTGCGGCGGGCGCTGGGCACGTCTTCCACCTCTACGTGGTCCGCCACCGGCAGCGCGACCAGCTCGCGGCCTTGCTGAAGCAGAACGGCGTCCACACGCTGATTCACTATCCCATCCCGGTGCATCGTCAGCAGGCCTATGCGGACCTCAGGCTCGACGTGGGCTCGCTGCCGGTGACCGAGAAGATCGCCTCAGAGATTCTCTCTCTTCCCCTCTATGTTGGCATTCCGACGTCCGCCGTGGGCGAGGTGATTGACGTCGTGAACCGGGTGCAGGCGGAGCTCGCATGACACACATGGACCTTTCCGCATACCGCGGCGCGCGCGTTCTCATCACCGGCGGGATGGGTTTCCTGGGCAGCAGTCTGGCACTGCGTCTGGTGGAGCTGGGCGCCCGCGTGACGGTGATGGACGCCATGCTGCCCGGCTATGGCGGCAACCTCTTCAACATCGCTCCCATCCGCGAGAAGATCACCGTCAATTTCAGCGACATTCGCGACGTCAACGTCATGAACTACCTGGTGGCTGGCCAGGACGTCATCTTCCACCTCGCGGGACAGGTGGACCACGTGATGAGCCTGACCGACCCCTACCCGGATATCGACATCAACATTCGCGGCACCGCGGTGCTCATGGAGGCCTGCAAGCACCACAACAAAGATGCGCGCGTTGTGAAGGCGGGAACGCGCGGGCAATACGGGCCCGCGGTGTCGTTGCCGGTGAGTGAATCAGCGCCAAGCCATCCGCGCGGCATCTATGAAATCTCGCTCCTCACCGCCGAGAAGATCATGCAGGTCTACAACGACGTGCATGGCATCAAGACGGTGATGCTGCGGCTGACCAACATCTACGGTCCTCGCGCCCAGATGCGGCACGCGCGTTATGGCGTTGCCAATTGGTTCGTGCGGCTGGCGCTGGACGATCAGGTCATCAAGGTTTTCGGCGACGGCACCATCAAGCGGGACTTCCTCTACGTCGACGATTGCATCGAGGCCCTGCTGCTGGCGGGAGTCAACCCGGCGGCAACCGGGGAGGTCATCAACGTCGGGCGCGACGATTGGTCGAACTTCAAGGAGCTGGCGGAGGTGCTCATTGAGGTGGCGGGGCAAGGGCGCTGGGAGTACGCGCCGTTCACGCCGGAGCGAAAGGCGCAGGAGCCCGGCGACTTCTATTCGGACATCACCAAGATCCGGAGACTCCTGGGGTGGGAGCCAAGGACGCCGTTGCGGGAGGGTCTGAAGGCCACCCTGAGCTACTATCGAGCCAACCGTGAGCACTACTGGTAAACCGCCCTTCATCCACTCGCACGCCCTCGTGGAGCCGGGCGCGTCGCTGGGCCATGGGACCCGCGTCTGGGCATTCGCGCATGTCCTTCCGGGTGCGGTCATTGGTGAGGACTGCAACATCTGCGACCACACCTTCGTCGAGAACGACGTCCGCATCGGCCATCGTGTCACGCTGAAGTGCGGCGTTCACGTGTGGGACGGTCTCCGCATCGAGGATGACGTTTTCGTGGGGCCGAGCGCGGTGTTCACCAACGATCTCCGCCCGCGCAGCAAGCAATACCCCGAGCAGTTCCCCGAAACGTGGCTAAGGCGTGGATGCAGCATTGGTGCCGGCGCCATCATCCTGCCGGGCATCGAGATTGGTGCCTGGGCCATGGTCGGGGCTGGCGCGGTGGTCACCCGGAGTGTTCCGGCACACGCGCTGGTGATTGGGAACCCGGCACGGTTTCGCTCGTGGGTGTGTCGCTGCGGAACAAAGCTGGAGCCTGGGCAGGTGAGTCCCTGTTCATGCGGGCGAAAGTGGAATTGGTCAGCAGATGGCGCTCCCGCCGAAGTGACGTCAAGCTGAGTTGGCGAGCTGCCATCAGGACGCCAGGAACAACATGAAAGAACCGGTGCTTCTCGCCTGGCCCATTGCGGGACGCTTTGGCGGCACAGAGACGATGATCGCGCGGCTGGCGCGAGGATTCCGTGACGCCGGACATCCCGTCTGGGTGTTATGCCGGGACACGCCCATGGTCCCGCGTTACCGCGAAGCTGGCGCCACCGTCATGACGCTGGATGCGCTGGAATGGGAGCCGTCGCTGCAGCGCTCGGAAGAGTTCCTGCAGACCACCGCGCGCATCATTGCGGCGCTTCCTTCCGGCTGCAGGCCACGAATCATCACCTTTGATGCCAAGGGGCTGATGATCGGCGGGATGGTCGCCATGGCCACGCAGGGGCGGTTGTTCGCCTACGTGGTGCACCCACTGATCCTGGCGTCCGTGCGGGCCGAGGTGCTCCAGAAGCTGGTCTCGCTGGGCCGATTGTTTTCCATCAATGAGGGGTGCCTGGACCCCATGATGCCTGCCTTAGGCGAGCTTCGCGCCGCGGTTCCCCTCTTGCCGGTGGCCATTCCAGAGAGTGAGCCGTTGCAGGCGCAGCCGAGAGAGCAAGGGCAGTTGCGAATCCTCAGCGTTGCACGCCTGGAACCGGACAAGCGCTACCTCTTTGGCCTGGTTCGCGCCATGGCGGCGATACGCTCGCACTTCCCGCGCGCCACGCTCACGATTGTGGGGGATGGCAGCCTCCGCAAAGCGTTGCAGGAGGAAGTTCAGCGCGTGTCGTCGTCAACGGTTTCGCGGATGGTCGGCGCAGTCCCTCCGGAGCAGCTCGCTGACTTCTATCGCGATTGTGATGTGTACGTGGGCATGGGAACCACGGCGCTGTTGGCTGCCATGTACGGCCGTCCCACCCTCGTGGTGCGGATTGACGACGAAGAGCAGCACTGTCTCGGGCTCCTTCAGCACCAGCGCGGATTCAATTTCGGGGAATCCGACCCTGCCACCAACGTCGTTCCCCTCGTCGATGCCGTGGTGGAGACGTGCGCACGGGAGGAACGTCGTCAGGAGCTGGCGCGGGAGGCCCATGCCTATGTCATGGCGCACCACACGGAGCGTGGCGTGATGCCGCGGGTTTTGTCACACGTGGAGCAGGCGAAGGACGGCCCGGTTCTCGTCACGCACGACGACTCGATTTCTCCCGCTGGCGAAACCCGATGGCTCGCGAGACGCACGAAGCAGCGTGAACCGCGGGTTGAGCGTTGGATTGCGGCTGCGCGTCGCGCTGCGGACGTGCTGCGAGCCCGGTGAGGTGTTCCGCGACTACGGCGAGGAGGGTCGGGCAGGCTCCTTGGACAGAATCTGCTTCGCCAGGGCCTCCGCTTGAAGCTCGTAACCTCGTCCGTTGCAGTGGGGATCACGGGGGAGCAGGTGGAACGGGCCGCGTGCTTGTTGGGCCCGGAACGAGTCGATGAGCGGCACGAACCCGATGCCGGTCTCGTCGGCGGCGCTCTTCACTCGTTTCTCAATGGCGTAGCGGTCGTACTTCTCCGGAGGAATGCCTTTGGAGTGCAGCGTTTCCTGCACCACGGGCTCCCACACCTCCGAAATCGCGGGATGCAGGTACATCACAAACTGCGCGCCGTTCGTCGTCGCGGTTCCCTTCATCCGCGTCAGCAATCGCTTGAACAGCGCCCAATCCCGTCGCTCAAGCTCCTGCGGGTTGTAATAGGCCTCGTCTCCCAGCCCCATGAGGTTTCGTCCGCTCCAGGTGCCCATGGACGTTCTCAGGACCAGCAGGCTGGGTTGGAGCACACGGTAGAAAGCCGACAATTGCAGCCAGCGGCCGGGGCCTTCCCCCATCTTGGCGACGTCGGCGCCGGCAGGCGGCGGATGCTCCTCAAGGCTGCCGTCTGGTTTCAACGTGAACCGCACCTTCCCCAGCCCGGCAAAGTCGGACACCACGTTCCCGCCAAAGTCGTTGTCGCAGACGCCGTGCAGGATGATGTCCGGTTTGTACAGGGGCACCAGCTGCTCCATGCGCACCAGGGCCTGGTCCGTGGCGTATCCCTGGACACCCGCGTTCACGACGTCCACGTTGAGGCCTGCGCCGCGCAGGATCCGCTCCAGGTGGGCGTGCACGGTCTGATCTTGCGGAACCGAACGCCCCACCACCGCGGAGTCGCCAAACAACATGACGCGCAGTGCACCCGCGGGCTTCTCGCGGGTGGCGGTGGGCGGGGTCAGGCCGTCGGCGTTGGTCTGGAAGTGGACTTCCCACCCGTGCTCGGTGGCGGTGGTGACGTCGATGTTGGGCTTCTGGACCCAGCCGGCGCGGGCGTCGCGGACCCAGTCGTCGGCCGCGTCGCGGAACCGCCAGCGGGACTCCGGCACCACGAGCCGCGTGCCGACCTCCGCCACGACCAGGAAGCCGGCCAGGCCAATGCCAACGGAAAGCGCCGCGAATATGAACTGTTTGCCGACGTCCTTGCTCACGTGCACCGGTTCAACACGTCCGGTGAGGGATCGTCAAGCTCGTCATGCGCATCCTGACCGTCAGCAATTGTCCGCTGGTTGCAACCCAGGGCTCGGGCTCGGTCATCCTGGGCTTCGCGGAACGACTGCGTGAGCGCGGCCACACCGTCGAACTGTACGGTCCTCCCGACTACGAGGTCCTGGGCCGCCTGACGCGGGCCAAGAGCTACCGCCAGGCCGCGGGCATGCTGGCGCTGGTGACGCGACGCTTGGCGCGGAGCCGTTATGATGTCGTGGAGTTCTATGGCGCGGAGTCCTGGCTTGCGCTGAGCGCGTTGCGGCGCCTGCCGCGTCGGGACTTCCTGTTGGTGAGTCATTCCAACGGGCTCGAGTCTCACTACATCGGCGCGTTGTTGCGTGCGCTGGGGACCTGGTCACCCAATGGATCGCCGACGCGCTGGTACCAACGTGATCCGCGTCCGCTCTTCGACCTGGGCTTCCGCTCCGCCGACGGGATTGTGACCGTGAGCGAGTTCGATCGGGACTTCGCGTTGACGCACGGCTACCAGCCGTCGTCGCGCGTGGTGGCCGTGCCGAACGCCGTGGACCCCGTCTTTCTGGACGCCACCCCACGCGGGAACAGCTCCAACACCGTCGGGTTTTGCGGCTCCTGGATCTCCATCAAGGGCATCGACGTCATGACCCGCGACGTCACGGAGTTCTTGCGGGTCCGTCCGGACTGGCGCTTCTCCGTCGTGGGAGTCGGGGATGGTTTTCGTGCTGAAGACGTGTTTCCCGCGGACGTGCGAGCGCGGGTTGACGTCGTCCCCTACCTGAGGGAGCGGCGTCAGCTTCGCGACTGGTACGGCAGTGTGTCCATCCTGGTGGCACCGTCGATCTACGAGAGCTTCAGTCTCGCCGTCGCGGAAGGCATGTGTTGCGGCTGCGCTGTCGTCGCCACGCGCATTGGGGTGGCGGCGTCGCTCGTGGACGGGGAGCAGGTGGTGCACCTCCCCGCGTCGGAGAGTCCGCATCTCTATGAGGCACTCATCCGCCTGGCGGACGACGAGGCATTGCGCAACAAGCTGGCCCGCGCCGGACGCGAGTACGCGCGACGCTTGACGTGGGACGCGGCGGTGCAGCGGCTGGAGAGCACGTACGTTCACTGGTTGGACGAGCTGCGGGCGGGACACGCTCGCGGAGCGGCCTAGAACCGGTAGCTCCACTCCAGGTACCCCCGACTCATCGGCGTCAAATACCACCCCTTGCTCCCCGGCCATCCCGCAAACAGCTCCAGCCCCGTCGCCAGCTCGGCGTTCACGGCCAGCTGGTACGTGACCCGCGCGCTCATCCCCGCGTCGCGCTGCCACGGCGCCAGCAGCGTGGCAAAGCGCCAGCCGAACGTGTCGAAGAAGCTTCCGCGCAACCGCGCCTGCAACGTGGGCCGGTGCACGGTGTGCTCTCCGGCGCGGGCCTGGTCGGTGGGCTCCAATCGGGCAATGCGCGCTCCGTCGGGAACACCGTTGATCAGGTCGTAGCCCGCCTCGAGGGCTCCCTGGACCAGCTCGGTGTAACCGCTCTCCACGCCCACAACGACACCCGCGGTCCACACGTCGGCGCTGCGCAGCGTTCCATCCCGCGCCACCACGTGCACCGTCCGTCCAATCTGCGGGCCCACCAACGGCGAGAGATGCGCCATTCCGCGCACCACCGCCGGGCCCACCGTGCCACTGACTTCCGCCTGCGCCACCATCGCGCGCCGGAAGCGGTAGGCCACACTTCCCTCCAGCGCTGAGCAACGCTCGTCGCCACACGCGTCGGCCAGTGGCGCGTTGACGACGTGTTGCGCCTGCCGGTCGCTCGCCGCGCCCAGTGCGCGCGCGGTGTCGTCGGACATCTGTAGCTCTGGCACCGGGTCATGCCCGAACACAGCCGCCAGCGAGACGTCCGCCCGCTCCAACGCCAGGAACGCCCGCGCTCCGACGGTGGGACTGAAATCCCCGAGCACCGGCCGGTCATGCAGCGGGACACCGCGTTGCAGCGCGTCCGCGGCGTGCGCATCCATTCCCGCGCGTGAAACCAGCAGCGAGCCCACGGGCTCCGCCAGGTCCCACGCCTCCGCGTCCTCGGCGAACAGCGGCGCGCGCGGCGGCACGAACAACGGAATGACGACGAGCTCCACCCCCACCGGCCCCAGCGCGCCGTAGAAACTCGTCGAGAGAACGGGTGTGCGAGCCTGGAGCTCGTCGGGAAACGCGAGTCCGTCACGGGGATCCGGCGGATTCAACATGCTGCTCACCGGACTGGAGAGCGCCGCGCTCCACGAGAAGAGCTGTCGTCCCACGCGCAGGCGCGCCTTCTTCACCTTCAGCGTGGCATGCACCTCTCCCAGCTCCACGACGCCGGAGACGCGGTTGTCAAAGCTCCACGGGCTCTTGCGCCGCCACAGTGGCGTCGTGAAGTCCGGCGTGAGACGACGTGGAACCTGGATCCCCGCCGCGGCGCGCGCGCGCGTGTAGACCTCTCCGTAGAGATGGAAGGGCAGGTCGGGGCGGACCTGGATGGTGACCGCCGCCTCGGAGAGCGTGCGCAGCAGATCATTCTCCACCCGGCCGCCCGGCCGCGCCGACGCACGCGAGCCGAACCGCCCCGTCAGCGCGAAGTGGGACGCCTTCAGTCCGAGGAGAGATCGCTCGCCCAGCGTCTGTCCCGCCGTGGGATCCGCGGGGCCGCCGGAGAGCGTGAACACCGTCGGTGAGGGGGGGCGCGGCGGGGTGGGCGGGAGCGGTGGCGTCCTGCCCTCGAGGACGGATGGCGTCGGAGGGAGCGGAGGCAGCGGCGGCATGGGCGGCCCGGTGGGCTCGGGCGGCGGCTCGTCCTCCTCGATGATGATGATCTCCTCCTCTTCCTCCTCGGGCTTGGCCTGCGCGCGGGCGTCCGTCGTCAACGCCAGCATCGTCGTCGACGCCGCGAGGCAGCAGAGCAACCGCAACACATCCTGGATGGAAACCCGCACGCAGCGGGCATGCTCTCAGGCCGCCCCCAGCCCCAGCAACTGCGGAACGGTCACCATGCCCGGACCTCGTCCCGCCAGGCGCGCGGCGAGGATGAGCGCCCCCCGCGCAAACGTGTCACGACTGTGCGCCCGGTGGGTCAGCTCCAGCCGTTCTCCGTCGCCATAGAGCGCCACGGTGTGATCCCCCACGACGTCACCGCCGCGCAGCGACGCCATCCCGATGCTCCCCGTCTCCCGCGCGCCGTGCACGCTGGCACGGGAGGGCACCATGACGTCCTTGAGCTGCACCCCACGACCCTCGGCCGCGGCCCCCGCGAGCAACAACGCCGTCCCGCTGGGCGCGTCCTTCTTGTGCCGATGGTGCGTCTCCACCACTTCCACGTCGTACTCGCGCAATGTTGCCGCCGCTTGACGCACCAGGTGCGCGAGCACCCAGACCCCTGCGCTGAGGTTCGGCGCCACGCACACCGCCACGCGCTGGGACGCTTCCTGCAGCGCGGAGCGCGCGGTGTCGTCGAGACCGGTGGCCGCCATGAGCAACGGCTTCCCCTGGCGCGCCGCCTCCTTCGCGTGCGCAGTCGCGGCGGCACCCAGGCTCACATCCAGGATCACGTCGCAGCCCGACCAATCCACGCCGTCACCGGAGTAGCCCAGGCCCGCGGGTCCGCCGGGAACGGCCTGGCCCACCAGTGCGCTGCCCGGTCGCACCGTCGCCAACGTCACGCGGCCTGATGTCCACCCGGTTGACAATTGCACCACGCGCGAGCCCAGCCGACCCGCGGCGCCGAGGACGCCCAGTCGGACCTCAGAGGCCATGCTTGATGTCCACGCCCAGCTTCTTGAGCTCGGTGAGCAGCGCCTGGCGCTTGTCCGCGGCCATGGGCACCAGGGGAAGACGCCACTCCTCGCGAATGAGTCCCATGGCGGCGAGCGCGGTCTTGACGGGGATGGGGCTCGTGTCGCTGAAGAGCAGGCGCGCGAAGGGCAGGGTGCGCGGAGCAATGGCGCTGGCCTCCGCCACGTTTCCGCTGTTCCACGCGTCGCACATCTTCGCCATGTCGCGCGCGATGAGGTGCGTGGTCACGCTGATGACACCCTTGCCGCCCACGGCCAGCGTCGGGAGGACCAGGCCGTCCTCGCCGGAGAGCACGCTGAAGGTCTTGGGGAGCGCAACACACATCTCGTGCATGCGCTGCAGGTTGGCGCTGGCGTCCTTGAGCCCCACGATGTTCGGCGTCTGGGCGAGCTTCAGGACCACGTCGGCGGACATGTCCACGCCGGTGCGACCGGGGACGTTGTACAGGATGACGGGGAGCCTGGTGGCCTGCGCCACGGCCTGGAAGTGCGCGGTGAGACCGGCGGAATTCGGCTTCACGTAGTACGGCGTGACGGCGAGCAGCCCGTCGACACCGGCCTCCGCGCACAGCCTGGCCAGCTCCACGCTCTTGTGGGTGGCGGGGCTGCCCACGCCGGCAATCACCGGCACATTGCCCTTGGCGGTCTTCACCACGTGTTTCACCACCGCCACGTGCTCCTCGACGCTGAGCGCGGCGGCCTCGCCGGTGGTCCCGCAGGGAACCAGGCCGTGGATTCCGTCGGCAATCTGCTGGCGCACCACGCGCTCCAGCGCTTCAAAGTCGACCGCGCCGTCCTTGAACGGCGTGACCATGGCGGTGAGGGCACCTTCAAACTGACGCATGACTGCTCCCATCAATCCGGCATGGCGCGCTCATGCGCCAGCAGGTCCTCGTACGTCTCGCGGCTGCGGATGCAGAACGCGCGACCACCGTCCACCATCACCTCCGCGGGACGGGGGCGGCTGTTGTAGTTGGAAGCCATGGAAAATCCATAGGCCCCCGCGCTCATCACGCAGATGAGGTCTCCGGCGGCCAGCGGCGGCAGCGTGCGGTCGCGCGCAATGAAGTCTGCGGATTCACACACCGGCCCCACCACGTCGACGGTGGTCTGCGGCGCATCCGCGGATGCCTGGCGCACCGGCAGCACCTGGTGCCACGCGCTGTAGAGGGCAGGGCGCATGAGGTCGTTCATTCCGACGTCGGTGATGACAAAGGTCTTCACCCCGTTGTCCTTCACGTACAACACCCGACCCAGCAGCACGCCCGCGTTTCCCACGATCACGCGGCCCGGCTCCAGGATCACCGAGAGGCCCGAGTCACCCACCGCCTCGGCGAGCACACGCGCGTATTCCGCGGGATTGGGCGGCGTCTCGTCGCGGTAGGTGATTCCCAGGCCGCCGCCAAAGCTGATCTCGCGGACGGGATGGCCGGCGCTGCGCAGCTCACGTGCAAACCCCACCACCTTGTGCGCCGCCTCGCGGATGGGCGGGAGTTGCGTGATCTGGCTGCCAATGTGGCAGGCCACGCCGTGGAGACGCAGCCCCTTGCGACGACGGATGTCCTCCACCAGCGACACCGCCTGCGCCATGGGAATCCCGAACTTGTTGGTCCGCATTCCCGTCGAGATGTACGGGTGCGTGGCCGCGTCGACGTCGGGGTTGACGCGCAGGGAGACGGACGCCACACGACCCAGCTGCTGCGCCACGGAATCCAGGAGCTCCATCTCCGGCGCGCTCTCGAGGTGGAACGCACGGATGCCGGCCTGCAGCGCCTGCCGCATCTCGTCTGCGGTCTTCCCCACGCCGCTGAACACGATGCGCTCTCCGGGGATGCCGGCCTTCAGCGCGCGGTACAGCTCACCGCCACTGACGACGTCAGCGCCCGCGCCCATGCGTCCCAGCGTCTCCAGCACGCCCAGCGAGGGGTTGGCCTTGACCGCAAAGCAGACCACGCGCGGGTGACTCCCCAGCGCCTCATCCATCACGCGGAAGTGACGACGGAGCGTGGCCCGTGCGTAGACGTACGTGGGGGTTCCGTGGGCGGCGGCAAGGTCCGTGAGCGGAACGTCTTCAGCGTGGAGGACGCCGTCGCGGTAGGCGAAGTGATGCACGGGCGGCTCCTTAGCAGGGCGTGGACCGGGTTTCACAGGGGCGTGGGCGGGAGTACCGTGGCCCCATGCGCATGCGTCTCGGGGTGGTGCTGCTGCTGATGGGGGCGGCGTGTCCGCAGCAGGAGAAGCCGGAGCCGTCGCCCCAGGTGGCCGTTGAGGTGGAGAAGAGCACGCTGACGGCGGACGGCGTGGACCAGACCACCGTCACCGCCACCTTCACCGAGAAGGTCTCGCGTGACGTCGTGGTGCGCTTCACCACCTCGGCGGGAATCCTCACGGCCTCCGCGGTGCCGCTGCGCGACGGCAAGGCCAGCACCATCCTCGTCGCAGACCGCGAGCAGGACATGGGTGACGACGAGGAGAAGAACGTCACGCTGCGCGCCATCGTGGAGCTCAGCGACAACCAGGTGGTCACGAACACCACGCTGGTCACCTTCCGCGTCCCGGCGTTCGGTCAGCCGCTGATCTTCCTGGAGGCGCGACCCCCCGCGGTGGAAGCGGACGGCGTCTCGACGGTGGAGATGGTCGCCACCGCTCGACGCATGGCCGCCGGCACGCCCGTGACGTGGACCACCACCGCGGGAACGCTCGCGGGCGTGACCTCGCAGATCGCCGCCAACCCCGACGGAACATTCACCACCAGCATGCAGCTCACCGCCGCGGCGGAGCCGGTCAACGCGCGCGTGACGGTGAAGGACCCCTCCAGTGGCGCGGAGGCGTTCGCGCTGGTCAGCTTTGTCCCCGCCGGCGCGCCGCAGTTTGACCTGACGGGGACGTTCGCGGAGCTGGCGCTGGTCCGTGTGAAGCTCTCCGCCAACACGCTGCGGCCCAATCCCCAGTGCGTGCTGGCGCCGAGCATCCTGCGCGTGCAGTTCACCCAGAACGACCACGACGTCACCGCGCGCTTCAAGACGTGCATGGTGACGCTGCCGCCCGTGACGTCGATTGCCGGGACGGTGACCAACGAGACGCCGCCCGCGTTCCTCAACGCCATTCCCGAGGTGGAGGACCACATCACGCTGGAGGAGACGGTGTTGGGCGCGGAGCTGCACTTCCCTCCGTCGGTGGTGGTGGTGGGCGCGGAGCTTTCCGACCCGGCCAACGACCCGCTCCCCACCGACGAGGATGACTCCCGCGTGCGCGACTCCGACGGAGACGGGCAGCCTGGCGTCACGGTGATCAATTCGCTGGGCGGGGAGCAGCACATCGTCTACCGCAACAAGGGCGAGAGCCGCGGGACGATTGTGTCGTCGAACAAGGTGGAGGGCGGGGACCTGGGGGACCTCACGGCGCTCACCGAGACGGCGGTGTTTGGCATCGGCGGAAGCTTCCTCCCGGAGACCATTGGCCTTCCCTCCGTGTTCCAGATGGTGCGCATTGATGGCCTCAACGGCTCGCCCAACGTCGACAACGACGGTGACGGAGAGCTTTCCTGCCAGGAGGTGATGGACGCGCAGGCCCAGGTGTTCGACCTGCCCACGCCCAACACCCCCATCGACTGCGGGGGGATCTGATGCGCGCGCGTCTGGTGTTGTGTGGCGTGGTGATCTCGGCGTGCGGCGTGGGCCAGCAGGAGGACCCGCCGCGGATCCTCGACGTGCAGTCCAACCAGGAGCCGGTGGCGGTGATGGAGGCGCCGGCGGAGATCGCGGCGGGCGTCGAGTTCTCCGTCGACGGAAACGCCAGCTTCGACATCGACGGGACGGTGGTGGAGCACTCCTGGAACCTCGGAACGGGCGCGGAGTCGGTGACCGGGCCTCAGGCCACGTTCCGCTACACGGAGCAGGGCCTGTTCACCTTGGAGCTGCGCGTGACCGACAACGGCGGCAAACGAGGTCGAGCGCGCAAACGCATCAAGGTGCTGGCTCCGCCCGATCCCAACCCGCCCACCGTCGAGCCGCTGCTGGCGTCCGTGGGGCAGCGAACGCTGGCGGAGAATGACGTCGTCAACAGCGGAGAGACGGTGGACGTGGTGGTGCAGGCCTCCGACGCGGAGAGCAACGTCACCAGCGTGGACCTCACGGCCGAGGGCGCGCTGGGTGCGGTGCCGGTCAACCTGGTGCAGGCCAGTCTCAGCGGGAACTCCGGGACGGCGCGTTTTTCCGTCGTGGTTCCGGAGGCCGCGGGCCAACTGCGTCTTTCCGGAACCGCGCAGGACGCGTACGGCAATTCCTCCACCCCCTCGACGCTGACGCTGCGCGCCGTGCTCGCCGGCTCGGACACCGACGGTGACGGACTTCCCGACGGAAACGACCCGCTTCCCGACGCGTTCAATGGCCTGCAGGCGCGTGTCTACCAACTGGAGAGCGTGCCGCGGGACCTGCTGCAGCGACAGAAGGCGGAGGACGTCGTGGAAACCGTGCGCGCCGGGACGCCGGCCTTCACTGCGAATGTGACCCAGGGTTTCCTGCGCTCCCCTCCGTCGAGCGGCGCGGTGAACACACTGCCCGGCCTGGAGGGCGCGCCCACCGTGGCGACGAAGTTCGCCGTCCTCTACGGCGGGACGTTGCGGACTCCGCCGGGCGCCACCACGGTCACCGTCGAGGTGGGCGCGGATGACATCGGTGTGGTCTTCCTGGGCGGTGAGCCCCGCGCCTCCGCCGACGAGGAGTACGCGCGCGACTTCTTCCGCACCGACCGCATTCCCGCCGTGAGCGAGCCGGTGTCACTGACGGGGACCACCACGCCGGTGGAGATCCTCGTCGCCAATGACGACGGGCCCCACGCGTGGGAGGTGAAGTTTACCTTCAGCGACGGAACAGAGACCGTGCTTGGCCCCGAGCAAGTGGGGCAGGCACAGTTCCTGGCTCCATGACGAAGAGGTCAATGCCGAGTCCAACCCTGGAGTGCGGTGCCAACAGGTCCACGCGCTCCAGGGGACCAGCACCGCCCTGGGTTGAACCAGCGGTTCACCGACGGGCAACCCTCGACGACAATCCAGGGCGGTGCTTCACGTCGTGGCGCGCTCAAGCAGGGTCGCACCGCACTCCAGGGCGCCGCTCACCCGCCGACCCACTTCGTGACTCGGTTACGGCAGGAGCGAATCCACGCGGCTCAGCGCCTCGTCCAGCTTGTCCTTGTTGGGACCGCCGGCCTGCGCCATGTCCGCTTTGCCACCGCCACGACCACCCACCACCTCCGCCATCGCCGCCACCAGCTTGCCGGCGTTGATCTTGTCGGTGAGGTCCTTGGTCACGGCCACCAGCAGCGCGGCCTTCTCGTCCTTGTTGCTGCCCAGCGCCACCACGCCGCTCTGCAGCTTGTCGCGCACCTTGTCGGCCAGCTCGCGCAGGCCCTTGGCGTCCAGGTCGTCCTGGCGGTGCACCACCACGTTCACGCCCCGCACCTTGCGCGCGTTCTGCACCAATGCGCCCGCGCCCGCAGCCGCCGCCTTGGACTGGTCGGCCTCACGCGCCTTCACCAGCGCCTTGTAGTCGTTGGTGAGCTTCTCCACGCGCTCGGCAACTTCCGCCGGGCTGGTCTTCAACGTCGCGGCGGCCTTGCGCAGCTCACGCTCCATCTGCTGCACGTGCGCCAACGCCACGCGACCCGCCACCGCCTCCATGCGACGCACGCCCGCCGCCAGCGGTCCCTCACTCACCACCTTGAAGAGGCCAATGTCGCCGGTGCGACGCACGTGCGTGCCACCGCACAGCTCCACCGAGTTCTCACCCAGGCGCAGCATGCGGACCTCGTCGCCGTACTTCTCGCCGAAGAGGGCCACCGCACCCTTGGCACGCGCGGCGTCAAAGCTGGTGACCTCCGTCTGCGCTTCCGCGTTCTGCAGCACCCAGCGGTTCACCAGGTCCTCGATCGCCGCCATCTGCTCGTCGGTGACGGGCTGGAAGTGCGAGTAGTCAAAGCGCAGCCGGTCCGGCGCCACCAGGGAGCCCGCCTGCTTGACGTGGTCGCCCAGGACCTTCTTGAGCGCGGCGTGGAGCAGGTGCGTGGCGCTGTGGTGCGCGCGCACGTTGTCCCGACGGTCGGCGTCCACCTTCAAGGTCAGCTTGTCACCCACCTTCACGGAGCCCTGCTTGACCTCGGCGTGATGCACAATGACGTCGGAATACTTCCTGGTGTCGGTGACCTGCAGCTTCACGCCGCCCGCGGTGATCTCGCCGGTGTCGCCCACCTGGCCGCCGGCCTCGCCGTAGAAGGGTGTCTGGTCCATCACCAGCTCCACCTTGCCGGAGGAGACGCTCTCCACGTCCTTCCCGCCGACGAGGAGCGCCTTGACGGTGCCCTGCGCCTCGGTGGTCTCGTAGCCCAGGAACTTCGTGGCGCCGTGCTTGTTGCGCAGGCCCTTGTAGACCTCGGCAATGCCCTCCAGGCCCAGGCCGCCCGCGGCGCTGACCTTCTCGTGCTCCTCCTTCGCCTTCTCGAAGCCCTTCTCGTCGACGACGAAGCCCTTGTCGCGACCGATGACCTGCGTGAGGTCCACCGGGAAGCCGTAGGTGGCGTACAGGTTCCACGCCGCGTCGCCGGGCATGATCTTCTGGTTGCCCTCCTGCTTCCACGCGCTGAACTCGTCAATGAGCTTGAGGCCCTTGGACAGCGTCCTGCGGAACGCTTCCTCCTCCTGCTGCGCCGTCTTCAGGATGAGGCTCCGGTTCTCCTGCAGCTCGGGGTAGATGTCCTTCATCAGGTCCACCACGCGGCCGCACGCGCGGTCGAAGAACACGTCCTTGTAGCCAAGCTGGTCGCCGAACTTGATGGCGCGCCGCATGATGCGACGGAGCACGTACCCGCGACCCTCATTGGAAGGCATCACGCCGTCGGCCATCAGGAAGCTGCATGCGCGGCTGTGGTCGGCAATCACGCGCATGGCCACGTCGTCCAGGCTGTCGGAGGAGCTGTACTTCTTCTTGACCTCCTCGCAGGTGGCGTCGATGAGCGGCTTGAACAGGTCGCTGTCGTAGTTGGACGCGTAGCCGCCCAGCACCATGGCCCAACGCTCCAGGCCGCCACCGGTGTCAATGGAGGGCTTCGGGAGCGGCTTCATCGTCCCGTCGGCGAAGCGCTGGTACTGCATGAAGACCAGGTTCCAGATCTCCAGGATGCGGTCGCCTTCCGGGTCGTCGCCACCAAACGCGCCCTTCACCACGCCGCGGTCGAAGTGGATCTCGCTGCAGGGACCGCAGGGGCCGGTGTCGCCCATCTGCCAGAAGTTGTCCTTCTTGCCCTCGTATCGGATGCGGCTCTCCGGGATGCCCATCTTCTTCCAGATGCCCGCCGCCTCGTCGTCACGCGGGATGCCGTCCTCACCCTTGAACACGGTGATGTGCATGCGGCCCACGTCCAGGCCGATGTCGCGCGTCAGCAGCTCATACGCGTACGCAATGGCGTCTTCCTTGAAGTAGTCGCCAAAGGAGAAGTTGCCGAGCATCTCGAAGAACGTGTGATGCCGCGCCGTGCGACCCACGTTCTCGAGGTCATTGTGCTTCCCGCCGGCGCGCACGCACTTCTGGCTGGTGGCGGCGCGCGTGTAGTCGCGCTTCTCGTCGCCGGTGAAGATGTCCTTGAACTGCACCATGCCGGCGTTCGTGAACAACAACGTGGGATCGTTGACGGGGATGAGGCTGCTGCTCTTCACCACGCGGTGCCCACGCCCGGCAAAGTAGTCCAGGAACGTCTTGCGGATTTCAGTGCTCTTGGTGGGCTTGGACGAGGACATGGGCAACTCCTGAAGGGCGGACCGGCCTGGGGACCGCGGGCGGAAGCGCGTAGCAAAGTCGTGGGCTTGCGGGCAACCGGCCTGTCCCCGGGAATCCCGGCGAGGTAGCAAGCCGGCCGGCCCCAGGCCACGGGAGCAGCGCCCATGACCTCGTCCCCCTCCAACCCGTCCGAGCAGCAGCTGCAGGCCGCGCGCGCCGCCCTGGTGGCCTCCCTCCGCGCCCGCCGTGAGCTTGACGACGAGCGCACCCTCGCCGCCATCGCCGCCGTCCCTCGTCACCTGTTCGTCCCCGAGGCCCTGCGCCACCGCGCCTACGACGACGTCGCGCTTGCCATTGGCCACGGCCAGACCATCAGCCAGCCGCACATGGTGGCATTGATGACGCGCGCGCTGGAGCTGAAGCCCACGGACCACGTGCTCGAGGTGGGGACGGGCAGCGGGTACCAGGCCGCGGTGCTGGCGCAACTGTGTCGCTACGTGACCACGGTGGAGGTGCGGGAGGAGCTGGGCGTGCGAGCGGCGCGGACGTTGCGAAGTGCCGGCGTGCGAGGCGTGCGCGCGGTGCTGGGAGACGCCAGCGGTGGTTACGCACCCGACGCGCCCTACGACGCCATCCTGGTCACCGCCGGCGCCGACGACGTGGCACCCGGGTTGTGGGAGCAGCTCGTGCCCGGTGGTCGACTGGTGGCGCCGGTGGGGCCGGAGGACATGCAGGTGTTGGTCCGCTGGCGCAAGGTCACCGACGGAGAGCCGGAACGCCAGGAGCTCACCGCGTGCCGCTTCGTGCCGTTGGTCGGCGAGCACGGACGAGGTGGGTGACCCAATTCGAACCTTCCTTGTCCGAGTCTTCAGCCCCAGGTACGGTCGTCGCCATGCCCGCCAAACGATCCACCAAGGCCCGCGCGGGCTCCAAGCCGCCTTCGGCGACACGTCGTGGTCGGCTGGAGATTCTGTATGAGAAGACCCAGGACGACATTCGCATCCTCGCCGAGGGCCTGACGACGGTGAACGCGCGCGTCGACCGGCTTGAGAACCGTTGGGACGCTCGCTTCGAGCGGATCGAGGCGGCATTGCTGGAGCTATCCGCGAATCTCACGCAGACCCGCGACGAGCTGGGGGATGGGATTCGCAAGAACACTGAGGAGATCCGGAAGAACAGCGAGGACATCCGCAAGAACAGCGAGGACATCCGCAAGAACAGCGAGGAGATCCGGAAGAACAGTGAGGACATTCGCAAGAACAGCGAGGACATCCGGAAGAACAGCGAGGACATCCGCCAGATGAGGGAGGAGCTTCGCGGCCACTCCGACGAGATCCGGGTGCTGCAGCAGGAAGTGCGTGATCAGGGAGACCGCATCGACCGCAAGGCCGACGCGCAGCGTGTTGATGACCTGGCCCAGCGAGTCACCGAACTCGAGCGTCAGCTCCGTACCTGACGACGTCAGCCTTTGATGCGCACCTTGCGCGCGCCCCCGCTGCTGCGCGCGGCGCCCAGGTTCTGACGCAGGAACGTCGCAGCAACGGCGCGTCCCACGTCACGCCGCTCCCGCGGAAAGAGCGCCAGGCTCAACTTGCATCCACCGGCCAGCGCCCCCTCGTCGAGCGCATGGTTCAGCGCAACCACCGCGAGCCCCGTGGCCCCGTCGGTGACCGCGGCCTTCCCCTCACCACACGCGCGACGCGCCGCACCCGCGAGCAGCGGGCTTGGCGCCGCCACTGCCGTCTCACCCACCTGCACCGCCAGCTCGTTGGGTAGCTCCCGCGACTGGATGGACGCGCTCTCCAGCATCCCTCCAACGACGTAGCCACTGTCCGCCATGACCATGCGCGCCGGCAGCTCGGAAACCACGCCCGCGTGCATCTGCGCGCCGGCGAGGACCAGCACGGCCTTCAGTCGTGACGCCAGCGCGGGCAGCAGGGGACCCACCACCGCGGGCTCCACGCACAACACCACGCCACCCGCGCCCTTCAACGACGACGCCACCCGCTCATCCACCGCGTCGCCGTCCACCTCGCCCACCACCACCGCCGCACCGCCGGGGAGCGTGTGCACGCCCGCGCGCGCCTCGTTCTCCACACGCTCGTCGACGAGACCGGCTTCCCCGTCGAGCATGCTGAGCAGCTCATAGCCCACGTCGCCCGTCGTGGCGGCGGACAGGCCCCGCCGGTCGGCCATGGTCTTGAGGACCGGCTGCAGGTCGCGCACGACGGGGGAGAGCAGGTCGGCGGTGAGACGGGGCGGCCCCACCACCAGCAGCACGGGGGAGGCGGGATCCTCCAGGCGCTCCACCGCCGCGGACAACAGCGCCGCCTCCTGCCCGCTTGTCGTCGGGGTGAAGCCCATCTCCGCGGGCACCAGACCCAGCGCACAACCGGCAGCCAGCCGCAACGCGGCGTCCGTCTGCTCCACCGCACCATGCACCAGCAGCGTGCGACCCTGCAGCCTCGGCGCACCGGGCCACGGCAGCGGCGCCACCTGGTTCACGGTGGCGTCCATGGGCAGCTTGAGCGCGTGGTAGAGGGCGCGTCGCTCGTCGTCATTCCCGGCCAGGCCCAGCGTGGGGAGCAGACTGGCCAGCGAGCGCAGGTGCAGCACGCCGGTAGCGGTCGCGGCATCCATCAGGCCGGCGGCGCCGCGCAGTGCGCGCGTGGCCACCACGGAATCATCCACCACGACGCAACCTCACTTGGTGGTCTTGGTCACCACGCCATCCCAATCCGGCGGCGGCGGGTTCTCCTGGTACATCATGCAACGGGAGATGTACTCGGCGCTGATGAGGTCGCGCGGCTTGCCCTTCTTCTGCAGCTCGGCCTCGTACGCGGGATCCAGCGGCTTCTCGCGCAGCGCCTGGGCGAAGTACGGAATGGCGTCGGCAAACCGGCGGCCCTGGAACAGCTCGATGCCGGTGTGGAACGTCTGGATGAACTGCGCCCACTCCGGCGGCGCGTCGCCCTTGCCAATCAGCTCGTAGATGCGCACCGGCTCCTTCTTGCCCTTGACGCGGATGGCGTCGAGGAGGCGCGCGTGGATCTTGCCCTTGGCCGCGGCGTAGGTGTTCTCGCTGATGATCACGTGGACGCCGTATTCCTTGGTCTGTCCCTCGAGACGACTGGCCAGGTTCACCGCGTCGCCCAGCGCGCTGTAGTTGGTGCGTTGGCTGCTGCCCATGAAGCCCACGCGCATCAGGCCGGAGTTGAGGCCGATGCCGATGTCGAAGGCGGCGGGGTCCATGTGCTTGCTGGTGAGTCGCTGGCAGAACGCGGCCCACTTGGGGTCGCTGACCACCCACTTCTTGAACGTGTGCAGCTGCTCCATCATGTCCAGCGCCGCGTAGCAGCCGCTCACCGCGTGATCCTCGAACGCGTGCGGTGCGCCAAACAGCGCCATGATGGCGTCGCCAATGTACTTATCCAGATAACCCTTGTGGTGCATGATCGCCGCGGCCTGCGGCGTGAAGTAGTCGTTGAGGAAGATGGTGAGCTCTTCGGGGGTGAGATTCTCGGAGAGCGTGGTGAAGCCGCGGATGTCGCTGAACATGCAGGTGGCTTCGCGCTCGTCGCCCTTGAGGCTCTTGATGGCGTCGGGGTCCTTGGCCAGCTCGTCGACCAGCACCGGGTCCAGCGTGGCGCCAAACGCCTTGCGCATGGCCGCCTTCTCCTTGCCCACCGTCAGGTATCCGTGCGCCACCACCGCCGCCCACGTGAAGGCCAGCTGCAAGTGCGCCCAGAAGCTGTGCACCCAGTAGCCCTTGGACAGCGCTCCCACGCTGGCCGCGCCGTAGACCAGGAACAACGCCGCCACGACGAGGAAGCTCACCAGCACGCTCAGCCGGTGCAGCAACAGGCCCAGCAGCAGGCCCATGATCAGCACGAACGCAATCTCCCCCATCACGATTTCCTGCGGACGGGAGAGGAAGCGGCCGTCGCTCATGTTCTGCGCCGCGGTGGCATGGATGGCCACGCCGGGAACGAACGGATCAAACGGCGTGGAGCGCTGGTCGTAGGTGCCAATGGCGGTCACCGCGAACAGCACCGCCTTGCCCTTCACCACCTTGGGATCGAACTTCCCCTCGACGATGTCCGCCACGCTCAGCGTCGGGAACAGCGGCTTCTGGGTGTCCGGGTCGCGCCAGGGTCCATAGTAGTTCAGCTGCAGCTTGCCGGAGGGATCCGTCGGGATGACCAGCGGCGCGCGGCCGACGGGCACGGGATCGCTGGGCAACAACGTCACCTGGCTGAAGGACTGCAGCCACTGGTAGTTCTGGTCGCGGATGATGACGGGCGTGGTGGCAAAGCGCTGCTGCACCAGGGCCAGCGGGAGCGAGGGCAGGTAGTAGGCGCGGATGAAACAGTCGGCGCACTCCTGGCGGCAGACCTCGGAGCACACTTCCGGCTTCTCCAGCGCCTCGAACTTCTCCGGCGTCAGCTTCGCCCGGTTGCACGCGGTGCAGGCACTGGCGTCCTCGTCGGGCGCGGGCGCCCAGTGCCGGTAGAACAGCGGCTGCTTGCGGAACACGCCGTCCACCTCGGGCTCGGCGGAATAGAAGCCGAAGTTCTGGCCCACCTCCGCAAAGCGATCCAGCGGCGCAATGAAGTCGCCCTTGATCACGGTGACGCCGGGCTTCAGCTCCGTCTCGCGCTTCTCCTTGGCGCCGGGCAGCCACTCCACCAGCCTGGTGTCGGCGTTCTTCTGGAAGAGCGGGACCAGCGTTGCGGGGTCGGCCACGTCCAGGCCCGTCTCCGTCATGGTGGCGGCCTTGGCGTCCACCAGCGCCTTCACGCCGGCAATGAACTGCTCCTCCTCCATGCCCAGCCGGTTGCCCAGCTCCTCGGCGGCCACCGAGCACGCCTTCTTGCCCTCACACATCTCGTGCGTGGCGCGCGCCACCTTCCCGCGCGGGCTGGCGTCCACCTCCTTGACGTCGAGGTACCAGGTGTCCACGGCCGCGGAGGCCACGCGCTTGAAGTGCTCGTGCTGCTTGTCCGGCGTGGGCGGCTCCGGCCCGGGGTTCGGCTCGGCAATGTAACCCTGCACCACCCGCGTCGAGTGCTCGCTGACCACCTCCTCCAGCTCCTGGTCCGGGCTCTTGCCGCCGGCCTCCTCCTGCAGCACCTGCGAGTAGCGCTCCACCGCCTCGCTCAGCGTGCCCGCGCTCTTGTGCGCCGCCGTCAGCTCCGCCGCCGCGTCCTTCTGCGCCTCGCGCAGCTCGGTCAGGGTGACCTGCAGCTGCCGCTTGCCCTTGCCCGTCACCTTGCCGGCGCTGATCAAATCCTCGGCGCTGTCGACGATCTTGGTGAGCTCCTCCAGCCGCGCGCGTGCCGCGGCAACCTTCTCCGCCGCCTCCTTGCCGCGCTCATCCAGGCCCTCCTGCCGGTACTTCAGCATCACCCGGCTCATCTGCTCGGAGTCGCCCTCGCCCTTCTCGTCGGACCAGACCATATCGAACGCCACGATGTCGGCGCCGGCGTTGAAGAGCTGCGTCATCATCTGCGCGTAGACGCGACGGCTCCAGCTGCCCCACAGGCCAAACGCGTCAATGGCCTTCTCGTCGCCCGCGGCAATCACCACCTGCGGCTCCATGGGGATGGGCCCGCGGGTGAGGAAGTTGAAGTCCAGGATCTTCAGCTCCAGCCGGTAGGGCAGCCAGTTCACCCAGCGCAGCTGGTCCTGCAGGAAGAGCACGCCGGAGATCAGGAAGGAGAGGCCCAGGGAGAGCTTCAGGGGCGTGACGGTGAACAGCTTCTTCATGGTGTGGGCCTCCGAGGTGGGGGCGACTGTTCAGAAGGGATCAGGCCCGGCGCGCGCCGCGCAGCGGGGCGGCGCTGGGAACCGGCGGGCCGGCGTGCAGGGAGAGCGCCATGCGTGTGGCGGCACCGGCGGGGGAGCCGCGCAGCTCCTGGTAGCGCAGGTTGAGCTTGAGCCGGGAAAGATCGGCCGGGTCGGTGACGTCGAGCCAGAACGGGAGCATGTGCAGGGTGAAGCCGGCCTTGTGCAGACGCTCCATGGCCTGGCCCAGGCTCCCCGGCGTGCCCCACGCAATCTTCTGGAACAACGCCTCGCGCAGGCCGGCCTCACGTTCCGGGCGCGCGTCCGGGTCCCGACGCAGTCCCAGGCCCCAGCAGCCGCCGTCAAAGCCCGGGCCCACCACCACGTCGTGGTAGAGCACCGCGCGCAATGCTTCCTCGAGGAGATGTACCGGCAGCGTGGGCGCGCTGGAGCTCAGCAGGAACACGCGCTCCGCGCCGCGGTCCAGCTCATCCTGGACGGCGTGCGCCATCTGCTCCACCAGCTCGGTGCCGGAGTGCACACAGATGCGCGCGCTGCAGGTGGCCGCGGTCTCCACCACCAGGGCGTCGTCGGCGCTGTCCGGCACGTAGAGGGCCACCTGGCGCGGCTGACCGGCCACCGCGCGGCGTCGCCAGGAGGCCGCGGTGGCGGCAGCGTCGGACAGGAACGCGGCGTACAGGCGCTCCGCCTCCACCTCACCCAGCTCGCGCGCCAGCTTGTTCCTCGCCGACCCGACGCCGGGGGCGCGGCCGAAGATGATCAGCGTCTCCATGGCTGCTCTCCCACGCCCCCCGCCGCGTGGCCCACCGGGCTCCCTCGCAGGCGGGCCACCGTATACAGGATCTTGGTGCCCGCCTTCACCGTGCCGCGGATGTCCCCGCTGATTTTCGACGTGCCCGTCTTGCGCGTGCGGTAGCTCACCGCCACCTCCATCACCCGCAGTCGCTGGCGCGCCGCCTTGATCTGCATCTCCACGTTCCACCCGAAGTCCTGGTCCGTGAGCCCCAGCCGCATCAGCGCGTCCCAGCGGATGGCGCGGAACGGGCCCAGGTCCGTGGCCGGCACGCCGTAGAGGTGCCACAGGAGCCAGCAGGAGAGCGCGTTGCCAAAGCGCTGCGGCGGCGTCAGCGAGCCCCGCTCCGCGCGCCCCTCCGCCTCGCCCAGCACACGTGAGCCGATGACGAGGTCGGCATGGTCGCGGGAGAGCGGGGAGAGCAGCAGCGCGGCTTCCTCCGGCACGTCGGAGAGGTCGGCGTCCATGAAGAGCAGCGCGTCCGGCGGATCCGCCTGCAGGTGCGCCATCCCCGCCAGGCACGCGCGCCCGTAGCCCCGCCGCTCCTCGCGCACAACCTGCGCGCCCGCCGCGCGCGCCACTTCCGTCGTCTGGTCGGTGCTGCCGTTGTCCACCACCACCACGCGGGGCACGCCGGCCATCCGCAGGCGACGCACCGCGTCACCCACGCTTCGCTCCTCGTTGAGCGCCGGAATCAAGGCCGCCACCCGCATGTGCCGCCCACCTCCAAACTCTGGAATCCCCTACACTTCCACTGAGCGGGGCCTCGCGTCCACGCCGCGTTTGCCACCGCTGCGGAATGGCACCACGGGCGGGGGCGCGGGCGGGGAGGGGTTGTCGCACCTCCGCGGCGTTGGGCAGGCGTGGCGACGGGCCTTACCTCGGGATAGCCTGGGTTCATGTTCCGCTCACGTCTGGCAATCCTCGTCGTCGGCACCCTGATCTCCTGGGCCTGCACCACACCTCCGGGACCGGTCGCGGGGACCGACACGAGCAGTTCGAGCGGGGGGAGTGACTCGTCGGGAAGCGGCACCTCGGGCAGCTCCAGCAGCAGCGGGAGTGGCAGCACCTCGGGGAGCACCTCCGGGGGCCTGGACGGCGGCAGCCTCGACGCCACGCCGCCCATCCTCACGCCGGACGCCAACAACCCGGACAACGCCACGCGGGACAGCGACTGCGACGGGCTCTCCGACGAGCAGGAGTTCGGCCGCATCTGGGGCGACGGTCGGCGCACGGACCCGGGCAACCCGGACACCGACGGGGATGGCATCTGGGACGGCGTGGAGTCCGGGGAGACGGGCAGCCCGGATCCGCGCTGCGCGGTGGCCCCGCGGGTGGACCAGGACCCCGCCACGGTGAGCGATCCCACCAGCACCGACACCGACGGCGACGGCATCCCCGACGGCGTGGAGGACACCAGCCACAACGGCGCGCTCGACGACGGCGAGACCAACCCCGCGGAGGTGGATACCGACGGAGACGGCCTGGCCGACGGCATCGAGGACGCCAATCATGACGGCGTGGTGGACGCCACGG
The DNA here is from genome assembly GCA_040752415.1 of Myxococcota bacterium. GTDB lineage: Bacteria > Myxococcota > JACRCW01 > JACRCW01 > JACRCW01 > JBFMGU01. The sequence goes on from JBFMGU010000001.1 coordinate 77,816, forward strand.
AGACCAACCCCGGCGTCGCCGACACCGACGGGGACGGGCTGAGCGACGGCCTGGAGGACAAGAACCACAACGGTGCGCGTGAGCCCACGGAGACCAACCCGCGGCTGGCCGACACCGACGGAGACGGCGTTCCCGACGGCGTCGAGGATGCCAACCGCAACGGCGTGGTGGACCCCGGGGAGAGCGATCCCCTCACCGCCGAGCTGGACACCGACGGGGATGGCATCCTGGACGCGCGCGAGCGCGAGGTGACCCACACCGACCCCAACGACCCCGACAGCGACGACGACGCGCTCCCCGACGGCGTGGAGGACAGGAACCAGGACGGCCTGCGCAACGCGGGGGAGACCTACCCGCTGCGCGTGGATACCGATTGCGACGGTCTCTCCGACGGCGAGGAGGACCTCAACCACGACGGTATCCGCGACCCCGATGAGCCCGACCCCACCAAGGCCGACACCGACTTTGACGGCATCCCCGACGGCGTGGAGCGCGGTGTCACCTCCATTCTCGACGCCACCAACTGCCCCGCGCAGCCGGTGAGCGCGGAGCCGCCCAGCATCACCAACCCGGTGAGCACCGACAGCGACGGCGACGGGATCCTGGACGGCGTGGAGGACCGCAACCGCAACGGCGCGCTGGATCCCGGTGAGACCGGCGCCAACGACGCCGACAGCGACAACGACAACATCCCCGACGGCGTGGAGGACCCCAACCACAACGGCGTGGTGGACCCCGGTGAGACCGACCCCAACGTGAGCGACCCGGACACCGACGCCGACGGCATCACCGACGAGCACGAGAACTTCATCACCCACACCAACCCCCTGGAGCCGGACAGCGACTTCGACGGGCTCACCGACCTCCAGGAGGACCGCGACCAGGATGGCCTGCAGGCGTTGGGTGAGACCCACCCGCTGCTCCCGGACTCCGACTGCGACGGCATCAACGACGGCGACGAGGACGCCAACCACAACGGCATCCTGGACCAGGGTGAGACGGACCCGCTCAACGCCGACACCGACTTCGACCTGCTGGCGGACGGCGTCGAGCGCGGCGTCAACTCCGTGCTGGACTACGCGCACTGCCCCAACCAGTACGTGGACACCGACCCCGCCACCACCACCAACCCGGTGAGCCGCGACTCCGATCTCGACGGGATTGCCGACGGGCTGGAGGACCGCGACCACGACGGCGCCTGCGATCCCAACGAGAGCAATCCCGCCACCGGCGACACCGACAACGACGGCTTCAACGACGGCCAGGAGGACCGGAACCGCAACGGTGTCTGCGACCCCGGCGAGACCTGCAGCTACGTGGCCCAGGTGGACAGCGACGGGGACGGCATCCAGGACATCGTCGAGGACGCCCACGGAACCGACCGCAACGACCCCGACACCGACGACGACGGCCTCAATGACGGTCGCGAGGACCTCAACGACGACGGCCTGGTGAACACCGGGGAGACCAGCCCGCTCATGCCCGACACCGACTGCGACGGTCTCGGCGACGGCGCGGAAGACGCCAACCGAGACCTCGTGGTGGGTGACACCGAGACCGACCCGCGTCTGGCCGACACCGACGGCGACGGCCTCACCGACGGAGTGGAGCTGGGCCTGGTCAGCGCCGCGGGCTCCACCGGGTGCGTGGACGTGCCCGTGGTGGCCGGCCTGGCCAACCTCACCAACCCGCGTGACCCGGACAGCGACAACGACGGCATCCGCGACGGCGTGGAGGATCAGGACCAGGACGGCACGCGCAACGGCCTGGAGACCGACCCCAATGACGCCGACACCGACGACGACACGCTGGTCGACGGCGCGGAGGACCGCAACCAGAACCACGTGGTTGACCCCGGTGAGACCGATCCGCTGGTGTTCGACGGCGACACCGACGGCGACGGCATCAAGGACGTGCGGGAGACCGCCATCGGCACCAACCCCAACGTGCCGGACACCGACGGAGACGGCCTCACCGACGGCCAGGAGGACCGCAACGCCGACGGCCAGCTGAACTTCGGGGAGACCAACCCGCTGCTCGTCGACACCGACTGTGACGGCCTGCGCGACAAGGAGGAGGACGTCAACGGCAACGGCATCCGTGAAGCCACCGAGACCAGCCCGCGCCACACCGACTCCGACGGAGACCTGCTGACCGACGGCGTGGAGCGCGGCGTCACCACCACCGCGGGCTCACCCGGCTGTGCCGCGTTCCCCGTGGCCACCGCGCCCACCAACCCCACGCTCGCCTACCTGGCGGACACCGACGGCGACGGCATCAACGACGGCATCGAGGACGTCAACCGCAATGGCCAGCGGGAGGCCACCGAGACCGACCCCAACGACGCCGACACCGACAACGACACCTTCTCCGACGGGGCGGAGGACCGCAACCAGAACCACGTGGTGGACGTGGGTGAGACCGACCCGCTGGATCCCGACGTGGACACCGACGGCGACGGCATCACCAACCCGCGCGAGGAGAACGTCACCCGCACCAACCCCAATGACCCGGACACCGACAACGACGGGATTGTCGACGGCAACGAGGACCGCGACCAGGACGGCATCCTCGGTCTCACGGAGAGCGACCCCAACCTCATCGACACCGACTGCGACGCGGTGGCGGACGGAGACGAGGACGCCAACAAGAACGGCCTGCGCGACAACGGCGAGACCGACCCGCGCGACCGCGACAGCGACGACGACGGCCTCCCCGACGGTGTGGAGACCGGCCGCACGGTGAACCTGGACGCGGTCCACTGCGTGGGCGCGCTGGCTCCGCGGCTGGACGCCAACAGCGCCACCACCACCAACCCGCTCAGCGCCGACACCGACAATGACGGCATCTCCGACGGTGCCGAAGACGCCAACCAGAACGGTGCCTATGAGCCCGGCCTCGGCGAGCTCAATCCGTCCAATCCCAATGACACCGGCACCGCCGACCAGCAGGCCTGTGCCGCGGGCCAGCTGCGCCCGGTGCAGATCATCGGCCGCTCCGGTGCCAAGGCGGACCTCCTCCTCGCCGTGGCGGAGAGCTACGCCCAGGGTGACATCACCGACGTGCAGGTGGCCGGGGAGCAGCGCGGCGCCATGGTGCTCGAGCGCACCGCGCAGATTGCCGGCTTTGCCATCAAGGTCACCCCGCGGCTGGCGGGCAATGACCTCAGCGAGGAGCTCACGTCGCTGGAGGCGCTGCTGGGCGTGCCCGGCAACCCGGTGCGCAGCATCTTCAACGCCGAGACCACCTGGGACAACCACCCCGTGATCTTCGCCCAGTACACGTACACCGACGACAACAACACCACCGTGGGCGTGGCCGCCACGCGCCTCCTGCAGGCCATCCTCCCCGGCGCCACCGGCGTGCTCAACGCCGCCGACGGCACGGGCGGGACGCAGACCGGGCCGTTCCATCTCCAGGTGGAGCTGGTGCACCGCAGCGACAACACCCAGATGGTCGTCGTGGGATTGACCAACGTGGCCAACATCTCCGACGAGACGCGCCTCTTCAAGGTGGATGACCTCACCAACGGCTCGGCGCTGGCCCAGTTCGGCGACACCACCGGCGTGCAGTGCGACCGCCTCACCGTGCAGGCGCGGCAGCCGGTGGACTTCCTGTGGGTCGTCGACAACTCCGGCTCCATGGACAATGAGCAGACCGCGCTCTCCACCGCCGCGCAGGCCATGAGCGACCAGCTGGGCGCGTCCACCGTGGACTGGCGCATCGCCGTGCTCACCAGTGACGCCGACTACATCGCCAACGACGTGAACTCCTGGAACACCGTGAACGGCCCGGGTGGTACCCCGCGCTACTGCGCCTTCACGCGCGTGGCGGCGGACTTCCGGACCTGCGTCGACAACGTGGGCATTGGCGGCTCCGGCGCGGAGAACTTCTTCCGCCCCGTGGCCTGCGTCATGGGCGGCACGGTGATGGGCAAGCGCCACTGCAACCGCAACCAGACGCGCGGCACGGAGACCGACAGCAACGGTGACGGCTACTCCGACGCCTACAACGACGGCTACGCGCCCGCGCCCTCGCCCTACAACATGCTGCCGCGCACCGCGGTCGAGGACGCCAATCGGCTGCGTGAGGGCGCCAAGCTCGTGGTGGTCTTCCTCACCGACACCAACGAGCAATCCGACGGACGCTTCAGCGCCAGCGCCGCCAACCCGGAGCCCGCCCGCTCGCTCGCCAACCTTCCCGCGTGGCAGGCGTTCTTCAACAACGTCGACGGGCTGGGCAACGCGGAGACCTCCGTGGCGTTCGTGGCGGGCATCACCTGTCCCGCCGGGGGCAACTGCTCCGACGAGAGCGGCCCCTACATGAACACGCGCTGGCCCACGTTCATGGCCGCCATGGGTGGCGTGCTGGCCGACCTCCCGCCGGACACCGACCCGCAACAGCAGCAGAAGCTCCAGGCCGCCATCGCCGCCATCCTGGACCAGGCCATCGGCAACGCCAGCCCGTACATCCTCTCCAAGCCGCCCATCAGCGCGTCCATCAAGGTGGCCATGGAGGGCCAGACCGAGGGCGCGTGCAACGCCGCGGACGTCCCGCGCTCGCGCGTGCATGGCTTCGACTACAACCCCACCAACCGCTCCATCGTCTTCTACGGAAACTGTCGCCCGCGCGCCGACGCGGTGGGGACGCGCATCTCGGTCAGCTACAAGTACTGGATCGAGAACAGCCCCAACCCCGACGGAAACCCCATCCCCTGCGGCGGCCCGTGCCCCGCGCCGCTGGTGTGCAACGCCACCATCAACCAGTGCGTGTGCCCGGCGGACTGCGGCGGCAACGCGCCCCGTCCCAACCTGCGCTGTGACACCACGCAGTGTGAGTTCACCTGCCCCGCGGATTGCGGTCAGACCTGCGGCGCGGGCCTGCAGTGCAACAACTCCGTCGAGGTGTGCGGCTGCGTCTGCCCCGGCTGCGACGGCGCACCGCCCTCCGCCAACCACACCTGCGACCCTGGCACGTGCACCTGGACCTGCCCGGAGAACTGCGGCGGCAACCCACCCGGCAACGCGTTCTGCAACATGGAGACGTGTGAGTGGACCTGTCCCAATGACTGCGGCGGCAACCCGCCCAGCGCCGGCGCCTTCTGCGACCGCGCCACCTGCGACTTCGCGTGCCTCCCGGACTGCGGCGTCTCCTGCGGCCCGGGCTTCGTCTGCGACAACAGCCCCGACGTGTGCGCGTGCGTCTGCGAGGACTGCGTGGGCGCGCCGCCCAACCCCAACCACCGCTGCGACACGCAGAGCTGCACCTGGATGTGCGACTCCACCTGCGGCGGCTCGCCCCCGCCGGGCCAGCACTGGGTGTGCAACACGGAGAGCTGCCTGTGGAGCTGTCCCAGCAACTGTGGCGTCGACGCGCCGGGGCCGAACTACCAGTGCAACCAGCAGACCTGCCTCTGGGAGTGTCCGCTGGATTGTGGTGGCGTGCCGCCGGGACCGGGCTTCACCTGCAACCAGCAGACCTGCCAGTGGACCTGTCCGTCGTGTCCGGGCACCAGCCCCGGGCCGGACTTTGCGTGCAACACGTCCACCTGCCAGTACGAGTGCGCGGCGTGTCCGGGTGAGGCGCCGGTGCCGGGTTACACCTGCAACCACGCCACGTGCCGCTGGGAGTGCCCCGCGGACTGCGGCAGCACCTCGCCGGGACCGGGCTGGAGCTGCGACCGCGTGGCCTGCGAGTGGAAGTGCGACGGCACCTGCGGTGGAAGCTGTCCCGGCGCCTCCGTGTGCAACGGTGACCCCGCAGTGTGCGGCTGCGAGTGCCCCGCGGACTGCGGTGGCGACCCTCCCGGCCCCGGCTTCGCGTGCAACCAGGAAACCTGCCAGTACGAGTGCACCGGCGGATGCGGGCCCAGCCCCGGCGGCGGGTTCGTCTGCAACCCCGCCACGTGCGAGTACGAGTGCCCCGCGGATTGCGGCAGCCCCTCGCCGGGACCGGGCTACTTCTGCAACCGCGCCACGTGCACGTGGAACTGCGCCCCGGACTGCAACGGCGTGTGCGGCGCGGGCCGGGAGTGCAACACCGCCTCCTGTGGCTGCACCTGTGACCTGGACGCTCCCTGTCCTTCCGGGCGCACGCGCGATCCCTCTAGCTGCGAGTGCGTCTGCGACACCTCCGCCATCACCTGCCCGTCGACACACCAGCTGGACCCGGAGACGTGCAGCTGCGTGTGCAAGCCGGACTGCGGCGGCTGCACCGGCGCCACGTACTGCCAGCAGAGCCTCTGTGAGTGTCTGTACATCCCGGGTTGACGACGGGAGCGGGCCATGACGGTGGATGCACAGCACGGGCTGTACCTGCGTCGGGATGGGACGTGGCTGGAGGACGGGGAGGAGGTCACGCACCCGCGCCTGGCCGCGCTGCTCCACCGCAGCATTGCCCGCGCTCCCGACGGGAGCCTGGTGGTCACCACCGGTCGCGACGTGCGGCCCATTGCCTGTGAGGACCTCCCCTTGCGCGTGTTGTGGGTCGATCTCCCCGGTGACGACGTGCTCCTGCACCTCAGCAACGAGCGCACCGAACCGCTGAAGCCCGAGTCCCTGCTGGTCGACGTCGACGACAGCTGGCGCTGCCTCGCCGACGGAAACCTGGGGGCCCGTTTCACGCGGGCCGCGCAGCTGCAGCTGGCCGAGCACGTCACCGAGGAGAGTGGAGGATTCGTGCTGCGGGTGGGGGCTCGCACCCTTCCGCTGCGCGCGGCGTAGATTCGTCCGTTGGCCACGCCGTGCTAGCGTGCGCCACGCATGTCCAGCCTGGGTACCGAGACCGTTGGCGGCTACCAGATCAGCCAGCTCCTGGCGGCGGGCGGCATGGCCGAGATCTACCTGGCGCGGAAGATCGGCCCCGGCGGCTTCGAGAAGCGCGTGGTGCTCAAGCGCATCGCCAAGAAGCTGCTCGGTGACAAGGAGATCGAGGCCATGTTCCTGGACGAGGCGCGCGTGCAGGCGCTCCTCGACCATCCCCACGTGGTGCAGATCCATGACATGGGCGTGGACAAGGGCAGCTACTGGATCGCCATGGAGTTCGTCAGTGGCGCCACGTTGCGCTGGGTCATCGACAACGCCAACGCGGTGGGCCGTCCCGTCCCCATCTCCCACGCGCTGCGCGTGGTGGGCGACGTGCTCAACGGCCTGCACTATGCGCATGAGCTGTCCGACCACAAAGGCCGCCCGCTGGGCCTCATCCACCGCGACATCAGCCCGGTGAACGTGCTGGTCTCCCGCGCGGGCTGCGCCAAGCTGTGCGACTTCGGCGTGGCCAAGAGCCGCCTGCAGTCGGTGATGACGCGCGTGGGCATCGTGAAGGGGAAGTTCCGCTACATGGCGCCGGAGCAGGTGAACGCGGCGCCGCTGGACCGTCGCGCGGACATCTTCGCGGTGGGCGCGGTGCTCTGGGAGATCCTGGCGGGCCGACGCCTGTTCGACCAGCAGCCGGAGGACGCCGTCGTCGACGCCATCCGCAGCGGGGAGTACCCCAGCGTGCGCGAGTTCCGCCCGGAGGTGCCGCGCGCGGTGGACCGCGTCATCAAGCGCGCGCTGGACCCGGAGCCGGAGCGTCGCTTTGCAAGCGCCCGGGATTTCCAGATGGCCACCGAGGAGCTGCTGCGCCTGCTGCCGGAGAGCTGCAACGCCGCGGTGCTGGGCGAGTACCTGGTGGCGGAGCTGGAGGGCACCGCGGGACTGGAGCCGCCGCCCAAGAACAACAACCTCCCCGACGAGAGCGGGCTGCTCGCCGCCAACTTCGAGCTGCTGGACCCACCGCTCCCCGACGCCAGCGCCGCGGAGAAACGACGCGCCGAGCCCACGCGCACCCCGCAGCCCACGCGGGAGGTCAGTGAGATCCGGGAGGCATCCGCCGGCATGAAGCTGCTGGCCGCGCTGCTGATGGCCCCGGCATTGATCTTCGCGCTGCCCGCCGAGATCGTCCGCGGCGTGGCCGGCCTGTTCTCCCGCGACAAGCAGGGCGCTTAGGCTTGTTTAGCGTCCGGGCAGCAGCAGGGAGCGCGCCACGCGGTTCTCCGCAATCAGCTCGTCAAAGAGCCGCATGGTGTCTTCCGCGGTGATGAAGTGGAGCCGGTCACCCAGGAACACGGAGAAGAACATGCGCGGCCCGCCGTTGCGCGGCAGCCCCAGCGCTTCCATGTGATACGCGAACTTGGGCGCCACGCGCTCCGCCACGTCGGGGAGGGACTCCTCCGGCTTCACCACCACCTCGTAGGAGCGCACCTCCGCCCGCAGCTCCTCCGCGCGCTGGGCGCGGTGGTGGCCAATGGCCGCCGTGGCGTGGAGGGCGTTGGTGCTGTCAAAGGCCAGGTCCAGCCAGTCCTGCATCTGCCGCATGGGGGACCCTGTAACGGGTGGTCAGGAGCGCGGCACGGCCGGTCCGTCCGCCGTCAGCGGAACCTCCAGCGCGTCCAGCGGATCCATGAACTGGCCGTTGCGGCTCACCGCGAAGTGCAGGTGCGGTCCCGTGCTGCGCCCGGTGTCGCCCATGAGCCCCAGCGGCGTGCCCGCCTCTACCCGCGTCCCCGGCTCGACGAGGATCTTGCTCAGGTGGCTGTAGTGCGTGCGGTAGCCGTGCGCGTGCAGCACCACGATGTGGTTGCCGCTGCCGCCGTGCCAGTCGCTGTAGGCCACAATCCCCGGCCCTGACGCCGTCACCAGGCTGCCCTCAGCGCCCGCCAGGTCCACGCCGGCGTGGAAGCGCGTCTTGTGGCGCATGATGGGGTCCCGACGGTGGCCGTAGTAGCTGGTGATGTTCACCATCTGCACCGGCAGCACCAGGGTCACCGGCTCGTCGGACTCCACGCGCTGGGCCAGGGCAAATCCGCCGTCGGCGTTCTCCCGCAACATGCGCACGCGCTCATCCACCAGCCCCAGCGCCTCACGCCAGCGCGCCTTGAGGTCCGGCGGCACCGACTTGTAGCGACGCTCATCCTGCTCGAACTCCGCTTCCAGCGTGACGCGCGTGCGGATGAACGTGCTGAGCTCCACCGCCTCCGTGCCTTCCTCCGGCTCACCCATGCAGGCGCGCTCCACCTGGTCCAGGATCAGGTACCAGCCACGCTCCACCTCCGCGGGCATGATCTCCGCGCGCTTCCTGGTCCGCACCATCCCGCGGGACGCCGCAAACCTCCGCAGCTGCTGGTCCAGCTCGGTGGCCACCGTGGGCGGCACCACCTTCTTGACGGGGAGCACCGGGCGCGCGGACTTCTTGCTTGTCGTCGGGGCGGCGGCGGTCTTCTGCTGCTTGCTCGTCGTGGGTTTGGCCGCCGCGGGGGCCGGAGCGGGCGCGGGAGTGGTCTGGGCCACCGGTTCCGTCGGGGAAGCCGAGGAGCGGGAGCTGCCAGCGGTGGCGCAGCCAGCCAGCAGGGAGATCACCAAAAGCGGAAATGCAGCGCGGGGCACAACGCCACTCTAGTGGGAGCGCGCTCGCATCCTCCAGTCGCCGGATATCCCACTTCGCCACTGACGCGTCGCACCATCCTACTCTATCCGACCAGTCGGGTCGGTCATGGTGGGGATGCTACCCACCCGCCACGATCCTAGGGTCCCTCCTCCCGTTGTCCTCCGTCATTCCGTGGAGTGTCTGCTCATGCGCCGGTCCCCAACCCTGCTTGTCAGCGCGCTGGTCCTGATGTCCCTGACCCGCTGCGACTGTGGCGAGACGCTGGATTCCCTCCCCAAGCCGGAGGTCCTCGTGCAGGACCCACTCACCGGCGCCAAGAACGACGACCCCCTGGACGCCGACGACGGAAACGCGCCGCTGCAGGTGGCCTTTGGCACCGGAGAGGTGGGCGCGCCGGTGGTGGTGCGCAAGGTGGAGATCAAGAACCTGGGCAACGACGCGCTGAAGGTGGAGAGCCTGAAGTTCGCTCCCGCCGCGCCGGATGATCCCATCTGTCCCTCGCCCTCGGCGGCCATCAAGTTCCGCGGCGCGGCGGCCTTCGAGGTGCCCGCGGGCGGCACCCAGGAGGTGGAGGTGGTGTTCGAGCCGGCGGGCGGCAGCCACTGTCGCATCCTGCTGGTGAAGAGCAATGACGAGGACGAGGCCACCGTGAAGGTCTATTTCACGGCGGCGGGGGAGGGCGCCAACCTGTGCGTCGTGGACAATCCCACCGGCGTCATTGACTTTGGCACCTCCCGCCCCGGCACCGAGAAGCGCAAGACCCAGCGGATCGAGAGCTGCGGCACCAAGAGCCTGCGCATCAGTGACCTCTCCATCGACGACCAGCTCAACCCGGTCTTCACCATCGTCTCCCCCACCAGCGCGCCGGCCAACGAGCTCCCGCCGTGCAACGGCAGCAACGCCGCGGAGTGCGGTCTCGACGTGGAGCTGAGCTTCATCCCCAACCAGGGTGGCACCTTCAGCGGCACGCTCAACGTGCGGACGCAGGCCGCCGGCGGTGAGGTGGTCTACCCGTTCCAGCTGCTGGGCAAGGGCGCGGAGTGCAACCTCAGCGTCTCCCCGCTGAATGTGAACTTTGGCGCGGTGGCGTCGGGACAGAGCGCCATCCAGACCGTGGTGCTGCGCAACAGCGGCGTGTGTCACTGTGAAGTCGACAGCATCAGCGCCCTGGACCCCGCGGACCGCGGCTTCTCCTTCGTCAGCCCGCCGGCCACGCCGTTCGTCCTCAAGGGCACCGACGGGTGCGACGGCGACCCGACCCCCGACGCCGACGACACCAACACGCTGATCCTGCAGGTGAAGTATGAGCCCGGCCAGCGCCCCGACGCGGTGACCGACAGCGCCAGCTTCCACGTCCTCTCCGCCGACAACACCACCAACCCGGACTTCACGGTGAACCTGGAGGCCAACGGTGGCGGCACGCCGCGCTGCCAGCTGGAGGTGGACCCGGTGTTGCCGCCCACGGCGTCGTCGAACAACCCGTTTGACCTGCTGCCCGAGGGCCAGGACAGCTACCAGCGCTACGGCCTCTTGCGCTTTGGCAAGACCAACAAGCAGACGACCAAGCGCCTGCCCATCACGCTGACCAACACCGGCAACGCGCCCTGCGACATCAACGAGCTGGCCTGGGACACCCCCGTCACGGCGCAGCACCACTTTGCCATGGAGGACAGCGCGGGCAGTCCGCTGTTCGTGGGCGGCAACCCCGGTCTCTCCGTGCCCGCGGGTGAGGCGCTGGTGCTCTACGCCACGTACACGCCGGCGGAGTCCGGGGAGAAGTGGGTGGGCGCGCTCAACGTGGACAACGGGACGCGCATCTTCCTGTGCGGCGGCTTCTTCAATCTGGAGGACTGCACCGGCAACGGCGTGCGCATCACCGTCAGCAACGCCGCCAACATCGACACCACGGCCATTGGCGGCGGTCCCGGCGTGCTCTCGTTCGGCTTCAACGCGGAGAGCGTGGAGCCCGCCATCGAGGTCATTCCCGGGGAGCTGGACTTTGGCCTGGTGACGCTGGGCTGCGGCTCCGAGGAGCGGGAGGTCAAGATCTACAACACCGGCAACGGTGACCTGCTGGTGGCGGGCACCTCCATCAACCCCACGACGAATCCGCCGGAGTTCAAGATCACCGCCAGCCCCGCGCCGCCCACCGTCACCGTGGCGCCGGGCCAGTCCATCCGCGTGAAGGTGCGCTTCTATCCACGTCATGAAGGACTGCACCAGGCCAACCTGGTCATCACCACTGACGAGGGCCAGGGCAACTACAGTGAGTTCACCGTGCCGCTGAAGGGTGAGGGCACCACGGAGAGCCACGTGGTGGACGTGTTCCGCCAGCTCACCGACCCCATGGTCGACGTGCTGTGGGTGGTGGATGACTCCGGCTCCATGAGTGAGGAGCAGGCGCAGCTGGCGCAGAACTTCCCGCGCTTCTTCGGCGACACCACCATCACCAACGTGGACTACCACGTGGCCGTGACGACGACGCTGTACTCCGAGGAGCCCTGCTTCCCGGACCTCAGCAATCCCAACGCTACCTGCGCCACGGAGCCGGACGCCAAGGCGGGCTGGTACACCGCGTGTAACGCCAATGAGCACTTCATCACGCGTGACACGGCCGACCCCAACGCGACCTTTGCGTGCAACGCCACCGTGGGTGACACCAGCAACGTGCATCCCTCCCGCCCGCAGTCCAGCCAGGAAGCGGGCCTGGCAGCGGCCAAGCTGTTCCTGACCCAGCCCAACATCACGGACCCGGCCATCAACGGCGGCTTCCTCCGCGACGACGCCAAGCTGTACGTGATCATCGTCTCCGACGAGCAGGACTACAGCGAGGGACCCACCGACCTGTACGTGGACTTCTTCCAGAACCTGAAGGGCTTCCAGAACCGCTCGCTGGTGAGTGTCAGCGCCATCGCGGGTCGCGTGCCCGACGGTTGTGGCGATCCCAACGGCGGCGGCGCGGAGGCGGGCACGCGCTACAAGGACGTGGTCGACGGCGTGAACAACGGCCTGTTCCTGGACATCTGCGACTCCCAGTGGGGTGAGCGCCTGGATGAGCTGGCGTTTGACTCCTTTGGTCTCAAGACGCAGTTCTTCCTCACGCGCGGCGCCGACCCCACGCAGCTCACCGTGTGCATCTCCGACCAGGACCTCAACGCCAACCCCAACGCGCCGTGCACGCCGGTGAACCAGACCACCGAGGGCGCCGCCGACGGGTTCTTCTACGAGGCGGAGAGCAACTCCATCATCTTCAACGCCGGCTCCGTCCCGCAGCGCGGCCAGTACATCAAGGCGGAGTACGAGGCGCAGTGCCTGCCGCTGAGCCCGTGAGCGGTGACGCGCGCGCCAGAAATTTGGGCGTGAGCGTGGGCTGTGTCACCTTGGAGGCGGACGGCGCCACGTGGAGGCGCTGCGCCCCTTCAAGGAGACACCCGTCATGAAGCGCATGAGCCCCGCCGAGGAGCGGTTCTTCCAGAGCCTGCAGCAGTGGACCGAGCCCCAGGCCCAGCGTCGTGAGCGCGTGCTGGACGCCGGCACCGACGTGGATGCGGCAGTGGACCGCATGTTCAACGAGCTGCTGGGTCGCAACTCCATTCCGCCGGCCTGAACACGCGTGCGGAAGGTGCATGCCGCGGACGGCCGCTACACGCTGGAGCTCGACGCGACCGAGCTGAAGGCCATCTGCAACTGCATCAACGAGGTGGCCCACGGTCTCCACCTGGACGCGTGGGCCATCCCCACCCGCGTGGGCGTGGAGAAGGCCGAGCTGGAGCGTCTTCTCGCCGCGCTCAGCGCCGTCCTCGACGGGTAGTCAGGGCTTGGGCGGCGGCGTCTGCGTGTTGTCCGACGGCGCCACGCCGGGCGGGGGCATGTTGAGGAGCTGCGGCAGGGTCAGCTTGCCCTCCTCCTTCACCGGCACGCGCGCCGGTCCCAGCGGCGTGTAGAAGTCCACCCACATCTCCAGCGTGTAGGGCAGCTCTCCCATGAGCAGCAGCACCGCGCCCGCCGCCGCCACCGCGCGGTACGGCGCGCGCAACGTCACCTTGGCCAGCGCGCTGCCCCGGGCCGGCACCTCCACCGAGTCCACCGTCTCCCCGCGCGCCGTGGGCCGACCCTCGAACGTCAACGCGTAGCTCACCTTCTCCATGCGCAGGGGGAAGGGGTTGGGGTTGTCAATGTTGAGCTGCGCCTCCGCAACGAGCCCGTTGCTGTCAAAGGTCAGCGCGCTGAGACGGTGCAGCTTGATGGTGGGCATGATGAGCTGGGACGCGCGCGTGGTGGCGCAGCTCGACGAGAGCGCGACGGCCAGCAGGAACACAAGCGCAACAACGGAACGGATGCGGAGCATGGTGGGCTCTGGTAGCGCCGGGAGGCGCACGTTGCAGCCTGCGTGCTAGCACGAGCGGGTTGGGAGGAGCGCGCGGTGGAGAGCTGGGAGCCGTGGATGCGGGAGGCCATCCGGGAGAGCCAGGTGGCCGCCTCCGTGGGCGACGTGCCGGTGGGCGCGGTGGTGGTCCACGACGGGCAGGTGCTGGCGCGGGGGCACAACCGTCGGGAAGCCAACCAGGACCCCACCTGGCACGCGGAGATCGAGGCGCTGCGCGCGGCGGCCAAGGCGCTGGGTCGGTGGCGACTCACCGGGTGCACGCTGGTGGTGACCCTGGAGCCGTGCGCCATGTGCGCGTACGCGTGTGTGCTCTCTCGCGTGGACCGCGTGGTGTGGGGCGCGCCCGACCCGCGCTTTGGCGCCGGCGGGAGCCTGCACAACATCCTGGGGCATCCCGCGCACAATCACCGCCCGGACGTGGTGTGCGGCGTGCTCTCCGACGAGATCAGCGCGGAGCTGAAGGCGTTCTTCCGTGCACGGCGGTAGGACGGCGAAAGCGGGAAAGGAAGTCAGAAGTCATGGCGTGTCGGAGAATCCCCAAAGAAGGAAGTCAGAAGTCAGAAGGTGGTCCCGTGACGACGACGGGCAAGCACCTTCTGACTTCTGCATTCTGACTTCCTTTCAGGAACCCTCACTTCTCAGGAACCCTCACTTCTTCGCCGAAAGAAACTTCCCAAGCGCGCGGCCCACTTCCTCCTGGTTGGGCTTGATGAGTGCCACCGCAAACGTTTCCACCGCCTTGCCAATGCTCCCCGCCAGCAGGCGCGGCACCGGCAGCCCCGTCTTGGTGGCGTCCACCTGCAGGTCCCCGGCAATCACCATGCGCGTGTGCGCGCCCTCGTCGTAGAAGCGCGTCTCACCACGGCAGGTCACCGCGTCCTTGAACGCCGTGATCTCCAGCGACCAGGCGCAATGCTTGCGCTCGTCATTCCACGTGGCGTGGTCCATCCAGGACAATTTGTCCTCGGTGATCATGGACTTCAGCGGCCCCGGGACCTCCGCCTTGGCGCGCCAGCGGTTGAGCAGCTTGACGGTGTTGCCCTCCTCCTTGCGCTCCACCACCTCGATGCTCTTGACGTTGGGAATGTACTTCCCCAGCTCGGGGAGCTGGTCGCGGTAGGCGGTGTACACGTCGGAAAGCGGGTGCGGGATGCGCGTCTCGACCTGGAATGCCGTCATGGTTGGACCTCGGGCTGGGGAGGGGGAGGGGGAGCGGGAGCGGCAGCATGCTCCGGCTGCGCGGTGTTTGCCAACGGCGCCACCTTCCGCAGTCGCCAGGTGAGCAGTGGCGGCGTGATCATCGTGGTCACAATCACCATGATCACCACCGCGGAGAACACCGGCTTGGACACCACCGGCTCCCCCGCCACCACCAGCGTCATGCCAATGTTGGCAAAGATGAGCCCCACCTCACCGCGCGGAATCATCCCAATCCCCACGGTGATGCGGTCCACGCCCCGGCCCAGCACGCCCAGCCCGCACACCTGCTTGCCCAGGATGGCCACCACCGTCAGCCCCGCCGCCAGCCCCAGCACGCCCGGCTGCGTGAAGCTGGTGAGGTCGGTGCGCATGCCCATGAGCACGAAGAACACCGGCACCAGGAACCCGCTGATGGGATGGATGAGATCCTCCAGCGTGTGGTCACCCAGGCTGCGGTACTCCTGGTAGTGCACGTCCTCCAGGATCAGCCCCGCCGCAAACGCCCCCACGATGGGCGCCAGCCCAATCACACTGGCCAGCCAGCTGAGCAGGAAGCAGAACGAGAGGCCCACCGCCAGCAGCACGCCGCGCGCGCGCAGGTGTGAGGCCAGCCGGAACAGTCGCGGCGAGATCACCACGCCCAGCACCAGCGCCCCGACGAGGAACCCGGTGGCCTTCACCAGCGTCACCAGGATCTCCCCGTAGGAGAGCGCACCGCCGGTGGCCGCCGCGGAGATGATTCCGCTGACCACGGCCAGGATGATGAGGCCCAGCACGTCGTCGATCACGGCGGCGCCCAGGATCACGCGCGCCTCGGAGGTCTGGCTGGCGGAGAGGTCCTTGAGCACGCGCGCGGTGATGCCCACGCTGGTGGCGGTGAGCGTGGCACCCAGGAACACGTGCACGTAGACGCTGTGCCCGGGAAGCAGCCACGCGCCCACCAGCCAGCCCAGCCCGAACGGCACCACCACCCCCACCGTGGCGACGACAAACGAGCTCAACCCCACCTTGAGCATCTGCGCCACGGTGGACTCCAGCCCCACCTCGAAGAGCAGGATGAGGACGCCCAGGCGCGCGAACATGTCGACGTGGATGTCGGTCTTGATGCCCTCCAGCGCGTGGATGCCCAGCAGCGGCAGGTTCCCCAGCAGCACGCCCATCACCAGCTCACCCAGCACCTCCGGCTGGCGCAGGCGTTGGGCCACGTCTCCGCCCAGCTTGGCGCCCAGCAGCACCACCGCCAGGTACAACACCACGAGCGCCGCGGGATCCTCGTGGGCGGCCGCGCCCTCGCTGGCCAGCGCGGGGAAGGAGACCAGCACCGCCAGCAGCGCCAAGGTGAGCTTCCGGAACATGGGGGCCTTGTATCAGGAGAACGTCTTCCACACGTCGGGAACGTGGCCCACCGCCGCTTGTTGCCCGCTGCGGACGATGGGCGTGCGCAACAGGAGCGGGTCATCCAGCAGGAGCTTCTCCAGCCCCGCGGGACTGAAGGCGCTGTACTTGAGCCCCTTGTCCACGTAGCGCTTGCCTTCCTTGTCCAGCAGGTTCTCCAGCCCGCCCACGCGCGCCGCCACGCTGCGCAGCTCCCCCGGGCTCATGGCCTTCTCGGCCAGGTCAATGAACTGGAAGCGCACGCCCCGCTCCTTGAAGAAACGCTCCGCCTTGCGCGTGTCCTGGCACTTCTTCGTCCCGAAAATCTGGATCATGGCGCAGCCTCACCACGGCGCGGGTTTGTAGTCCTTGAAGAACTGGCCCCACGCGTGCTGCCCGGTGTTGAGGCCGTGGAAGAACGGGTCGCAGATGCGCGCGGCACCATCCACGATGTCCAGCGGCGGCTGGAAGCCCAGCTCCGCCTTGCGCGCGGCGTGCACCGCGGGATCCTCGTCGGTGACCCAGCCGGTATCCACGCTGTTCATGTGGATGCCGTCCTTCACGTAGTCGGGCGCGGAGGTGCGCGTCATCATGTTCAGCGCCGCCTTGGCCATGTTGGTGTGCGGGTGCCGGTCGGTCTTGGCCGCGCGGTAGAACTGGCCCTCCATGGCGCTCACGTTCACCACGTGCTTGTCGCGCCCCGGCGTGCGCAGCATCAACGGCTTGAGCTTGCTGTTGAGGACAAACGGCGCCACCGCGTTCACCAGGTGCACCTCCAGCAGCTCCGGCGTGCTCACCTCCGAGAGCGTCAGCCGCCAGCTGTTGACCTCCCGCAGGTCCACCTGCTGCAGGTCCTCGTCGTAGCGGTGGCGCGGGAAGAGCTCCCGCCCGGGGATGAAGTCCTCATCCAGGAAGCGCACCTGGCTCAGCATGGCGGAGCCCCACACGCCCACGCCCGGCGCGCCCGCCGTCACCGGCATGAGCTGGCGTGCCACCTCCGTCGTCGGGGCGGCGGCCTGTGAGCGGAGCGTGCGCTTGAGCTCCTCGTGACTGTCCAGCAGACGGCGTTGCTCGCCGGGGAGCGCACCGGGCGCCAGCGACTCCCGTTCCAGCAGGTGCGCGTAGAACGCGGGCGGACGACGCACGGTCTGGCACGCGTTGTTGATGATGATGTCCAGCCGGGGCAGCGTCTGGCACAGGTGACGCGCCAGCAGCTCCACGGCGGGAGAGTGGCGCAGGTCCAGGCCGTGGATGTGCAGGCGCCCCTGCCACGACGGGAAATCCGGCTCCCGGGAGAAACGCTCCGCGGCGTCCTGCGGGAAGCGCGTGGTGGCCACCACGGTGGCGCCGGCGCGCAGCACCATCAGCGCGGCCTGGTAGCCGATCTTCACGCGCGCACCGGTGATGAGTGCCACGCGTCCGGTGAGGTCGGCGGTCTGGGAGCGCTTGGCGTAGTTGAAGTCGCCGCATTCCGCGCACATGGCGTCGTAGAAGAAGTGCACCTTCCGGAAGGGCTGCTTGCACACGTAGCAGTGGCGCTCCTGTCCCAGCTCAGGCCCGGCGCGCTGCTCCGGCGCCTCCTCCGGCGGGGTGAGCCACAGCGGCGTGTACACCGGGGCCTTGCGCTGCACGCGCAGCCCGCTCTGGCTGAGCGCCGCCAGGTCCGCATCCCGCTGCGCCTTGCGGTCCGCGCGACGCAGCGCCTTGGTGAGCCGCACCACCTCGTGACGCTCCGGCCGCGCCACCCGCCCGGCCAGCATCACCAGCTCCTTGCGCTCCTCCGCCGGGACGCCGGCCAGGTGCGCGCGGTCGGCCACCACCGCGGAGAGCACGCGCAGGCAGGTCCGCCACTCCTCGGGCGTGATCGATGGCGTGGCGTCGGGCTCGCCGGCGTCGGGCTCGGGGGTGTCTGTCGTCGTCATGCCGGGCGCGGCTTAGCACCGGGCCGGGCGGCGCGCACGCGCACGCTCCAGTGGCGTGGGCTGGGACACGGCGCAGGAGTGCCCACCTCCGGCGACCCCGTTAGAACCGGGGGGTCTGGGTTTCCCGCGCGTTCACGCTTGCCGGGCGCGGGTGACGGGGGTGGGGGATGCACGGCTGGGAAGGGGCGTGGGTGCAGCATCACGACGTGACCCGACGGGGCCGCGAGCAGGTGGAGGTTCCGCCCTCCCGCACGCGGAAGCCGCGCGGGGCCAGGGCTGCGGGCGGGCTTCCATCCCGGCCGCGCGCGAATGGGACCGGCATTGAACGCATCTGACGTCATGGGCCCGGTGGAGGGCCAGCTCACCTATGAGAAGGCGCCGCTCCCCGCGGAACGGGTTGACGCCTCCGACGTCCCCATCCTGGTGGTGGAGGATGACCCCGACATCCGCGAGACGTTGCGCAGCGTGCTGGAGCTGGAAGGTCACCGCGTGCTGTGCGCGTGTCAGGGGCTGGAGGGATTGCACCTGCTGCGCAAGCTGGGGCCGCGCTGCGTGGTCATCCTGGACCTCATGATGCCGGTGATGAGCGGGGAGGATTTCCTGCGCGCGGTCTGCGACGACGAGCAGCTGGCGGGGGTGCCGGTGGTGGTGCTCACCGCGTACACGCTGCATCCGCCCACGCTGAGGGGGGCCTCGGCCGTGCTGCAGAAGCCCATTGAGCTGGGGTCGCTGCTGGAGCTGCTGGACCAGCTGGCCGCGGACCTGGGGCCGGCGCACTGACGGAAAGCCGGTCAGACGTCCGTGCGGGCCAACGCCACGGCGGGGGCGCCCAGCGCGCGGCGGAGCTCCATCACCACCTCCCGGACGTGGCCGCTCTTCTGGATGGCCACGCAGCGCGGGTGCACCGCCGCGTAGGACTGGAGCGAGCCGAGGTCCACCGCGGAGTACAGGACGACCGGGATGTTGCGTGCCACGGGGTCCTTGGCCAGCAGCTCCAGCACGCCCTGGCCGGAGAGGCCGGGGAGTCCGTGGTCCAGGACCAGGGCGTCGGGGACGCGTTCCCCGGTGCGGCCCGCCATGCGGTTCACCAACCCGAAGGCCGAGCCCCGCGCTTCCACGACGTAACCCTGGGCCTCAAGCGCCCGCGTCAGGAGGTGTCGGTTGGCTTCGTCGTCTTCCACCACCAGGATGAGCATGCGTCACACGGTGGCGCGGGCCTCCCCCCCAGGATTCGCGCGGTGAACAGTCGTTTCGTGTTGCTTAGCATATTGCACGACGGGCGCCATCGCCGGTGCGGCGAACCTCCCGCGTGGCCAACCCCCGGCAACACGGCGCAGGCTCACGGAGAAACCGCAAGCGTTCCCCGTGGTTGGGTCCGGCCAATCCCACGGCGCGGTCGGGTTGCCCCAGGAACCCCTGAGTGCGGGCAGTGTCGAGGGGTCCGTCGTCCGTCGGAGGTTGGGGCCCGGAGCAGGCGGGGATGCGGCCTGGTCCGTGGTGGCGTGCCCTGGCCGGCGGAATCCGCGCCTGGCTGGAGGCGTCACTGCGTGCGCTTGATCTCGAAGGTGCCGTTGGTGACCTGGATTTCTCCCGCCGACTCCTGCGAGGCCACGCCGGAGAACGTGCCGATGATGGTGTCGCCGACGTTGGCGGCGGCCTGCGTGACGGTGATGGTGCACGCGCCGTTGGGACCCTCACTGTCAAAGTAGACGGGCGTGGAGCCCTGGGGCCGGTTGATGGTCAGCGACGTGACGGACTGCGGCGCCCCGCAGGTGTGCGTGCCCACGCTGTTGGGCAACGTCAGGATGTAGGTGACCTCCGGGTTCAGCGTGGCGGTGGCCGCCGTGATCTGGAGGTGGCCCTGCTGCGCGGCGCGTCCGCCCGCCAGCTCCGTGGCGCGCTTGTTGGTGCCGTCGAGGTCCGCGGCAATGAACCCGTTGGCGCCGCTCCCGCCGCCGGAGGAGCTGGTGGTGGTGCCGGCGTTTCCCGACGCCATGGGCCCGCAGGCCCAGGCCGTCGCGAGCAGGGAGAGGGATGCCACGCGCAAGGTGGTGTTGGTGAGGCTCATGGGTGACGTGTGCTCCTGGTGGGATGCGGTTGATGGCCCCGCGGCGAGCATAGGGCGCGGAGTCGGCCCCTCGTCCACCGACGAGGAACGCGGGCGGGTCACGCGGTGGTGTTGGTGCGGAGCACGGGCTGCCTGGCGTGCGGGAAGATCAGCGGCGCAGCGCGCGGATGGCCAGGAACGCGGCCAGGCCGCCCAGGAGCAGCGTGCCGGGACGTCGGGGCAGGTCACGGATCATGCCCTCCGCCACGTCGACACGGTCCGCGAACATCAAGGTCATCCAGTGGCTGGGGCGGTGGTCGGGGATCCGGTACGCGCCACGGCGCAGCATGCCGCTCAATCCCCGCGGCGTGACGGCGGTACCAAAGACGGGCGTCAGCGTTCCCAGGTCCGCGCGTCGGGTGACGTTGGGCCGTGGCGTCTGCCTGGGCGGTGGCTCCCCGTGGATGCCCGGGGCCCGCTGCGGTTGGGACTCCCGCGGCACGCCGGGACGACCCTCCGGCGGCAGGTCCATGGCGCGGAACGGGATGTCACGTCGGGTGATGCCAGCCATGGTCAGGCCTCCGGGTACAAGACGCACTTCATCATCCCGTCCTGCCTGTGGGCGAACATGTGGTAGCCCTCGTCGACGGCGCTGAGTGGGAAGCGGTGCGTGATGAGGGGATGCGGGTCCAGGCGCCCGGCGCGCACGTGCTCCAGCATCTGCGGCATGTCGCGGCGCACGTGGGCCTGGGCCATCCGCAGCGTGAGCCCCTTGCTCATGGCGGTGCCAATGGGGACCAGGTTCCACGGCGGACCATAGACGCCAATCAGCACCACCGTGCCCGCCTTGCGCACGCTGTTGATGCACCACTCGATGACGGTGGGCGCGCCGGCCTCCAGCTTCAGGGCGCCCAGCACCTTGTGCATCACGCTCCCGCTGGCCTCCAGGCCCACGGCGTCAAGGCACACGTCGGGACCGCGCCCCTCGGTCATGCGACGCAGCGCCAGCACCACGTCGTCCGTCTCCCGGAAGTCCAACGTCTCCGCGTGGGCGTAGCGCGACACGAAGTCCAGCCGGTAGTCCACCTTGTCCACGCAGATGACGCGTCCCGCGCCCAGCAGCCACGCACTGCGCGCCGCAATGACGCCCACCGGGCCGCAGCCAAACACCACCACCGTGTCGCCGTCCCTGATGTTGCCCATCTCCGCGGCCTGGTAGCCGGTGGGGATGATGTCGCTGAGGAAGAGGACGTCCTCCTCACCCATGTCGTCGGGGATCTTGAACGGGCCGGCGTCGGCGAACGGCACCCGCACGTACTGCGCCTGTCCGCCGTCGTAGCCGCCGGTGGTGTGGGAGTAGCCGTAGACGCCGCCCACCACGGAGGAGTTGGGGTTGGTGCTGTCGCAGCAGGCGTAGAGCTCACGCTGGCAGAAGAAGCAGCTGCCGCAGAACACGTTGAATGGCACCACCACGCGGTCACCGCGCTTCACGTTGCGCACCGTGGGGCCCACCTCCTCGACGACGCCGGTGAACTCGTGGCCAAACGTGCTGCCCACGCGCGTGTCGGGAACCAGCCCGTGATACAGGTGCAGGTCGGAGCCGCAGATGGTGGCGCGCGTGACGCGCAGGATGGCGTCATTGGGGTGCTCAATCTCGGGGTCGGGTTTCCGCTCCACCCGGACGCGCGACGGTCCGCGGTAGCTCATGGCCATCATCCTTGCCTCCGCCCTCAGGGGAGGTGGTCGCTGCGCCACCTGTGCGGGTGCCGTGGCGTGTCTCCCCTGCCGCACGCCACGACGAGGACGTTGTCACGCCAGGGGTTCCTTGACGCTGAGCTAACCGCGCCAGGAAGAACCGGCAATCGACGTCGACACCATGAGCTTCCCGACGGAGGCACAGCCCGGACGCGTCGTCCTTCCGCGCATGATGCACGTGATGCGGATCAACGGAACGTCGGTGATCAGCGGCAGCCGAGGCTGCACCTGGAACTGCACCAGGGCCCGCCCCCGCGGTCCATCTTCACGACGTCATCGTCGGCGGCGCTCCACCTCGGCGGGATGGGGACGTGTTTGTGGAATGTGGGTGTGACGACGGGGACCGCGGCCTGACGCAGCTTGTCCCGAACCAGGAGGGTCTCGGGTGACGTCGTGAGCAGCTTCCTGGCGTCCCTGGACGTGGGAGTGGCGGCGTGACAGCGCGGTGAATGGCGTGCCACGCTGCGCGCCGTCATGAAGATTTCCCCACGGCCACCGGTCACGCGCGCGTCGGAAACCTCCAGCCGGGCCAATCCCGCTGCCACGACGAGAGACCGCGCGCCGGAGGCCGAGGCGTCGTTCCAGCGCGGAGGGATGGGCGCGGGGCGGGCGCCGGGCCCGCAAGGGAAGCACCGGCTGGAGGACAGCCCGCTGGGAGCGGTGATGCAGGCACGTGGCGTGGGCGGGCAGGGCGCGGAACGGGTGTACGCGTCGGTGGACCTGGGCAGCTCCAGCGTGAAGATGCTGGTCCTGGCGCAGTCCGCCGAGGGACGCATGCGTGTGGTGGATGACGTGCGCATCGGCGCCAACCTGGGAAAGGACCTGGGCGCCGACGGGACCTTGCCACCGGCCAACCAGCAGCGCGTGGTGGATGCGTTGGAGGTGTTGCTGCGGAAGGCGGCCGAGCACGGCGTGGCGCCCGACGAGATCCCGCTCATTGCCACCGCGGCGGTGCGCAACGCACCCAACGGGAACACGTTGATGGAGCGCCTCCGCACCGAGCTGGGCCTGACGCGCGCGCGTGTGCTCACCGGCGAGGAGGAAGCGCAGACGGGCTACCTGGCGGCGCTCTCGGGCATTGACCGCGCGGGGACGGACCGCTTCGTGACGTTGGACCTTGGCGGCGGGAGCTTCCAGCTGGCCATTGGCAACGCGCAGCGGATGGAGCAGGGCGGGTCCACGCAGCTGGGCAGCAACCGGGTGCAGTCGGAGCTGCTGCCCGCCGGGGTGATCCGCGCGGAGGACTACGCGGCCGCCGACGCGCGCCTCACGGACCTGGCGCCCCTGCCGCTGCCGCCGGAGGCGTTGCGTGGCCGCACGTTGGCCGCGGTGGGCGGCGTCTCGCTGTTCCTCAAGACGCACTTCGGCTCCAACCACATCTCCGCGCAGCAGATTGACGCGCTCCGACGGGAGATTGGCGCCCTGGACCCGCCGGCGCGCGCGCAGCACCTCTTGAAGGACCGCTCCCCCGACGAGCGTCGCGCGCTGGGCGCGGAAACCCCCGAGGGCGCGGTGGACGTGGCCACCAAGCTCCCCGCCAAGCTCACCCTCCTGCTCCACATCATGCGCGCCGCGGACCTGCCCGTGCTCCACGTCAGCGACGCCGACGCGCGCCACCTGCTCATCCAGCGTCGGGCCGGCGAGGGGTGAGCAGGCACCGTCCCGACGAGACGGAGTCCCGGTTGGTCAGGGCGCACGCGCGTTGATATCTCCGCGACGTGATCGAGGCCATTGGTGAGATTGTGCGGAATGCCCGGGAGGCGCTGCGGCTGAGCGTGGATGAGCTTGCCGCGGCCGCCAGGGGTCCTGCGGCACGGATTGCCGCGCTGGAGAACGGAACTCCCGGAATCAGCACGTCCGAGCTCGACCGCGTGGCTGACCAACTCGAATTGGACCCCGCCGCCCTGCTCTCGGGCGAGCGCATCCCACGCCCGCGTCCCGCCGTGTTCTTGCGTCACACCGGCCGCCAGGACTTCCACGCGGAGGACCACACCCGCCTCGACCAGGCACTGGAAGGCGGTCGAGCCTTGCGCGCATTGGGCGCGTTGCTGGGTGCTCCCGCGCCTCCCCGCTTCTCGAGGGGGCAGAAGAAGGGAGCGGATGCCGCGCGCTCGGGATACCAGAAGGCGGCTCGCGCCAGGTCGGATGGTGGGCTCGGCCAGAGCAATGCCGTGGGTGACCTGCGCCAGGTTGCGGAGGACCGGTATGGCGTGGCGGTCTCCATTCTGCCGTTGAGCACGCCCAATGCCACCGCCGTCTCGGTGTGCGACGCGGACGGCGCCGCGGCGATTGTCTTGAACGCCAGGGACTCGCAGCGTCGCAGCAACCCGTTGCTCTCCCGCGTCCTGCTCGCCCACGAGCTGTGTCACGTGCTCTTTGACAACGTCCGGCCCGGCCAGCTCAACGTCGTGCTCGACACCACGGATGAGCAGGTTGCCCGGGTTGCGCGTGGGGAGCAGCGCGCGCGGGCGTTCGCCGCGGCGTTCCTCATGCCGGAACGTGGCCTGGAGGACCTCCTGGGCAAGCCGCAGGAAGAGAGTCGCGTGGGACGTGCCCGGGACCTGGTTTCACGTGCCCGCACCCACTTCCGGACGCCGTGGGAGGTGGCGGTCTATCACCTCTGCAACCGGGGATACCTCCACCGTGACGTGCAGGCGTCGCTGCTCGGTGGCGGGTACCCGCAGGGGCCGGGAGATGACACCTCATTGCCCGAGGTCGGGCAGCCCAGCATCCTGCTGGTTGCGCGCGTCCGCGAGGCACTGGCTCAGGCCCGCATCACGGAGGGTGAAGCCAAAGCGCTTCTCCGCGTCCACGCCTTGGATGCGCTTCCGTGGGCGCCCACTCCATGACCTATCCGCTGGATGCCAATGTCATCCACCGTTTCCGAGATGCCGGCGCGCTCGACGTGCTTGCCGCCGTGACCTCTCAGCTGCCCGTGGTGGTGGTGAAGGAGGTGCTTGATGAGCTCACCGCTCCGGGACACCCGGACGCCAACAAGATGGCTCGATGGTTCAACGCCCAGGGGGGCGGGGGGTGACGGTGGTTTCCTCGGAAGTGGGTAAGTCACGCCGCGGCGGTACTGGCATTCCTCCGTCGACGAAAGCCGCAAACCAGCGGCCGCGACAAGGGTGAGCACGCCAGCATTGCCCTGGCTGCCACGCGTCCGGAGCTCGTCTTCGTTGCCGGCGACGCGAAGGCCGTTTTCGAAGCGCTGGGTGAGCTGCTCGAGCCGCAACAGAGGGTCATTCGCACCCATAGGCTGCTGCGGCGGCTGGTGGAGAGCGGACTGTTGAAGCGGGACGTGGCGGGGCGGATTGCGCAGCACGCCTCCCTTGCCGACCACCATCCCAGCTGGTGGACCGCCTGGCTCGGTGGCCTGGCGTGAAGCGGTCGTGCGCTCATGGTGACGCGGCCAACGCCTTCACCACCTTGGCCACGTTGGGGTCCAGCGCGTAGCGACGGTTCCCGCGGTGTCTGCCGCGCGCCTGGATCCACGCCGCGACCCGGTGGTTGTGCGCCAGCCGGTTGATGCTGGAGTGCTTCCCCATCAGCTTGCGTTGGCTCAATCCCAGCGCCTCCTCCATCTCGTCGGCGGCGTAGGGACGTTCGGCCAGCAGCAGCAGCTCCCTGCGTTGCACGGCGTCCAGGCGCTTCCAGAAACGCCGCATCCCGTCGGGAATCTCCACCAGTGGCGGCGCCGGCTTCTCCTCCGGCAAAGGGATGGGCGGCGGCAGCGTCCGTCCAAACAACAGCGCCTCGATGATGGGGACCCGCGCGTCGTCGGCCGCGAGCTCGATGGTGAGACCGTTGTGCAGCAGCTTCATTGCCCCTCCGCCCATGTTTGTCCCAGCCTAGCATGACCTTGACCGGGAACACGCGCGTGTTCGGGTCTTCACCCTGGTGGGGTCCGACCCGTTCCTGCCGTGTTCCGCCCCGTTGATGGGGGTGTTTGGCGAGCATGTGCAGCCGTTTGGTCCACAAGATGCCAGGCTTCGGGCCATCCACCGGGGGTTGTTTGGGGGCTGCCGGGGGGTGGTCGGCCCTTACCCGGCGTGACTTGGGCCTTGCCCGACAATGTTCCGGTCCTTCCCTGAGGTGGTTTGCTCCCGGTGATGAGGTGGCTTGATGGTGGCAATGAGGGTGGTTTGCGCCGGGATTGCATGGGTTCGCCCCGCGCTGGCGCCTCAGGGGAGGGACGCCCGGCCGCAAGGCGGAGCCACCGGCCCGAGGGGTGACAGGGGATCCCGGGTGCGCTACCACGTCGCGGCATGAGCCTGAACACATGTGCAGCCGAGGGGGCGGGCGCCGCGGGGGCGAGAGCAGTGCTACCGCTGTCCGCCGTGGAGACGTCCCCGCCCAACATCGCTGAGCCGCTCGCTCCGTCGGACAAGCTGCACGCTGCGCTGGCGCTGATGGGCTTTGAGCGCTTCAAGCCGGGTCAGCGGGAGGTGGTGGAGGCCGTGCTGGCCGGTCGCGACGCGCTGGCCATCATGCCCACCGGCGCGGGCAAGAGCCTGTGCTACCAGCTCCCCTCGCTCCTGCTCCCCGACGTCACGCTGGTGGTGAGCCCGCTGATTGCGCTCATCCGTGACCAGGTGGCGCGGGCCACGGCGCGCGGGCTCCCGGTGGTCAGCCTCACCAGCCACGACGGACGGGAGGAGCGCAGCCAGAAGCTGGCCCGCATTGCGCGCAAGGAGGCCCGGCTGGTCTACGCGGCGCCGGAGGGCCTGCGCAGCCAGGTGGTGCTGGCGGCGCTCAAGGAAGCGGGCGTGAGCCTGTTGTGCGTGGACGAGGCGCACTGCATCAGCGCCTGGGGCCATGACTTCCGCCCGGACTACGCGCGGCTGGGCGCCCTGCGCGCGCTGGTGGAGCCGCGCAGCCTGCTGGCCGTCACCGCCACCGCCACGCCGCTGGTGCGTCAGGACATCCTGCGCTCCTTGTCCATGACGGATGCGGCCACCGTGGTCACCGGCTTTGACCGGCCCAACCTGCGGCTCGCCGTCACGGAGGTGAAGGGCCCCGACGAGAAGCTGGAGGTCATCCGGCGCACGCTCCAGGAAGAGCTCAGCCTGGGCGGGAGCGCCATTGTCTACTGCAACACGCGCAAGAACACCGAGGAGCTGACGGTGGCGCTGGGTGCCCGCGGCGTGCGCGCGGTGGCGTATCACGCGGGGATGTCGCCGCCGGCGCGGGAGGAGGCGCAGGGACAGTGGGAGCGCGGGGAGGTGCCCACCATCTGCGCCACCAACGCTTTTGGCATGGGCGTGGACAAGCCGGACGTGCGGGTGGTGATGCACCACGCGCTGCCCCGCAGCCCGGAGGCGTACTACCAGGAGGTCGGTCGCGCCGGGCGTGACGGATTGAGCGCGCTGGGGCTGCTGCTGTTTGACGCCGGGGACATCCGCTTTGCGCGGCGCATGCTGGAGCAGAGCTGCCCGGATGAGCAGAGCGTGTGGCGCGCGTGGGAGGCGGCGCGTCGCTTCGCGGACCAGGACGGCATCTGCGCTCCCTCGCTGGACGCCCTGGCGGAGCGCGTGGCTCCCGCCGCCGGACCGGCCGCGCGCGCCGCGGTGATTCACCTGTTGCAGGCGGGCGCGCTGGTGCAGGAGGGCCAGGGCATGCGCCTGGCGGGCGGGGAGCTGCACGTCAACGCGGAGCTGCTGGAGGCGCGGGCGCGCGCGGAGGAGCGCAAGCTCCATGACATGCTGGCCTACGTGCAGCGCGCCACGTGCCGGCAGGCGGCGCTGGTCACCTACTTCAGCGCGGGGGACGCCACCGCGTGCGGCCGCTGTGACCTGTGCGTGGGGGGCAGCCTCCGGGAGGTGGCGGGGGAGCAACGGCTGGACGTGCTGAAGGCGCTGTCCTGCGTGGCGCGGATGCTGGGACGCTACGGGCGCGTGCGCGTGGCGGAGGTGCTGCTGGGCTCCCACGCGCGGCCGGTGGTGGAGGCGGGGCTGGACAAGCTCTCCACCTGGGGGCTGTTCCGCAACCGCAAGCGCGCGGAGGTGCTGGAGCTGCTCAACGCGCTGGAGCGCGCGGGCCTGGTGGTGGGCACCGTCGGGGAGTACCCCACGCTGGACCTCACGGAAGCGGGCACGCGCGTCCTCAAGGACGGCGTGGTCCCGCCCATGTGGCTGCCGCGTGCGCCCGCGGAGGTGCGGCCGGTGGAGCGCGCGGTGTCGTCGGCGGCCGTGGGGGAGGAGCCGCCCATCTCCGCGGAGGATTCCGCGCTGGTGGAGGCGCTCCGCACCTGGCGCGGCAGCATGGCCCGCAGCCTGCGCGTGCCGCCGTACATCCTCATGAATGACCGCACCCTCAAGGCGGTGGCTGCGCTCAAGCCGCGCACGCCGCAGGAGCTGATGCAGGTGCCCGGCATGGGACGCGTCAAGGTGGACAAGTACGGCGCGGCCATCCTGGCCGTGGTGCGCGGCGCCTGAGCGCGGACGGAGCGGTCGCGCGCGTTGCCCTCCGGATCCACCCTGGGTGAAACTCACCGCGGAACCGCGTTTCCTCTCGGGGGCCGCATGTTGCACCGTCCTTCCCGCGCCGGGTTGTGCCTCGCCCTGTCCGGCGCGGCGCTGCTCTTCCTCCCGCATGCGCGCGCCGAGCCGCCGGCCGAGCGCACGGTGGGGCTCAGCCTGGGGCAGGGTGGCCCGACGGGGGCGGAGCGTCGCAAGGCGCTGGTGATTGGCAACGCCGCCTATCTCTCCAGCCCGCTCAAGAACACCCTCAACGACGCGCGCGCCGTCAGCGCCTCGCTGGGCGAGCTGGGCTTTGAGGTGACGCTCAAGACGGACACCACGCTCAAGGACCTGCGACGCACCCTGGGCACGTTCGTGGACTCGGTGGAGAAGGATGACATCGTCTTCTTCTTCTACGCCGGCCACGGCCTGGAGATTGAGGGCATCAACTACCTGGTCCCGGTGGACTTCAACGCGGAGCGCGCCGCCGACGTGGCGTACGAGGCCTTCCCGCTCAACCAGTTCCTGGACGGGATGGAGGCGCGTCGTCCCTCGGTGAACGTGGTGGTGCTGGACGCGTGTCGCAACAATCCGTTTGTCTCGGGGACGCGCGCGTTCGGTCGCCGGGGGCTGGCGGAGGTGCGCGCGGGTCAGGGCTCGCTGATTGCGTTTGCCACCAGCCCCGGCAAGACCGCCAGCGACGGGGATACCGGCGCCAACGGCGTCTTCACCGGCGCGCTCATCCGGCACCTCAAGCGCCCAGGTGTGGACATCGAGGCCATGTTCAAGGACGTCTCCGACGACGTGGCCGTGGGCACCGGACGCGAGCAGGTCCCGTGGCGCTCCAGCAGCATCGTGGGGAAGTACTACCTGGCCGGCGCCGCGGGGGGCGCTCCGGTGGCCGCGTCAACTCCGCCGCCGGACCCCACGCCTGCCCCCTCGTCGTCGCAGCCGGTGGCCGCCTCCCGACCGCTCCCGTCGCCGCCGGCCACGTTGCCGGACTCCATCCCCAACGCGGGCGGTCAGGGCGAGGTGAAGGTTCCCAAGAAGGAGCCCACGTCGACGCGCCCCGGCTGGATCATCCCGGTCCGCATCCTGGGCGTGGTGATGATCCTGGTGGGGCTCCCGCTGCTGTGGTTCTTTGGCGTGTTCGGGCTGATCCTGATCATTGGCGGCGGGGTGGCCATCGCGGTGAGCATCATCAAGGGGTGAGCGCGCGTCGACGTGGTTCACGCCACGTCCACCACGCTCCACTCATGCCATTCACCCTTGATCTGTACGTCGAAGGTGTCGCCCACGCGCTTGCCCAACAGCGCGCGGCCCACGGGGGAGGCGGGGGTGATGACGGAGAGGAAGCCGTCGCCGTCGGGGCCGCTGAGCTCGGTGCCCGCGCCCACCGGCAGCAGGATGAAGGTGCGCTCCCGGTGGCCGGTCTCGTCGTTGCTGGCCACGTCCACCATGGCGCCCAGGCCCACCGGGGTCTTGCGGTGGTAGCTGGGGAGGGGTTTCGCGCTGAAGGCCACCAGGCTGTCCAGCTCCTCCTGCATCTTGCGCGCACGCGCGGCCTGTCCGGTGGCCATGCTGCCGAACTCCAGCGCGGCGCGGCTGTCCTCTTTCTTCTCCGACTCGGTGGACATGGCGGTGGCGGCCTCCCGGGCGTCCTCCTCGGCGCGACGCGCTACCGACACGCTCTGACGGAGTTGGCTCACCAGCTGCTCAATGAAGAACTGCTTGGGCGCGGGCATGTGCAGGAAATAACGCAGGCCTGAGCGCGGGGGCCAATTTCCGGACCGGCACCTCGCGCTACCACGTGGTGCACGACGACGACGCGGCGGTCTGCCCATGGCGGTTGGAAGCCGCGCCCGTGCCACCTGTGCCGCCGTTGGCACTGCAGCCCGTGGCGCCCATGCTCATCACCTTCACCATGGCGCGACCCGCTCCGCCGCCACCGCCACCCGCCGTGGTGGTCCCCGCTCCGCCCTTGCCGCCATTCACCGCGCTCTGCGCGCCGTTGATGGTGGCACCCGCGCGCAGGATGAGCGTGCCGCCCGCGCCGCCGCCGGCGCCGGGGTCACTCGCGCCGTCGGCGCCGTTGGCGGTGAAGCGGGGCGGGCTGCTGAGGTTGACGCCGGGGTCCAGGGTCTGCGCGAACACGAGCACGATGCCGCCGCCCGCCCCGCCCCAGGTCACCGCGCCCGCCGAGCTCACGCCGGTGCCTCCGCCGCCGCCCAGCAGCAGGCGGAAGGTGGCGGGGGATGCGCTGGCGCCGCCCTGCGCGGTGACGTCGGGCTGGCAGTTGTTCTTCCCGCCGTTGCCGCCGGCGGTCTGGTTCCCTCCGCCGCCCCCGCCACCCTCGTCCAGCGCGCCGC
>JBFMGU010000010.1:0-80022 GCA_040752415.1 Myxococcota bacterium
TCGTGGCGCTGCCGCTCCCCACCTGGCTCGTGCGGCTCGGGGCCTTCGGCGTGGCCGGGGTGCTCCTCCTCCGGGGCGCCGTCGGGTTCGCCGAGGCGCGCTTGCGGCCGGAGGTGCGAGGGTCGCGTTATGCTCGGCTCAACGTGAGCCTCTACTCGCCCCTCTGCCTCGCCCTCGGCGCCGGCACGCTCCTCGCGACGGGGGCCGCTTGAGCCGCGTCTCGCGCAAGGACTGGTGCACGGCGGGGCTCGGGCTCCTGCGAGACGAGGGGCACGAGGCGCTGACCATCGACCGGGTGGCGACGGCGATTGGCAAGTCGAAGGGCTCCTTCTACCACCACTTCGAGGATCTCTCGTCCTTCCACGCCGCGCTCCTCGCCACGTGGGAGGAGGAGCTCACCGAGCGGCCCATTGCCCAAGCTGACGCCGCGGCGCGACGCAGGGCTGCGCGGCTCGACGAGGTGGTGCTCGGGCTCGACCACGCGCTCGACCGCGCGGTGCGGGCGTGGGCCAACGCCGACGCGCGGGCGAAGGACGCCGTGGTGCGCGTCGACGAGCGGCGCATCGCGTACCTCGCCGGGATCCACCGCGAGGCCGGCCACCGCGACGCGCGCACGCTCGCGGAGCTCGAGTACGCGGCCTTCGTGGGATTCGAGCACCTGGACATCCTCACGACGGAGAAGGCGGAGAAGCTCGGGAGGAAGCTGCGCAGGGCGCTGGCGATGCTGGGAGGAGGAGGGACCTAGCAGGTTGGGTCTCCCAAGCAGGAGTGCTCCAAGCCGGCGCGAGCCAAGACCTCGTCCTCGTTCTCTGGGTCGCGCCCGCAGCTTCTGGAGCGGCGCCAAGCGCGCGGGCGCCTTCTTCTTCACGCGCGCCTCTTCGTACGGCCCGCACACGGGCAGGTAGTCGCAGCGGCGACAAGCCCCCGCGACCGGCGCGGCGGGAAGAAAACGGAGGAGAGAGGCCCGGCGCGGTGGTCACTGGTCCTTGGGTGCTTGGCGCGGCCGGGCTTGCCACCATGACGCGCGATCACAACGCTCCAGTCAACGCGAGCTCCATGGTGAGGTCCACGTTGATGACCGCTGCCGCCTGGGTGCCCTGCGCCGCCGCGGAGATGGCCGATTGCACGCGGGTGGTCAGGTCGCCCGCCGCGTAGACGCCGGGAAGAGACGTCTCGCGTTTCATCGGGTCGACGCGAACGCAGCCGTCGTCGTCGAGCGCGACGCCCAAATCACGAATCAGCTCGACCTGCCGTTGCGGCGGGTGCACGAAGAGCGCATCGCACGACACGGCCGCGCCATTGGCGAGCGCGACCGCTTCGAGTCGCTGCTCCTTCGCGACGAGGCGCACCACCCGCGCGGTTTCGAGCCGGATGCCCGCGGTTTCGAGCTTCACGCGGGTCTCTTGTGGCACGTCGAACGCACCGCCAGTGAACACGACGACGTCGCGCGTCCAGCTCCGGGCCTGGATCGCGAAAGGCAGCAGCTTCTCGTCCGCGGCGCGGGCCAGATAGCCCCAGCGTCGGTCCTGCGCTTCCCAGCCGTGGCAATAAGGGCACTGGAAGATGGCGCGTCCCCAGAGCTCGCGGAATCCGTCGATGGGCAGCATCTCGTCGATCATTCCGGTGCAGAGGAGCATGCGACGAGCTTCGACGGTCCCAGAGCCCAGGCCGACCTGGAATGCGCCGCGCGTTCCCGAAATCGACTGGACGTGGACGTCGCGAATCTCGACATTGGGGTACGTCGCGAGTTGCTGACGCCCGACGCGGCGGAACTCGTTGGGCGGTGTTCCGTCTCGGGTGACGAAATTGTGAATGTTCTCCGCAGCCGCGTTCCGTCGCGGCCCGGAATCGCACAGCAGAACACGTTTGCGCGCGCGTCCCAGCGCGAGCGCAGCGGAGAGGCCGCCGGGGCCGCCTCCCACGATGACGACGTCGTACAGCATGTCGGATCTCCTCGTTGATGGGTTGGGTTCCCCCCCAGGTCCCTCGGGCCGACGCACAGCCCTGGACGACGATTGCGGCGCTGCGCGCGGTGCTTGCCTGGCGCCATCCTCGTCGCGTGGAACGCGGCCGGCCGCGCCTATCCAGGCTCAATCTCCGAGTGATGAGAACGACCACGCGCGACCATGCGCGCATGAAAGTCGGCGCTCAGCATTGCCAACGTCACTTCGCCAAGGCGCTTGAGCAGCAGTGCCTCGACGTCCTGGAATGACTTGTTGAGCGCGGCATTCACGGCCTCTTCGACGAGGCAACCCGGCGTTTCCGTGCGGTTGCCGATCGCCAGGAGCGAGGGGCTGCCAAGCGCGGCGTAGACGTCGTGCAGAGTCACTTTCGAAAGGTCACACGCGAGCGTCCATCCGCCGCCGTGTCCTTTGACGGAGCGGACGTATCCCTGGTCCCGTAGCCCAGCCATGATCCGGCGGATGACGACGGGGTTCGTCTGCATCACCTTCGCGAGCATCTCGGAGGTCGTGGCGCCGTCGTGCTCCGCCATGTGCAGCAGGACGTGGAGGACCCCTGACAGTCGGCTGTCGCGTCTCATGTAATTTGATATGTTACATGAGTGACCGAGTGTCAAGCAATCGGCTCCGGCTTGGTTTCGGCAGACCCAAGAAGTGGCACTGGCAGGCGCGCTCCCCGCGCCGCAACTTGTGCGTCATCGCGGTCGACCGGCCACGCTTGCGCGCGGTGGCGTCGACGCGGATGCTGGCGGCCGGAGCGCGGGAGATGAACACGCGGTTGAGTCGGCGAGAGCTGTTGTTGCATGCCGCGAGCGCGGCCGGGGGCATCTCCCTGGGCGCGGCGTGGTTGGCGGCGTGCTCTGCGCCGTCGCGCGCGCGCCGGGATGAAGCGGTGAATGCGCGGAGCGCGCGGGTGCTGGACGCGGAGGAGTGGCGCTTCTTCAGCGCGGTGCAGGCGCAGCTCCTGCCCTCCGGGCCGGGGTCGCCGGGCGCGCGCGAGATCAACGCCACCGGTTACCTGGACGCGGCACTCTCCGACGCTGCCGTGGACCTGGGCGACGTGGAGCGCCTCCGCGCCGGCGTGGCCACGCTCCAGGAACGCGCCCGCACGACGCACGGGAAGGCTTTTGCCGACGTGGACGCGGCGCAGCAGGAAGCCCTGCTGAAGGCCTGGCAACGTGACGAGGCGGGCGAGGAGTGGCTGGGTCTCCTCCTCGTCTTCACGCTGGAGGCGTTGTTGGGAGATCCCGTCTACGGCGGCAACCCCGACGGCGTTGGCTGGCATTGGCTGGAGCACCACCCCGGCATGCCGCGCCCGCGACAACCCCACGCGCGGGGCCGTGCATGAGCGCCGACTTCGACGTGTGCATCATCGGCAGCGGTGCGGGCGGCGGTCCCGTGGCGTTCGCGCTGGCCCAGGCGGGCCGCTCCGTGGTGGTGCTGGAGAAGGGGCCGTGGCTGCGGGAAGGGGACTTCAGCAAGGACGAGATCGGTGATTGTCGTCGGAACCGCTTCGTGACCGACCGGCGCGTGGAGCCGCACGCCGTGGAGATTCCCGAGGACGGCGCCTGGCGCACGTACCCGACGCCGGAGACGGGCTGGGATTTCTGGAACGGCAACATGGTGGGTGGTGCCTCGAACCTGATGAGCGGGTTCTTCCACCGTCTCAAGCCGGATGACTTCCGTCTCAAGAGCGCGTTCGGCCCCGTCGAGGGCGCGGAGGTGGAGGACTGGCCCATCACCTACGACGAGCTGGAGCCGTACTACGACCTCGTCGAGCGCGTGGTGGGCGTGTCCGGCCGCGTGGTGCCGCATCCTCACGCGGACCGTCGCTCCAGCCCGGACCTGCCATTCCCGCCGCTGGTGGAGCATCCGCTCTCGTCGTGGATTGACCGCCTGGGCGCGGAGATGGGCCTGCATCCCTTCCCGGTGCCGCGCGCCATCCTCTCGGCACCAGCGCATGGTCGCGGCAGTTGTTCCTATTCGCGCTATTGCGGTTCCTATGGCTGCGCCACCGGCGCCAAGGGCAGCTCCCGCGCGGCTTTGATCCAGCGCGCCGTGGCGACGGGCCGGTGCGAAGTGCGCGCGCAGTGCATGGCGCGACGCATCCACACCGACGCGCAGGGACGCATCACCCACGTGGAGTATCACGAGGAGCACGGCAAGGTGGGAGCGGTCAGTGCGCGCGTGTACGTGGTGGCGTGTCAGTCCATCGAGACGGCGCGCCTGCTGCTGTTGTCGACGGGACCGAAGCACCCGCGCGGGTTGGCGAACTCCTCGGGACAGGTGGGGCGGAACCTCCTGTTCTCGACGGCAGCGTGGGGACGCGCCAGCCTGCCCTACCGGAAGTTCAAGCCCGACGAGGTGGAAGCGCTGCAGAACCAGGCGCCCTTCATCAACCGCGCGTTCCAGGACTGGTACTCCTTCACCGACGAGACCGGCACGCGCATGAAGGGCGGAACGCTGGAGCTCCTGTTCGCGCACCCCAATCCCATCAGCCAGGCCATCACCGCCGCGTATTCCGGCGACGACGGCGTCCTGTGGGGTTGGCCGCTGAAGAAGAAGCTGGAGGAGCACTTCAAGGGCGCGCGGCACCTGCTGTTCGAGGTGTTCGCCGACTGGATGCCGCACCCGGATTGCCACGTCACGCTGGATCCCGACGTGAAGGATCGTTTCGGCTTGCCGGTGGCGCGCGTGCGCGTGGGCAAGCATCCGCGCAACAAGGTGGTGGGCACCTTCCTCGCCGAGCGCGGCATCGAGATCCTGCGCAAGCTGGGTGGTGAAGAGCTGGTGATGTCCTCCCGCGGTGCACCCGCCACCAACCTGCTCGCCGGCGCGTGTCGGTTCGGGACGGACCCGGAGAAGAGCGCGCTGGACCGTGACTGCCGCGCCCACGACGTGGAGAACCTGTTTGTGACCGACGGCAGCTTCATGCCCACCGGCGGCAGCGTCCCCTTCACGTTCACCATCTACGCCAACGCGTTCCGGGTGGCTGAGAAGATCCGCGCGCAGCTGGGCGGGTGACGGCGAGGGTCAATCCTCGATGGAGCGGCCGGTGCGCGGGCGCTGCTTGCCGCCGGTGTTGGAGAGGTCATCCGCGGTGGGGCACTTGCGGTCCACGCCACACGTCCGGAGCGTGAAGTCCCACGCGCCATCCTCGACGACGTACGGCGTTCCCCACGGGTCGCGCGAGGGGTCACCGCCTTTGCTCTGGAACCCGTCGCGGATGTGCTGGTGCACGTTGTCAGGCAGGTTGCCGCGGTGCGAGCGCGCGTAGGCCTCCAGCGACGACACGTACTGACCCATGTTGATGTACGACATCATGTAGAACGACGAGCTCTTCAGCATGCGGAAACACTGCGAGTAGCTCAGCGCGCTCCCCCGCATCGCGTAGATGATCGCGAAGATGGGGATCATGCGCCAGATGAAGAAGGAGATGAGGCGGCTCATGCGTCACCTCCGGCTCGGGAGCGGGCCGCGTCGCTGACGCGCATGCCAAAGGAGAAGTCGGCGGCCAGGGCGGTGAAGAAGTCCTCGCGACCCAGCTCCAACACCAGCGTCTCCTCGTCGGCGGTGACCGTGGCGTTGCGTGGTTTCTGCGAGACCAGCGCCACCTCGCCCGCGAACTCACCCGGTCCCAGGCGGGCAAGCGCGCGGTCACCCGACGTCACCTTCAACGCGCCGCGCACCACGACGTAGAAGTGCTCTCCCGGCTCGCCTTCACGCATGAGCACCTCACCCGCGCGGAGAGGACGGGGGCGTGCACGACGGAGCAGACGCCCGAGGTCCTGGGAGGACATGCCCTGGAAGAGCGGGCTTTTCCGAAGACGCTGCGCGAGCTGCAACCACTGGCTGACCTGCGCCGGCTCCAGCCCCGAGGCGGCAATGCCCGCCCAGAAGCCCTCGCGGGACAGCACCAGCAGCCGACTCTTCTCCAATGCCTGCACCGTGGCGCGTCGACGTCCTTCCGAGAGCAGCGCCATCTCCCCGAATGCGTCCGGCGCGGTCAGCTCCGTCAATTGTTCCCGCCGACCGCTCTCGTGCTCGTGGAGGACGGCGAGGCGGCCGCTCTGGATGATGAAGAACTCCTGCCCCTCCTCACCCTGCCGCACCACCAGCGCGCCCTTGGGAAAGTCCCGCACCGTGCTCTGCGTGGCCATCTGCTGGATCGCAGCTTCCGGCAACGTGGCGAACAGCGGCGTGGCGGACAACGTGGGAATGAGGTGTCGGGGATCCTGCTCGGAGCGCGGCACGACGGAAGCGGAACGTCGCTCACGCAGGTGGTTGCCCAGCCACGTTCCCAGCGCCAGCAGCGGACCACCCAGCGCGAAGAGCACCGCAAGAGCCATGAGCCCCAGCACCACCGCGCCCTCCGCGCGCTCCGTTCCCTCCGACGACAACACCGAGAGCAGCGCGGGGATGAGCCCACCGTGCAACGCCGCGCCCAGCAGGGCCAGCCCGCCGTAGATCCACAGCGGATAGACGAGCGCGAGCCCGAGCCACGCTGCCTCCCCCGGCGCGGGCACACCGCCCTGCACCATGCGTCGCAGCAGGTGACGACGGAGATACGCCCGCGCGTCGTGCCACACGTCCTCCGAGCCGCTCACCGCGCGCGCCAGCTCCGCCAACGACGAGCGACCGAACGGCCTCAGCTCCCACCACAGCGCTAGCGTCGTGGCGGTGAGCACACCCGCGGGCACCCCGCCCGCCTGGTGCGTCAGCAACACCGCGAGCGCCGCCACGAGGACGTACGCAAGCGAGAGGGAGGCGCGTGTCCCCGGCCCCGCCGCCACGACGTCACGCGCGTCGATCCAGAGGTGCGGGATGCCCAACGAGAACGCCACGCCCACGCCGAAGGGACGGATTCCCGCGAGGGAGAGCACCACCGTGGAGAGCAGGGACTGCGCGGACCACACCAGGGACAACGTCAGCACCGCGGGCAGCAGGAACGTGCCCGGACCGGCGTGCGCGGGGGAGAGCGCCAGGGTGGCCAGCGCGGCAGCGAGCGCGGGCGCGGCAAGGAGCCACCAGGTGACGACGTTGATGGAGCGGCCCGGCTGCGCGGCCAGCGGAACGCGCACCACCAGGGCCAGGGGGCCGCGACGACGACGTGCGCCCGGCGACGCCGGCTCAAGCATCCCGTGACGACGGAGCCGCTGCACCGCATCCAGCAGCTCGCGCAGGCCGGGACCCGCGCCGGATTCCAGGAGGTCCTGTGCCACCTCGCGCAGGGGACGCCTTCCGTCGAGGCGGGAGAGCGCGCGCCAGGTTGTCTCCGGCAGCCGCTCGTATTCCCCCGCGCTTGGGCGACGCAGCAGCACCTGTCCACCGGGCATGGGATGCGCGGTCACGTCGGGCGCCACGCGCAAGACCAGCTCTTCCACCCGCTCCATGTCAGGCCCTCCCTTCGATGTCGCCGAGGCATCCCATCGCCGGTGCGTCAGGGTCAACGCCTCACGTCCTGCCGCCGCGACGTCGCTCCAACTCGCGACGCAGCTCGCGCTCCTCGCTGCCTTCACGCCACCGCGAGAGCAACGCCACGCCCATGATGACCGCCACCGCCCCGACGAGAACCGAGGTGGCAGCGCGATTCATGGGCCGTCCCAGGATCATCCAGGTGGCGGTGAAGCCCTGTTCCTCGAGGAGACGGGCCAGCACTTCGTAGAGCTGACGGAAGACGCCCACCGCCAGCGCCAGGCCCACCAGGAGCCCAAGCACACGCCGCGCGCGAGTTGCGTTGAATGCCAAGCAGCAACCTCCAGCGGTGTGCGTTGTCGACGAGGCAACGGCCGCCGCGACGCATTCCACCACAGGTTGCCGCCCGACCGCACGCCGTCATCACGCGGTGCGTCATCCCACGGCTCGCGAGGTTTGCGTTGACGCGCGTGGCCACCTATCTGCAAGCCGTCCCTCCGACGTGGAGAAACCCATGACCACCATCCAGCCCAAGAGCGTCCATTCCGCCATCAACCGTGCCACCGTCGACAAGCTGGTGACGGAGGGTGAGGCGCAGAAGGTTCCCGCCGCCATCATCAAGGACCTGCTGGCGTCGTCCAACCCGTCGGAGACGTTGAAGCTGGCGGCGCAGCGCCTGAAGGACTTCCTGGCGCCCTTCCACGGTGGACCGGAGAACGCCGACGGCGTGCGCATGGATCAAGCCGCACGCTACAAGCTTTCCGACCTGGCTGACGCGCTGGAGCGCGCGGGCAACGAGCTGGAGACCATCAAGGGCGGCGCGTTCTCCCTGGTCATGGGCCTGGCCAGCGACGACGGAAAGCTGCAGACCGGCGAGATCACGCAGCTGCGCAAGATGGCCGAGAAGATGGTGGCGGGCGCGCCGGACCCGGCGGCCGTGGCGGGAACGCTCAAGGACATCCTCATTGCGTTCGAGGGTCGCCTGGAGATGGCCAAGGTGTGGGGCCAGGGACCCACGCGCGACGAGGTGGTGAGCGCGCAGGCCTCGCGGCGCATGGACGCGCTGAGCACGTTCCTGGGCGGCGTCATTGCGCAGCATCTCACCGGCGCCAACGGCGGCACCGTGGATCCCGACGGGGAGTTCGCCAAGGGCGTCAAGGACATGATGTCGCAGGGCGGCGGGTTTGGCGGGAACTTCG
Source organism: Myxococcota bacterium (assembly GCA_040752415.1). Taxonomy (GTDB): domain Bacteria; phylum Myxococcota; class JACRCW01; order JACRCW01; family JACRCW01; genus JBFMGU01. The sequence goes on from JBFMGU010000010.1 coordinate 8,576, forward strand.
CGCTGCTGGCGCTGCCCGGTCTCGTCGACGCGGAGCTGGGGAAGTACGACTCCACCGGTTTCAGCGGGCCCGCGAAGTTGAAGCTGGATGCGCAGGCGGAGGCGCGCGGCAAGGAGCTCTTGAAGTACGTGGACTCCCTCCCCGGAGACACCTCCGACATCAAGGAGCGGCTCTATCGCCTGGTGGCCGGTACGTTCTGTCCGCCGGACATGAAGGACCAGCTGCAGCAGCAGCTCAGCTCCGCGGACAGCGACGAGCTGAAGGGCGCCCTGGAGCGCATGCGTCAGCAAGCCAAGGAGCTGGAGGGTACGCGCAGCTTCTCCGTCCGTCGTGAGCGCGCGGCCATGCAGGAGGGGATTGGGTTGATTGAAGGTGAGCTGGCACGTCGCGCGGAGGCCAGCGGGTTGACGCGTCTGGATACGCCGGAGCGTCGCAAGGCGGTGGTGGAGCTGCTGAAGTCCGACGCCAACGTGGGACCCATGCTGCAGGGCGGCGGGAAGATCGACGCCGACAAGATGGTGTTCCTGACGTGGGACCAGGCGCGCGAGGCGGCGAAGAAGGACTTCGCGCCGAACGTGGACCTGGACTCGGTGCTCATGAACCTGGCGGGCGCGGCCAACTCGCTCCGTCGGGACGCGGTGGAGAACCACGCCTTTGCGCGCGTGCCCCTGCGCGTCCCCGGGGAGAGCGAGGCGTTCCCGGCCACCGTGGTGCTGCGTCGCTCCGGCAACGAGTGGACGCCCGCGCGCGTGGCCGACGGGGTGGTTCCGTTCTGAGCGCGCAACATCCAATCCCCACAGCGTGATGCCGTTCGTTGGCCTGGATGCGGTCACGTTAACCCGCCGCTAAGCCGGAAGGTGGCATGCGTGTCACGTTCGTCTGGTGGCTCCCCTGGGCGTTGGGGACGACGCTGTGGCTCGGTGCGTGCCGCGACGATGGCGCGCCCGTCCTGTACAACGAGAGAAGGCCGCTGCAGGTTGAGCCTGGCGAACTGGACCTGGAGGAGGTCTACGTCGGCACGCAGCGGGCGGGCGTCGTTCACCTGCGCAACGAGGGTAGCGTGACGCTTGCGGTACACGTTGGCGTCATTCCGGATGAGAGCGCTTTTGCCGTCGCGTCTGGTCCACAACGCCTTGCCCCGGGAGAGGTCGCGAGCGTAGCGGTGCACTTCCTCCCGACGGAAGCCGGCGCATTCACGGCGGAGCTCCGCGTCGAGGATTCCGTCGTGACGCAGCGGATTCCGCTCCGTGGTACGGGAACCGATACTCCAGATTGCGACGACGGGAACGTGTGCACCGGCGAGTGGTTCGACGTTGGGCTGGATGCCTGCGTCGTCACCGACGTGGCAAACACCTGCGATGACGGAAGTGCGTGCACCACCGACGACGCGTGCGCCGCGGGCGAGTGCATGGGGTTTCCCAGACCTTGCGAGGATGACATCTCCTGCACGGTCGACTCCTGCGACGAGGCGGTGGGTTGCGTCCACACGTCGGTCGACGCCCTCTGCACCAACGACGGTGACCCCTGCACCGTGGAGCACTGCGTCGCCGGCCGCGGATGCGCAACGCAATGGGCAGCGAATGGAACGCCATGCGGGTCCGCGCAGCGTTGCCAGCAGTCGGTCTGTTGGTGGGGGCAATGCGTTGTGGCGCCGGTTCCTGACGGAACGCGTTGTGAACCATCAGGACCGTGTGCGCTGTGGCGCCGTTGCCGCGCGGGTGAGTGTCACGGTGGGGTGGACGAGGAGACGTGCTACGGGACGGTTGTTTCCAGCGGCGTTGCGACGGGAATTCTGGTTGATGATCAGAATGTGTATGTCGCTTCCACGGATAGGGTCGTTCGTTTCGCAAAGAGCAGCGGCTCCGCAAAGGAGCTGGCGCAAGGAACGGCGATTCACGGTCTCATCTCCGATGACGTGTCGCTGTACTGGCGCGATGCGGCCACTGGGGAGGTTCGCGGAGTCGCCAAGACCGGCGGGGAGCCGTGGGTGGTTGCGACGGCCAGCGACCCGTTGTGGAGTGCCGCGTCCGATGGCTCCGAGGTATTCTGGATCTCCGATGGCATCCTGTGGCGCACTCCGACGCGGTTGGGCGCGCCTCAGGCGATGACGGAGGCCGCCGGGCGCGTCGTCGGAGTGGATGACCAGCATGTCTACTGGCGGGATCACGGCGTGATCCTGCGCATCCGGAAGACGGAAACGGAGCAACCACGCGTGGTGGTTTCCCGTGGGAACCTCATCGACGTCAAACTGCACGCAGGCCGGCTCTACTGGACCTGGGTGGACGGGACGCGAAGCCTGTTGGAATCGGCGGCCAGCGACGGTACCGACCAAGCCATCCTATTGCGTTCACAGATGTGGCTGGCCGACATCGTCGTCGACGCACGGCGTATCCACGTGCTCGCGGGGGGCCGGAGCGAGGTGCTGCTTGTGATGGACAGCGCCGTCGGCACCCTCAGCGTGCACACCCAGGACCGCCCTGGCCTCTTCGGTGTTGATGACGAGTCCATCTACTACTTCACTGCGGGCGACTCCCTGGTACGGCGCGCATCCCACCAGGCCGCGTACCCCGTGCTCGTCGCCGAGCTTCCCAAGATGCGTCCCATCCACGCCGACCGTCAACGGATTGTCTGGGTGGATGGGGCGAATCGCATTGGCGCGACTCTCATGGGAGGCGGGGAGTACCAGGTTCTCGTGGAGGCTGGAGAGCCCCGCGTCGCGGCTGCGGACGCATTCGGTCTCTACTGGGCACAAAGCGTCGCGGGAGATGCCGGAGCCACGATCATGATGGCGGACCTGGACGTTTCCAACCCGAGGTCGATTGCGTACGTTACGGAGATGCCTGAGGCTCTGTTTGCCACGGACCTCTCGCTCATCTGGTTGACGCGCCACCACAATGCGAGGGGTGAGCGTGACGGTAAGGTCCACTGGCTCCTGCGCTCAGACGGCACCGTCACCACGACGGAAGGCGCCTTGGACTTCCGGAATGCCAGGCAGGACGGCGACGTCGTGCGGTGGATCGGCAAGACGTATGGCTTCTGGGATGTACCGGACCAGGACCACATTCTGGCGGCGTCTTGGCTCCCCGGGGATGTCCAGCATCTCGTGCTGGAGTCCTGTGACGACATCTCCACCTTTTTCGCCGAGGGCAACGTGGTCTACTGGACGGCTTGGCCGTTTGACTCGCTGCGCATGCAAGGCCTCCCCGGGGCCAGCATCTGGAATCACGCGGGACTGCTGCATGAAGCGCGCGAAATCCGGACCTGGGGTGGCGTGGCCTTCTGGACCAACGACAGCGGAGCGCTGTGGCGCACGTCGCTGGCTGCGCCGCAGGAAGTGCGGCGGACCGGCGGCGGTGGCGGTCACCTCCTAGCGCATCCCGACGGAGTGGCATGGATCCAGGATGATCCCGGTCTTGCGATTCTGCTCGACGGTGACCGCCCCGCGCCAGAGACCTTCGCAGTTGTACGTTCCCAACCCTCCTTCCTCGCCGCGGATGAGTCAGGCGTCTATTGGATCCAGACGGTAGACGATGGCGTCGCGTCCTTGATCCAATACTCTCCCGACCGGGAAGGCCCGCGCGTGCTGGTTTCCGACCTGTTCCGTCCTTCGTCGCTTGCCGTGCACGACGGCAGCGTGTTCTTGACGGACGCGGGGCGCGGTGAAGTCCGAAGGGTCAACGCCGATGGCACGAGCGCGATCCTCGCATCGGGCGAGAGTCACCCACGGGACATCCTGATTGATGATGACGCGGTTACCTGGGTGGCGGACACCATCGAAACCGCCGAGGAGTGCTTCTGGGATTTGGACGCCGTGCTCTGGAGCATTCCGGCAGACACTGGAGAGAAGGTCTGCCTCGTGTACGCCGGAAGCATGGCCGAGCCACAGGAGTTCGGCCAGGCCTGGATCTGGCGCCAATCGGATGGGCTCTGGAAGAACTGGGGCCCGTCGTGCGGAGGCTACGTGGAGCGGAGGCTTCCCGGTCCGATCGAACGGTTCGCGGTCGACGCAGAGGCGCTGTACTTCGTCCGGGAGTCGTCACTTCATCGTGTGGAGCGGGGCGACGCCGAGCCACGGGCATTGACGACGAGCGCGATCAGCCCCTTGTCGCAACTGCTGGTGGATGGGAACCGGCTGTACTGGCTGGACGCGAGCGGGAGCATTCTCTTCATCGACAAGAACGGAGCCGGTGATTCACAGCCGCAGGTTTTGGCTACCGTGCAACATGCGACGTCGTGGGTTCACCTCGTCCAGGTGGGAGACATGCTGTACTGGACGGAGGACGGGAGCATCGTTGGCGCGCTCAAACCCCCGCCTTGAAGTCCTCCTACTCCAGCTCGCGCGCTTCGAAATCGTCGAACGAAACGGTGGTGTCCGACTCCGACCACACGCCCACCTTGCCCCGCACGAAGGAGCTGTTGTTGTTGGAGAGCACGGTCTGCCCGTCCAGCTTGATCACCGTCTCCAGGGGCGTGGCCCGCACCTCCAGGTCATGCCAGCGCCCCACCTGCACCGTGGCGACGGAGCGCGCCATCTCCTCCCGCACGCCGTCCTTCACCAGCACCAGGTGCACCTCCTGCTCCGGGACGCCCATCCACGCCACCATGTAATTGCGTGAGTCCTGGAAGCGGAACATCAACCCGCACGCGGGATGGGTCTCCCCCGCGTCGATGCGGCACTTCGCCTTCAGCGAAAGCTTCTCGAAGACGCGGTCGCGCACCACCGCGCGCGGATACTCGTCGGGATAACGCGCCTCCGTCTGCCGCAGCACATTGGGAGCCGAGGGCGCGCCCAGCTCATCATCAATGGCCCAGCCGCCCAGGATGATGATCAACTCCCCGTCCGCGGGAAGGACGCCGGGCGAAGAAGAGTCGAAGTGGAGGCGATAGATGGTGCCCGCGGGTTGACGCTCGTCGGTGCCGCCGGTGGTGTCGCGACCCTGCGTGGTGGGCACGCAGCCGAGCACCAGCGTGGTTGCCAGAAAGACTCCGCGCATGTCCCCTCGTCTCATCCGTCGTGCAGCGCCGCCCGCGAAGCCATGGTGGCCTCAACGGCGAACCGGTGTCCACTGCACGCGCGTTCCGGAAGTGGACGCAACAACGTAGCCGTCGGCACGGGCGTCACGAAGGGCAGGCGAAGGACCGGCAGCGACGAGGCGGCGTGCATCACCCAGCCCCCAGGTGATGGCAGCCGCGCGCGTGGAGTGCTGCCCGGATCCCACGGCTTCCGGGGACGTCGGTGATGCTGTGCATGTCAACACCGCTGTCGATACATACGGGCGTTCCGCGGGCGCCTTCCCACGCGCAGTGGCAACCCGGCGTCCCGGTCCTTGGCTTTCGGGCGGGCTGCGACGCCTTCGTCTCGAGCGCTGCTCGTCGCTCGCCCTCACATGCCGCGCCGCGTGCGCGGAACTGAGGTCCCCAAGTGGCACATGTCCAGACCGGCGATGACCACGGCCGCAAGCACACGGGTGGGGTCAGCACCGCGCGCGCTGCGCGCACCCGTCGTCCCGTGCAACTCGCGGGCATTCCCCGTCGCCCCGGAAAGCCAGACGCGTACACGCTCTACCTCGAGGAACAATACGGCCGCCTCACCCAGGCCATGTTGAACGCCGCGGGTGGAGACCTCTCCGTCCGTCTCCCGGTCCGGGAACCCGACGGTGTCACCGACGCCGCCGCGCACGCGTTCAATACCTTGATTCAGCGCACCGATGGCGTGACGCGCGAGATCACGCGGGTCAGCCGTCTCGTCGGGCGGGGAGGCCGGTCGGCGGAGCGCGCGTCGCAGGAGCTGCTGGGCGGTGCCTTTGCCGAGTGCGTGGGCAGCTTCAACGGCATGATCGGCGACGTTGCCTGGCGCACGCATGAGGTCTCCCGCGTCCTCGCCGCCGTCGTGGACGGGGACTTGAACCAGCGCATGTCCCTGGAAGTGGATGCCCGCCCGCTGCAGGGCGACGCGCTGCGCGTGGGCACCACCGTGAACCAGCTGGTGGACCGTCTCACGTCGATCTCCGCCGAGGTCAGCCGCGTGGCGCGCGAGGTGGGAACCGACGGAAAGCTGGGTGGACAGGCCAACGCGCCCGGCGCCAAGGGCACGTGGAAGGACCTCACCGACAACGTCAACCTGCTGGCCAGCAACCTCACCACGCAGGTGCGCAACATTGCCCTGGTGACCACCGCGGTGGCCAACGGAGACCTCTCGCAGAAGATCACCGTCGAGGCGCGCGGGGAGATCCTGGAGCTGAAGAACACCGTCAACACCATGGTGGAGCAGCTCCGCGCCTTTGCCGCCGAGGTGACCCGCGTGGCCAAGGAGGTGGGCACCGAGGGCAAGCTGGGCGGCCAGGCCGACGTGAAGGGCGTGTCTGGCACCTGGAAGGACCTCACCGACAACGTCAACTTCATGGCCAGCAACCTCACCAGCCAGGTGCGCGGCATCGTGAAGGTGGTCACCGCGGTGGCCAACGGAGACCTCTCGCAGAAGTTTGTCGTCGAGGCCAAGGGCGAGATTGCCGCCCTGGCCGACACCATCAACAACATGACCGACACGCTGCGCCTGTTTGCCGAGCAGGTCATCACCGTGGCGCGCGAAGTGGGCATTGAAGGAAAGCTGGGCGGTCAGGCCCGCGTCCCCGGCGTGGCCGGCACGTGGCGCGACCTCACCGAGAACGTCAACATGCTGGCCGGCAACCTCACCAACCAGGTGCGCAACATCGCCCTGGTGACCACCGCGGTGGCCAACGGAGAGCTCTCGCAGAAGATCACCGTCGACGCACGTGGTGAGATCCTGGAGCTGAAGAACACCATCAACACCATGGTGGACCAGCTGCGTGACTTCGCCGCCGAGGTGACCCGCGTGGCGAAGGAAGTGGGTACGGAAGGCAAGCTGGGCGGCCAGGCCGACGTGAAGGGTGTGTCCGGCACGTGGAAGAACCTGACCGACAACGTGAACCTCCTCGCCGGAAACCTCACCGACCAGGTGCGCAACATCGCCTTGGTGACGACGGCGGTGGCCAACGGTGACCTGTCCAAGAAGATCACCGTCGACGTGCGTGGCGAGGTGCTCGCGGTCAAGAACACCATCAACACCATGGTGGACCAGCTGCGCGACTTCGCCGCGGAGGTGACCCGTGTGGCACGCGAAGTGGGCACCGAAGGAAAGCTGGGTGGCCAGGCCGACGTGAAGGGCGTGTCCGGAACGTGGAAGGACCTCACCGACAACGTCAACATGCTGGCCGGCAACCTCACCAACCAGGTGCGAAACATCGCGTTGGTGACCACCGCCGTGGCCAATGGCGACCTGTCACGCAAGATCACCGTCGACGTCAAGGGCGAGGTGCTGGAGCTCAAGAACACCATCAACACCATGGTGGACCAGCTGCGCGACTTCGCCGCCGAGGTGACCCGTGTGGCGCGCGAAGTGGGCACCGAAGGCAAGCTGGGTGGCCAGGCCGACGTGAAGGGCGTGTCCGGAACGTGGAAGGACCTCACCGACAACGTCAACCTGCTCGCCGGAAACCTGACCAGCCAGGTGCGCAACATCGCCCTGGTGACGACGGCGGTGGCCAACGGTGACCTGTCCAAGAAGATCACCGTCGACGTCAAGGGTGAGGTGCTGGAGCTCAAGAACACCATCAACACCATGGTGGACCAGCTGCGCGCGTTTGCCGCCGAGGTGACCCGCGTGGCGCGCGAGGTGGGCACCGAGGGCCGCCTGGGTGGTCAGGCGCACGTCCCCGACGTGGCCGGCACCTGGAAGGACCTCACCGACAACGTGAACCTGATGGCCAGCAACCTCACCAGCCAGGTGCGCGGCATCGTCCGGGTGGTGACCGCGGTGGCCAACGGCGACCTGTCCAAGAAGTTCGTCGTCGAAGCGAAGGGCGAGATTGCCGCCCTGGCCGACACGATCAACAACATGACCGACACCCTCCGCACCTTTGCCGAGCAGGTCACCACGGTGGCCCGCGAAGTGGGCAGCGAAGGGAAGCTGGGTGGTCAGGCCAAGGTGCCCGGTGTGTCCGGCACGTGGCGCGACCTCACCGACAACGTCAACATGCTGGCCGGCAACCTGACCAACCAGGTGCGCAACATCGCGTTGGTGACCACGGCGCTGGCCAACGGTGACCTCTCGCAGAAGATCACCGTCGACGCGCGCGGCGAAATCCTCGAGCTGAAGAACACCATCAACGCCACCGTGGACAAGCTGCGCACGTTCGCCCGTGAGGTGACCCGCGTGGCGCGTGAAGTGGGCACGGAAGGCCGCCTGGGTGGACAGGCGCAGGTGCCGGGTGTGGCCGGGACGTGGCAGGACCTCACCGACAACGTGAACCTGATGGCCAGCAACCTCACCAACCAGGTGCGCGGCATCGTCAAGGTGGTGACCGCGGTGGCCGAAGGGGACCTGTCCCAGAAGCTGGTGGTGGAAGCCAAGGGCGAGATTGCCGCACTGGCCGACACCATCAACGGCATGACCGGCACGCTGCGCGTCTTTGCCGAGCAGGTGACGACGGTGGCCCGCGAAGTGGGCATTGAAGGGAAGCTGGGCGGGCAGGCCAAGGTGCCCGGCGTGGCGGGAACGTGGAAGGACCTCACCGACAACGTCAACATGCTGGCCGGCAACCTCACCAACCAGGTGCGCAACATCGCGTTGGTGACCACGGCAGTGGCCAAGGGCGACCTGTCACGCAAGATCACCGTCGACGCGCGCGGCGAGATCCTGGAGCTGAAGGACACCATCAACGCCATGGTGGACCAGCTGCGTACGTTCGCCGCGGAGGTGACCCGCGTGGCCCGCGAAGTGGGTACCGAGGGTCTGCTGGGTGGTCAGGCCCAGGTGCCCGACGTGGCCGGAACGTGGAAGGACCTCACCGACAACGTGAACCTGATGGCGAGCAACCTCACCAGCCAGGTGCGCGGCATCGTCAAGGTGGTGACCGCGGTGGCCAACGGTGACCTGACGCAGAAGTTCGTCGTCGAGGCGAAGGGCGAGATTGCCGCCCTGGCCGACACGATCAACAACATGACCGACACGCTCCGCACCTTTGCCGAGCAGGTCACCACGGTGGCCCGCGAAGTGGGTGTGGAAGGAAAGCTGGGCGGCCAGGCCAAGGTGCCCGGAGCCGCCGGCACGTGGCGCGACCTCACCGACAACGTGAACCAGCTGGCCGGCAACCTCACCACGCAGGTGCGCGCCATCTCCGAGGTGGCCACCGCCGTGATCAAGGGTGACCTCAGCCGCACCATTGACGTCGGTGCGCAGGGCGAGGTGCTGGCCCTGAAGGACACCATCAACCAGATGATCGCCAACCTGCGCGACACCACGCAGACCAACAAGGAGCAGGACTGGCTGAAGACCAACCTGGCCAAGTTCTCCGGGATGATGCAGGGGCAACGCAGCCTGGAGTCGCTGGCCGCGCTCATCATGTCCGAGCTCACTCCGACGGTGGGAGCGCAGCTGGGCACGTTCTTCATGGTCAACGCCGACCAGGAGAAACCGGTGCTCAAGCTGGTCAGCAGCTACGGGTACACCGAGCGCAAGCACGTCTCCAATCGCTTCGGCCTGGGGGAAGGGCTGGTGGGCCAGTGCGCGCTGGAGAAGAAGCCCATCCTCGTGTCCGAGGTCCCCGACGACTACGTCAGGATCTCGTCGAGCCTGGGGGAGGCGCCGCCCCGCAACCTCATTGCGCTGCCGGTGTTGTTCGAGGACAAGATCCGCGGCGTCATCGAGCTGGGCTCCTTCCAGCACTTCCACTCCATCCACCGGACCTTCCTGGAGCAGCTCGCGCTGAGCATTGGCGTGGTGTTCAACATGATCAGCGCCAGCCGCCGCACCGAGGAGCTGCTGGAGGAGCTGCAGCGGTCCAACGCCGAGCTCAACAGCCGCACCAACGAGCTGGAGGACAAGGCCAGCCTGCTGGAGATCAAGAACCGCGAGATTGCCGAGGCCAGCGCGAACCTGGAGGAGAAGGCCAAGCAGCTGGCCCTGGTGTCCAAGTACAAGAGCGAGTTCCTGGCCAACATGTCCCACGAGCTGCGCACGCCGCTCAACAGCATGCTGATCCTGGCCAACCTGATGGCGGAGAACACCGAGCACAATCTCACGCCCAAGCAGGTGGAGTACGCGCAGACCATCCACAGCGCCGGTCGCGACCTGCTCTCGCTCATCAGCCAGATCCTGGATCTCTCCAAGATCGAGGCGGGTCGGATGCAGATCGAGAAGCGGCGCACGCCGCTGGCGGAGATCCGGTCCTACGTGGAGCGAAGCTTCCGACCCATTGCGGAGCAGAAGGGCCTGGAGTTCAACGTCTCCATTGCGTCGGATGCGCCAGCCTCCATCAACACGGACTCCCAGCGGTTGCAGCAGATCCTGAAGAACCTGCTGTCCAACGCGTTCAAGTTCACCGAGTCCGGGCGGGTGGATGTCCGCATGTCGCTGGAGACCACGCGCCGCAACTTCCGCAATCCCGCGTTGCTGCGTGCCCCCGCCGTCCTGGCCGTCTCCGTCAGCGACACGGGCATTGGCATCCCCAAGGAGAAGCAGCAGCTCATCTTCGAGGCGTTCCAGCAGGCCGACGCGTCGACGAGCCGCACCTACGGAGGCACCGGGCTGGGCCTGACCATCAGCCGCGAGCTGGCGCGCCTGCTGGGCGGCGAGATCGAGCTGAGGAGCAACGCCGGGGAGGGCAGCATCTTCACGCTGTACCTGCCGCTGGGTCCGGAGGACCGCGACGTGACCGCCATTTCCGAGGAGCTGGGCGGGTACGAGCGCACCCACGTGGAGATGCCGCGCCAGTTGCAGCACGCGGTGACGCCGGAATCCGTTGGGACGGCGCTGCCCACGCCGTCGGAGGGCGTCGACGTGGCGGGCAAGACGGTGCTGGTGGTGGATGATGACGTCCGCAACCTGTTCGCCGTCACCAGCCTGCTGGAGCGTCACGGCGTGAAGGTGGTGCCGGCAAGCAGCGCGCGCGAGGGCATTGCCGCGCTGGAGGCCCATCCCGAGGTGGAGGCCGTGCTCATGGACATCATGATGCCGGAGATGGATGGGTACGAGGCCACGCGGGAGATCCGCCGGAAGGACAAGTACGCCAACCTTCCCATCATTGCCCTGACGGCGAAGGCCATGCCCGGTGACCGGGAGAAGTGCATGGAGGCGGGGTGCAGTGACTTCGTCCCCAAGCCGGTGGAGGCGGACCGGCTGATGGGCACGCTGCGGCAATGGGCCAAGGCACGTCCGGAGCAGTGAAGGTGCCGGACCGTGAGGCCAGGGTCGTCCCGGTCTCTCCCCTGGGAAGTGGCTCGCGCGGTCATGTTGCTTCCAAGCAGCTCGCCGCACGATGATCGGCCGCTCGTCGCCATCGAGCCGCAATGTCCAGCGACCCGAGGTCAAGACCATGGCCAGCACCCGATTCCAGCGGTCCGAGAACGAGGTCACTCCGCCCATTCCCGACGACAACGCGCTGCAGGAGCTGCTCGCCCTGCGCATGATGGGCGCGTGCTGGCACCCGTTTACCGACGTGAAGGGAGCCCGGAAGATGACGCTCGGTGAGATGCTCAACGCGAAGGACGTCCAGCCTCCGTTGACCGGGACGATCTGCTCGGTGCGCGTGATGCCCAGCTTCCATGCGTGGGCGGACCTGGGCGTGGTGACTGCAAGGCGGGGTGACCAGGTTGCGTTCCACCGCGTTGGGATCGTCGTGGGCGGAGAGCCAGCGGCCAATGCACGCGCCGACCTGGTGGAGCTGGAGCTGCCCGCGCTGGATCTTCCCCCGCTGCTCCCCGCGCCGAACGACGAAGGCTCCATGCTGGATGGCTGCCGCTACTGCGCGACATTCATGAGCGCGGGGGCGAACATCACGGTCAGGTTCTCGCCGGTGAGCGCCCGCTACCGCGCGTGGGCACGGTCCTTCCACGAACTTGCGCACGCGCTTGCCCGGGTGGCCCGCAACCCCGTGCTGGACGAGTACCTGGACGTCTGGGCGACCTACCTTCCAAGCGACCCGGGTCGCGGTTGACCTCACGGCGCCATCCGACGGACAGGCAGCCCAACGCACCAGCGGTGCTTCAGCGGTGCGCGGACCGGTTCTTGTCGGCCACCGCCGCGATGATGACGGCGAAGGCAATGAGGCGGATGACGAAGACGTAGGTGGCCACCTCGTTGCCCAGCCAGATGACGACGAGCGCAATGCGCTCCACCGCCAGGATCCAGAACGCCACCGCGAACATGAGGAACAGCCGGTCCCGCGTCTTGCTCCAGAAGCGCAGGAACATCATCCCCACCACCCAGCAGGCCATCATGATGGCGCCGGAGAGGAACTGGTTCATGCCCGCCTCCGCGCGATTCTTGTCGGGAAGCTCATTCCGCCTCCCAGATGAGCCCGTAGAGCAGCATCATCAGCGCCACCACGGCGGAGCCGGACCGCCACAGTGACAGGTCAATGTGTGGCACCAGGACCCGGTCCACGAACAGAAGCACGTTGTTGACGCCGAGCCCCAGGAAGCACAGAGCGCTCCACAGCAGCAGCCTGGCGTGGGACTGCCGGTAGGCGCGCAGCAGCAGGGTGGCGCACGCCGCACTGGCCAGGGCGCAAAGCGCGTACACGACCGCGGCCATGGCTCAATCCTCCCTTCGAAGCTTGAACGCATCCGAAAAGACACGAAGGTTCTCGATGGGCTTGGCGAAGATCAGGTTGATGACCTCGTGGCGCCGGCTGGCGTAGGCCTGGCCCAGGCGTGCCACCACGCCGTCCAGGGGCTTGCCCACGAGGTCGTAGCAGTACGTGGGTCCCGCGTCCGCGCGGACACGGACGAAGCCACGCCCGGCCAGGTCCGTCAGCCGGGACGCCGCCGAGGTGACGCTGGTCCGCAGCTCCTCGTTGAGACGTACGGCGGTCCATTCCTGGTCAGGGTGCGCCCGGAGGAGCAGGAGGGCCTCCAGCTGCTCCACCGAATTGATGTGGGCCCGAATGAACTCCCGCACATCCGTGTCAATTCCGCCGTTGGCCACGGTGTCCACGCAAGGGTCCCCGCCGGGGCTGGACCCTCGTGAAGCTCGTCGATGCGGCGGGTCCTGGGACGCTCCCGCTGCGCTCGAAGGGCAACCTCCCGCCATCACGCAGTTCACCGAGAAGTAATGACGCCGTGGTGCGAGCGCAGGCGGCGGCGCAGGTTCCGTCCGCGCTCACGTCAGCGTCCCACCCCGGAGCTGGCGGCTGTGCTGCCGTGCCCGGAGCTCGCGGCGTGCTCAGCTCAGGGCGCCCGCGAGGATGTCCCCAACCACGGGGGCCTTGTCGGCGTGGTGGTGGATGAGCTTCCACCCGCCGTCTCTGCGACGGAAGATGTTGGTGCAGTTCAACGACATGCGGACCGTCTTGCCGTTGACGTTGTTCTCGCTTTCGAAGACCCCCGTGGTGTAGGCCACGTCTCCCAGCACGAACACCCTCTCAATACGGATGCCCATCACGGGCGGCGCACCCTGTGGAGCGGCAGCGGTGTTCTGCCGACTTAGCGCCGCCAGCTCCTCCCAGGTGGCCAGCACCTCGTCCCAGCCATGTGCCCATTCCCCAATGGGATGGCCAGAGGAAACTTCCGCACCGTGGTCCCACACGCGTCGCATGGGGTCCAGGTTGCCAGCCATGAGGAGGCCCAGGGCCTCGTAGAACCGCAAGGCCGCCGCCTTGACCTCGTCAGCATCAGCCATGGTTCACCTCCCTGGGGGGACCTGCGTGCAGCGCCACCGCTGCCTCGGCGTCCGACGTCACGCACGACCAGGCGCTGGCGTCGGTCTCCTTGATGAGTCGCTGGAGCTGCAACCGGGTCAGCGCGTTGGGACAGAGGATGATGGCCCGCGAAAGCCCGCCCGCCTGCAGCGCGATGAAGATGCGGCGCCACGCTTCCTGTCCTGCCAGCCGTTGCGGCTTCAGATGGGTTGCATCCGCCCGCACCACCACCGGACGCAGGACCTTTTGACAAGCGCCCATCATCGCGTCGGCGAACTGTCCGGCCACGTCGTCCGGCCAGAACCCCCACACCTGAAGGCGCAACGCGCTTGCGAAGTGGTCGTAGGCTATCGAGTAGCCGCCGTCATCATTGCCGCCCCTGGTCATCGCGTCCTCAACTCAACCCATTTCGCCCGGAAGGCCTCTTCGGCGCAGTCCGTGCGGACCTTGAGCGATTGATGAGGGGCCAGGCTGGGAGCGGGGCATAGCGTCAATTCCTGTCTTCCTTACGTGGACCTGCCTTAGCCGGAGCGCTCTCCGCATTAGGCGCGCGGCAACCTCGACGTCGTGCCTGGCCGCGCCGGTGGAGCGCCGGCTTGGGCGGAAGTGCTCCCATGGGATTCAAACCTGAACGCCAAGAAGGTCTTGCCCTGCGTGTGCGGGATTCCCCGGTGATTGCCAGCCGCGGCCGAAGTTGCGTGAACAAGGTCTCCATCGCCCGGTGGTCAAAGGTGGGGTTTCCGTGGGTGTTGCGCTGGGCCGCGGCAGCGTCCCCCAGGGTGACGACGTGGATTGCGACGGTGGACAACCACGCTGCGTCCTGTGTCATACCCAGGAGCGGCCGGGCGGGGTTGGGCTTCCGCGTAACCAGGGCTAATTGCGGGTTGCGGAGATCCTGCGGACCATCACAAGATGGGACCCGCTCATCGTCCAGGTCACCGCCAGGTTCCATGGGCCAGCAGGCTTGGACGTGAGCAACGGGGGAGGCGACGTCCATGGCGGTCTTCGCACAGCCGCAGGTTGACGTCCTGACGTTCGAGGTCGGGGGCCAGTGTTATGCCCTTCCCTCCCGTTCCGTGCGTGAAGTGTTGCGCGCGGTGAGCATTGTGCCCCTTCCGAGTGGGCCTCGTGTCGTGGAAGGCATCATCAACGTTCGCGGGTCGGTGGTCCCGGTCCTGGACATTCGCAGCCGCTTCCGCCTTCCGCCAAAGTCGTTGGAGCACACGGATCACCTCGTGGTTGCGTGGGCGGGGCGCCGTGTGGTGGCCATTCGCGCCGACCGCGCCCAGGACGTGCTTCGGATCGACGGGGCGCAGCTCGAGGACGTGGCGGTGGCCATTCCGGGGGCAGGGTACGTGGCTGGGGTTGCCAAGCTCCGGGATGGACTCCTGCTCATCCATGACCTCGAGACCTTCCTGGCAGAAGCAGAGGCAACAGCGCTTGACGCCGCGGTGGCGACGGTGTCGTCGGAGGACTCCAGATGAGCGAGCCCGCATCGTCGGGGCACGGTTACGACGCGGTGGCGCGCCTGGTTGGCGCTCGCACCGGGCTCGCCTTCGCGCCCACCGCTGGGAAGACGCCGTGGGCGGGATTCGCCGCGCGATGGCCCGGGCGGCCATCGAGAGCATTGATGAATACCTCGGGGTGGTGTCCAGCAGGACCGAGGCACTGGACGGTCTCGTCGCGGAGCTCACCGTTGGCGAAACCTACTTCTTCCGCGAGCCGGCGCAGTTCGGGTTCATCCGTGACGAGGTCTTGCCTGGGTTGGTGCAGCAACGTGGACCATGCCACGTCCTTCAAGTGTGGAGCGCTGGTTGCGCGTCCGGAGAGGAGCCCTATTCGCTGGCCATTCTGCTGGAGGGAGCGGGACTGCTCCGTCGCGCCCATGTCATCGGCACGGACATCTCCCGCCCCGCTCTCGCCCGGGCCGCCGCGGCGTCCTACAGCCCGTGGTCCCTGCGCGGGGTCGAAGAATCCCTGGTGAGGCGGTACTTCCGGCCATGCGGTGTCCACCACGTTCTCGACGGGACCGTCAAGGAGTCCGTCACCTTCCGCTACCTGAACCTGGCACAAGATCCCTACCCGCCCGTTGCGAGCGGTGCGGGTTTAGACCTCATCCTATGCAGGAACGTGCTCATCTACCTCGACCGGCAGACGGTGGCCCGCATTGCCGCTCGGCTCTTTGACGCACTGGCGCCAGGTGGCTGGCTCGTCGCGGGTCCCTCCGACCCCCCGCTTTCCGAGCTGGCGCCGTTCGAGACCGTCGTGACCCGGCATGGCGTGTTCTACCGTCGTGGGGAGGCGGGTCGTCGCATCTTCGCGCCGGTTCATTCACTTCGTCTTGAGCCCACGTCACCGAGCGCTGGTGGTCCACTTCCCACGGATCCTCCATCTCGCGCCACCTCGTCATTGGGCGCTTCCGGCCCGCGTGCAGCGTCTGGCCCCGTTTCCCGGGGAGACCTGGTGAGTCCCGGGCGTGACGCCGAGGTGGAGGGAGAACACGGTGTGGCCGCGGCCTCCCTGCGACCCACCGACCCGGAGGCCGCCGAGCTCGCGGTGCGTGCATGTGCAAACCACGTCAGCGTCCAGGCCGCGGCCAAAGAGGCGGCGAAAGCAATACGGTGCCACGCGTTGTCCCCTTCGCTGCACTTTCTCCATGCCGTCCTGCTGCAGGAGTTGGGGCGCCTGGATGAAGCCGTGGAAGCGCTCAGGCGCGCGCTGTACCTGGACCGGTCCCTCGCCATTGTCCACTTTGTCCTGGGAACCGTGCTGGCGCGTCGGGGCGAGATTCAAGCGGCGCGCCGGGAATTCCGGACCGCCGCGGACCTTGCCAGTGCCCGTCCCCCCGGCGAGCTCGTTCCCCTTGGAGACGGAGAGCGGGCCGGGCGACTCGCCCATGCCGCGCGAACGTGGATGGAGTCCCTCCATGAGGAGCACGCCTCATGACCGCACCGCGGCGCAGGAAGAGGACGCCGGTCGACTGGCCGGAGGTCCGCGAACGACTCGCGCGCACGCAGGCTGCCTTGGAGTCCGCTCTCATGCTCACGCCGGAACGTGCGCGGGCGCTGATGGACGAGCGCGCCCGGTCCCTGGCGTCGGCGGGTACCGGGGGTGGGCAGACGCAGGAGACGCTGGAGGTTGTGACCTTTGCGCTCGGGCGCGAGCACTACGGGATCGAGACCAGGTTCGTCCGGGAGGTCCGGCGGCTGGCGGATCTCACGCCGGTACCGGGTGTCCCCGACTTCGTCCTCGGCATCACGAACCTGCGCGGTGAGGCGCTCGCAGTCATCGACCTGCGGAGGTTCTTCGGCATCGCCGGGACCGGTCTTGCCGACCTTTCGCGTGTGGTCGTGCTCGGGACGGAGCATGATGAGTTCGGGATTCTCGCCGACGTTGCGCACGCGGTTGTACGCATCCCGGCGTCCGCGGCCTTGGCGCCCCCCGAGTCTGTGGCGGGCGTTGGACGCGGGTACCTGCGCGGCGTGACCCGTGATGCCCTCGTTGTGCTCGACGGCACCGCGCTTCTTGAGGACCGGCGACTCGTCGTCGATCACGGCGCCGCAGAGCTGCGCACTTAGGAGAACATAGGATGATTCAGGAAATTCCATGGGCGCGAAGCCTCAGTACGAAGCTGGGCGGCATCACGCTTGCGCTGCTTGGCCTCACGCTCATCCTCGTGGCGGCGAACCTCTACACGCTTCAAGGCATCAAGAGCGACGCCGCGCATCTTGAGGCGTTCGGGCGCGCGCGAAAGCAGATCTATGAGTACATGTACCTCGCCCACCGGCGTTTTGAGGTGACCGGTGCCGAGCGCGACGCGGTGTCCAACGACCTGCGGGACGTCATGGCCAAGGTGGAGGCCCGCTTCTCGGCGTTGACGCTTGGTGACCTCTCCACCGGGACGCCCGGTGTGACCGACGAACACCTGCGCGAGTCCATTCGTCAGCGACGGGAACAATGGAACGACCAGATCAAGCCAGCGCTGACGCGTCTGCTCACCGTGGGCAGCCTCGAGGAGGCCGAGCCGCACCTGCGGGTCCTGCGGGAATCCATCTCTTCCCGCGTGGCGGATCTCGAGAAGGACATGGATGCCGCCAGGCGCCTGTCCGAGCGGAAGGTCGAGCGTTTCGAGGTCCTCCAATACGCTTTCATCGCCTTCGTCCTGGTGGTGCTGGCGTTGGTGTTCCGCGTTGCCCAGAGCGTGGCGCGCCGTACGGAGAGCCTCGCAACCACCGCTGAGCGCATCGCTTCGGGCGACCTCCAGCTCGCGGCCCCCGTGACCGGCTCCGACGAGATCGCGGCGCTCGGGATGGCGTTCAACGCGATGACCGCCCACCTGAGGCGGATCATCGAATCCGAGAAGGAAGGGCGCGCGAAACTGGAGCAACTCCTTGCGGCGGTTGCGGAGACGACCAATGCGCTGGCCTCCGGGACCTCGGAGATCCTGGCGGGGACCACCCAGCAGGCTTCTGGCGCCCAGGAGCAGGCAACGGCGGTCTCGGAGACGGTGACCACCGTCGACGAGGTGACACAGACCGCAGACCAGGCCGCGCAACGCGCCCGGTCCGTGGCCGAGTCATCCCAGCGGTCCCTGGAGATTTCGAGGGTGGGGCGAAAGGCGGTGGAAGACACGATCGCGGGGATGGGAACCGTGAAGGAGCAGGTGGAGGGGATTGCGGAGAGCATCCTCGCGCTCGCGGACCAGGCGCAGGCCATTGGCGAGATCATTGCCACGGTCAACGACATTGCCGAGCAGACCAACATCCTTGCGCTCAACGCCGGTATCGAGGCTTCACGTGCCGGGGAGCAGGGGAAGGGCTTCTCGGTTGTCGCCGCCGAGGTCAAGGCCCTGGCCGACCAGGCGAAGAAGGCCACGGCGCAGGTGCGTCAGCTGCTCGGCGACATCCAGAAGGCCACCAACAGCGCGGTGATGGCGGCGGAAGACGGAACCAAGAGTGTCAACGACACCACGAAGCTGGTGCTCCAGGCGGGAGACGCCATCAAGCAGCTCTCGGAAACCATTGCCGAGGCCGCGCAATCCGCCGCGCAGATTGCCGCGTCGGCGGGTCAGCAGGCGGCGGGAATGTCGCAGATCCACCAGGCCATGAAACAGGTGAGCCAGGCGACAAACCAGAGTCTGGCGTCCACAAGGCAGCAGGAGCGCGCGGCGCAGGACCTCAACGTCCTCGGCACCCGGCTCAAGCAGCTCATGGGCGGGTTCGGGCGGTGACCATGGACAAGGACACGCTCAAGGCGCGCCTGTTGGCAACGTTCCTGGGAGAGCTGCAGGAACAGGTGCGCGCGCTTGAGGCCAACGCCATGGCGTTGGAGAAGTACCCGGAGGAAGCGCGCCCGGAGATCCTGAAGGCGCTGTTCAGGGTTGCGCATAGCCTCAAGGGTGCGGCCCGCTCGGCGGGAGTGCCACTGATCGAGGCTGCGTGCCATCGCCTGGAGGAGACGCTTGGCAGGGCACGGGACGGTCTCTTTCCGGTGGGGCCGGACCTTGTCCCGGAGCTGCTGGCCACGGTGGACGCCCTGTCTGACGCCGGGCGTCGCATGCGGGCCGGTGAGGAGCTCCGGGGCGGGCCGTTGGCGATGATCCTGACGCGGATGGAAGACGCCGGTCATCTGGCCGCGCCGCCGCCGTCGTCATCACCCGCGCCCGCCAGGGTTGCCCCGGTGCAACAGGAGGGAGAGGGCGTGGTGAGGCTCGCGGCGGTGAAGCTGGACGCGCTGGTGTCCCGCAGCGGCGAGCTCCTGGTGGCGCGTCGACGAGCCGAGAGATGGGTCAGCGCTGTTGCAGGGTTGCGGGAGACCTTGAGCCAGTGTCTGGGTGAATGGCAGCGCGTCGAGAAGCCCCTGCGTAGATTCGTGAGCCCCAACCACGGTGAGACCAGGCACGCCCGGCCGGAGAGGCTGCGACCGTTCACGCGCCGCACCACGGTGGCGGTGGGGCGCACCAGGGACGGTCTGAGGAAACTGGAACGCGATCTGGATCGCCTCGCGCACGGGTTGGCGTCGGACCATCGCGTGCTCGAGCAGGCGGCGTCCCTGCTTGAAGACGAGGTGCGGCGTGTCCGGATGCTGCCCTTTGGCGAGGCGTGTGAGGGGCTGGAGCGCGCGGTCCGTGACCTGGCGAAGGCCGCGGGCAAGGAGATTGACCTCGTTGTGGAAGGGGCGGACGTGGAGCTGGACCGCGCCATCCTGGCAGGCCTCCGGGACCCGCTGCTCCACCTGGTTCGCAATGCCGTGGACCATGGCATCGAGACGCCGGCCGAGCGGATCGCGCGGGGCAAGCCCGCACACGGTTGCATCCGGGTTGCCGCCGTCCTCAAGGGCACGGGCGTGCAAGTCGTTGTCGACGACGATGGTCGTGGCATTGACGTGGATGCCATCCGCGAACAGGCGAGGAAGCGGAACCTCCCGGTCCCCGACGACGACAGGGATGTGGTGCGGCTGATCTTCC
The DNA here is from genome assembly GCA_040752415.1 of Myxococcota bacterium. Taxonomy (GTDB): domain Bacteria; phylum Myxococcota; class JACRCW01; order JACRCW01; family JACRCW01; genus JBFMGU01. The sequence goes on from JBFMGU010000010.1 coordinate 28,760, forward strand.
TGGCCGGGTTCTCGACCTCACGGCTGATCACGGAGCTCTCGGGAAGGGGCATTGGCCTGGACGTGGTGGGCCACCAGATCCAGGCGTTGCATGGCGGCGTGGACCTGTCATTCCAGCCCGGCCGCGGCACCCGCTTCCTCCTCACACTCCCGCTGACGCTGACCACGCTGCGTGTGCTCCTCGTCCAGTGCGCCGGGCGGACGTTCGCGCTTCCCAGCGCCCAGGTGCGACGGATTGTGCGCGCCGGGCTCGGCGACCTCGGTTCCGTGGAGGGCCGGGAGGTGCTGCTGACCGGAGCCGCGCCGATTCCGATTGCGTCGCTGGGGGAGACGCTGGGGCTCGGCTCGAATGCACGGCTGGGAGCGGGGGGAAGGGTTCCGCTCGTCGTTGTGGCGGAGGGCAAGCACGAAGTGGCGCTCGCGGTGGATGACCTCCTTGCGGAGCAGGACGTGGTAGTCAAGAACCTCGGACGGCGGCTGCGTCGGGTCCGTCACTTCAGCGGAGCCACGGTCCTTCCCACGGGGCAGCTCTCACTCATCATTGCCGCAGCCGAGCTGGTCCAGACGGCCCTCCAGCGCGCGCCTGCACGGTCCATCGGCTTGAAGCCGGACGAGAGGCCCGCCGCGAAGTTGCGCCTGCTCGTGGTGGATGACTCCGTGACAACCCGCAGCCTGGAGAAGAGCATTCTTGAAGCCGCCGGTTATGAAGTGCTGACGGCCGCCGACGGTGCGGAGGCCTGGCGGTTGCTGCAGGAGCGCGGCGCGGATCTCGTCGTGGCGGACGTGGAGATGCCCCACATGGACGGCTTCGCGCTGACGGAAGCCATTCGCTCCTCCAAGCGTTTCCGGAAGTTGCCGGTCATCCTGGTCACCGCACTGGAGACCGAGCGCGGCAAGGCACGCGGTCTTGAGGTGGGCGCCGACGCCTATCTGCTCAAGAGCACCTTCGACCAGAAGCAGCTCATCGAGGTCATCACCAGCCTGTTGTGAGAGGGAAGGATGATTCGAACCCTTGTTGCCGAGGACTCGCTCACCACCCGCGAACTGCTCGTGGCCGTCCTGCGCTCCGACCCGCAGGTTGACGTTGTGGGTGAGGCGGCCAACGGTGTTGAAGCATTGGAGATGACCCGGAAGCTTCGACCCGACGTTGTCACCATGGACATCCGCATGCCGCTCCTCGACGGCTTCGAGGCCACGCGGCAAATCATGGTCGAGGCGCCCACGCCGATCGTCATCGTGTCGGCGAGCATCGACGTCCGCGACGTGGAGGTCTCCATGCACGCCTTGCGCGCCGGCGCACTGGCGCTGCTCCCGACACCCTCGGGACCGGGATCGCCGGCGTTCGAGGAGCAGGCGAAGCACTTCCTTGAGACCGTGAAGTTGATGTCGCAGGTCAAGGTGGTGCGCCGCTGGCCCCGGCACCGCGCCAGCGCCTCCGCTCCAAGCCCGGTTCCCGCCGGTGCGCGACCGCAGGTTGTCGCCGTGGGGGCGTCGACCGGCGGCCCCGCCGCGTTGGCGCGCATCATCTCGGAGCTGCCCGGAGACTTCCCCGTGCCGCTGCTCGCGGTGCAGCACATCGCCCGGGGATTCATGGATGGATTCGCCGCATGGTTGAACGCAGCGGGGGCTCTCAAGGTGAAGATTGGTGAGGACGGTGAGCCGCTGCAGCCGCGGACCGTGTACCTGGCGCCCGACGACGCCCACCTGGGTGTGTCGCCGGATCGGGTTTCCATCACCGTCTCGCGTGCGGCGTCGGTCGGAGGGTTTCGTCCGTCGGCGAGTTACCTCTTTGCATCTGTTGCCCGGGCTTTCGGCCCTTCCGCGGTGGCGGTCATCCTCACCGGGATGGGCAACGACGGCATCGAAGGTCTCCGCGCGGTGCATGCCGGTGGCGGGCGCGTCCTGGCACAGGACGAGGAGACCTCGGTCGTCTTCGGCATGCCTGGGGCCGCGGCGGCCGCGGGCGTCGTGGACGTGGTCCTTCCTCTCGGGGCAATCGCTTTCCGTCTCCTGGAGTTGGTGGGAAGGGGAGGGCCACACGCATGATGCGCCCACGTCCTGACGCCGCTCACCCGGGTGCCCGGGGGCCCGTGGGCGTCGCCCTTCCGCGCGTGGTGGATTCGCACGGCGCGCGAAAGGTTCCCACGGGCAGGAAATCCCTCTCACGTCTTCATCCGCAGCGCGGCGACACCACGGTTCCGGCGTTTCACGTCAGGCGCCTTGCACGCTGCATCACAACACGCCAGGGCGGGCGACCCGTGGTTCGGGAGGCCGTGCGGCATGGAACCGCCGTCCCGTTCGCGCCACCGTCCTCGCGCGGGGGTAGAGCCACATGACACGCATTCTCGTTGTCGAGGACAGCGCCACGCAGGCCGAGGAGCTGAGATTGATCCTGGAGTCCGAGGGATTCCAGGTTCAAACCGCGAACAGCGCCGAGAGCGCGGTCGAGCGGCTGCAGGATGGGTTGTTTGACGTGGTGGTCTCGGACATCGTCATGCCGGGACGCACGGGCTACGAGCTTTGCCGGGAGCTGAAGTCGGATCCCCGGTACAAGGACCTGCCGGTGCTCCTGTTGACGACGTTGTCGGATCCCATGGACATCATCCAGGGACTGGAGTCCGGCGCCGACAACTTCCTGACCAAGCCCTGTGAACCGCGGAACCTCGTCGGGCGAATCCGTACGATCGTGGAGAACAAACGGCTCCGCGTGGCGGGGAAGCTCAAGGTTGGCGTTGAAGTCCTGTTCATGGGGCGCAAGTTCATCATCGGGTCGGACAAGGAGCAGATCCTCGACCTGCTGGTGTCCACGTTTGAAGACACGGTGCGCACGAACCGTGAGCTCCAGTCGAGCCAACGCGAGCTGGCCGCGGCGAAGGCGAAGCTTGAGGACTATGCACGCCAGCTGGAGCACCGGGCGAAAACGAGCGAAGCCAACTTCCGGACGCTGGTCGAGTCCATGGATGACATGATCTTCACGCTGGACCGCGAGCAACGCTACACGGGCGTGTTTGGCCGCTGGTTGGCAAAGGAGGGGCACAGTCGTGAGCAGTACCTGGGCAGGAGCGCGCGGGAGCTGCTGGGCGGTGAGGCCGCCGTTGTTCATGAAGCTGCCAATGAGCGGGCGCTGCGGGGTGAACGCGTCGTGTACGAATGGAGCGACGGCGCGAACGAGGAGGTCCGTCACTTCCAGACCGCCCTCTCGCCGCTTCGCGATGAGACTGGCCAGGTGATGGGTCTGGTGGGCGTGGGTCGCGAGCTCACCGAGCAGAAGAGGCTCCAGTCTCACCTCATGGTCTCCGACCGCATGGCATCCGTGGGGACGCTTGCCGCCGGCGTCGCCCACGAAATCAACAATCCCCTGGCCTCCGTGATCGCGAACCTGGACCTGGCGATCGGCGACGCACATGGTCTCGCGGCCCGAATTGGTAGCCTGGGTGAGCTCACGGACGAGCTTCGCGATGCTCGCGACGCCGCGGAGCGGGTCCGCGAGATCGTCAGGGACCTGAGGATCTTCTCACGGGCGGAGGAGGACAAGCGCGGTCCGGTCGACGTGCACCGTGTGATGGAGTCCACCATCCGCATGGCGTGGAATGAGATCCGTCACCGCGCGCGGCTGGTGCGAGCGTACGGCGATGTTCCTCCCGTCGACGCGAACGATTCCCGTCTTGGTCAGGTGTTCCTGAACCTGATCATCAACGCGGCCCAGGCCATTGGCGAGGGGCACGCGGACACGAACAGGATTGTGGTCACGACGCGCCAGGATGGAGCAGGTCGGGTCCTTGTCCAGGTCACCGACTCGGGGGCTGGTATCCCGCCGGAGGCGCTGCGCCACCTGTTCACCCCCTTCTACACGACGAAGCCGGCGAGCCTGGGGACGGGGCTTGGGCTGTCCATCTGCCAGCGGATTGTCACGGGGTTTGGCGGTGAAATCTCCGTCGAGAGCCACATGGGGCACGGTACCACCTTCACCGTTGCGCTGCCGGTTGCCACGGCGTTGAGCGAGGGGGTGCCGGCTCCCGCGAAACCGCTCAGAGCCATCCGGAGGGGCCGAGTTCTCATCATTGATGACGAGCCCATGATGGGCCACACCATCCGGCGCACGCTGTCCCCTGAACACGACGTGAGAGTCACCCTGGGCGCTCGCGACGCCCTGGAGCTCATTACGAAGGGAGAGCGCTTTGACGTCATCCTGTGCGACCTGATGATGCCGGAGGTGACGGGGATGGACTTGCACGCGGAGTTCCTGAGGGCAGCACCGGAGCAGGCGGGACGGATGATCTTCCTGACCGGGGGAGCGTTTACCCCCCGCGCGCGGACCTTCCTGGACCAGGTTGCGAATCAGCGGCTGGAGAAGCCCTTTGATGCGCAACACCTCCGGGCGATCGTCAATGAACGGGTGCGTTAGCAACGGCGATCCCACGCTAAATCTCGATATACGCCCCCACCTCCACCACACGCTCCGCGGGCAGCCCGAAGAAGCGCGTGGCCCGGGTGGCGTTCCGTGCCATGAGGGCGAACACGTGCTCCCGCCACTTGGCCATCCCCGGCAGCTCCGAGGCCAGGATGGTCTCATGGCCCAGGAAGAAGGTTGCGCGGCCGAGGTCGATCTGCAGCTCCGGGTAGAGGGAGGCCACGTGGCGCAGCAGCTCCGGCACGTCGGGATCCTCCATGAACCCGTAGACGCCGGTGACGCGCCACACGCCCCGACCCAGCGGCTCCACCCACGCGCGCTCCGCCAGCTCCACGTGGGGCGTGTCGTCGGTGCGGATGGTGAGGATCACCACGCGGTCATGCAGGACCCGGAGGTGCCGCGTGGTGTAGGCCAGCGCCAGCGGTACCACGTCCGGCGTGCTGCTCATGTAGATGGCCGTCCCCGGCACCCGCGAGAGGAAGAGCTCCCGGTGCTCGGCGCGCACCTCATCCATGAACCTCCACAGCGGCGTGGTCCGTTCCGAGATCCGCCGGGCCAACAGCGTCCGGCCCGTCTTCCACGTGGTCATGAGCGTCAGCACCACCGCCGCCAGCAGCAGCGGGACCCACCCGCCCTCGGCGATCTTGAAGAGATTCGCGCCGAAGAAGGCGAGGTCGGCGACGAGGAATACCGCCGTCACCAAGGTGGCGAGCGCGAACGGCCATCCCCAGCGCCGGTGCACCACCCGGTACGCCAGGACCGTGGTGATGCTCATCGTCGACGTCACGGCGATGCCGTAGGCGGCGGCGAGCGCGCTTGAGCTCTGGAAGGCCAGCACCATGCCCACCGTGGCGAGCATCAGCGCCCAGTTCACCGCGGGCATGTAGATCTGGCCAACCTCCCGTGACGAGGTGTGCTCGATCTTCAGGCGCGGCAGGTAGCCCATCATCACCGCCTGACGGGACAACGAGAAGGCGCCGGAGATCACCGCCTGGGAGGCGATCACGGTGGCGCAGGTGGAAAGCACCACGAGCGGGACCAGCGACCACGACGGCGCGCTGCGGAAGAAGAGGTTCTCGACGGCGGAGGGGTCACGGACGGCCAGCGCGCCCTGGCCGAAGTAGTTGAGCAGCAACGCGGGCAGGACCAGGAAGAACCAGGCAATCCGGATGGGACGGGTGCCGAAGTGCCCCAGGTCCGCGTAGATGGCCTCCGCGCCGGTGACCACCAGGAACACCGCGCCCAGCACCACGAACCCCGCCCGCCCGTTGTCGACGAAGAAGCGCACCGCCCAGATGGGATTGAGCGCCACCAGCACCCTGGGCTCCTGGAGGATCTGGTAGACGCCGATGGTGGCCAGGGCGAGGAACCAGATGGCGGTGATGGGGCCGAACACCGCGCCCACGGCCCGGGTGCCATGGCGCTGCAGCCAGAAGAGGCCCACCAGCACCGCCACGGTCACCGGCAGCACGAAGGGGCGCAACGAGGGCGCAATGACCTCCAAACCCTCCACGGCGCTGAGCACCGAGATGGCGGGGGTGATCATGCCGTCGCCGTAGAGGAGCGCCGCACCGAACAGTCCCACGAGGACCAGCGGCTTTCCCCACCGGTCCGGCTGCTTCTCGCGGCTGGGCACCGCCAGCGCGGTCAAGGCCAGGATGCCGCCCTCCCCGTGATGGTCGGCGCGCAGCACGTAGGCCAGGTACTTCACGCTGACCACCAGCACCAGCGACCAGACGATCAGCGAGAGCACGCCGAGGACATTCAGCGTGGTGGCATGCACCGAGTGTGCGCCGTGGAAGCACTCACGGATGGCATACAGCGGGCTGGTGCCTATGTCGCCAAAGACGATGCCGAGCGCGGCGAGGGAGAGCGCGGCAAGCCCGCCATGGCGCGGGGTCAGGCCGATGGCGGCGCCGGGAATCCCGGAATCTGGGTGCGCCATTGCGGGCTCCTGAGAGTACGTTCCGTTCCCTCGAGGGCGAATCAAGCGCGGCCGCCATGGAAGGCTAACTCTTCCGGGGAGCGCGCGGTCAGTGCGTGGGATGTCCATGCTCGGCCTTGCGTTGGCCCTCACGGCGTGGCGCAGGAGGTCCCCCGCTCCTGTCGCGTAGCGGGGCGAAGACGCCGCGGTTCTGGACGACAAGGCGTGACGAAGGATGTCCGCGGCACCCCGGCGCATGCATGGCGCGGGGAACTGCCGCGACATCGGGGCACGCCTTCCACGGAAGAAGCTGACAGGTTGGGGCTCGAAGCCTAACTCCCGTGGGAAGGTCAGCGCGGAGTGGGCCTTGGAGATCCATGCGCAGGCGGGCGTCCTCGACGTGGCGCGGGGCCTGGTGAGCGAGCTTCGCGGACCCCGGGCTGCGCTTCACCTCGGGCCGGGGGATGCGCTGGAGGCCGACCTCGGGCTGGGCAGCCTCGAGCGGGTGGAGCTGCTGCTGAGACTGGAGCAGGCATTCCACGTGGCGCTCTCCGAGGACGCCGTGGCCACTGCTCGCACGCTGCAGGACCTCGCGCGCGCCGTGGAGGCCGCCCACCCGACGACGCCGGCGCCCACCCCCGTGCCGTGGGCGGCCCCGGCGGTTGCAGCGGCACCACCCGACCCGGTGTCGACGCTGGTGGAGGTTCTGAGCTGGCACGCCCAGGCGCATCCCGAGCAGCCACACCTGCTGCTGTGCGGAGCGGACGGCAAACCAGCTCCCATGTCCTACGGTGAGCTGTGGGCTGCCACGACGGAGCTGGCCGGGGGCCTCCAGGCCTCGGGTGTCCAGCCGGGTCAGACCGTGGGCCTGATGCTGCGCACGGAGGCGGCGTTCTTCCCGGCGTTCCTCGGTGCGCTGCTGGTTGGCGGCGTGCCGGTGCCCATCTATCCGCCATTCCGCGCGGACCAGGTCGAAGATTACGTGCGGCGACAGGTCCTGATCCTGCGCAACGCGCAGGCGCGCTGCCTGGTGACCTTTCCGGAAGCGGAGCGCGTGGCGCGTTGGCTCCGACTCCAGCTCCCGCACCTGGCGGAGGTGACCACCGCCGAGAGTCTGCGTACGCGCGGCGCCCGGGTCCTTCCCGTTGTGCGTCAGCCCCACGATCCCGCGCTCATCCAGTACACCTCCGGCAGCACCGGCAACCCCAAGGGCGTCCTGCTGACCCACGCCAACCTGATCACCAACATCCGCGCCATCGGAGCGGGCCTGGACATCCGTCCTGACGACGTCGCGGTGAGTTGGCTGCCGCTCTACCACGACATGGGGCTCATCGGGAGCTGGTTGACTTCGCTGTACTTCGGAATTCCGCTCGTGCTGCTATCGCCCTTGACGTTCCTGGCACGTCCGGTGAGCTGGCTGCGGGTGATCCACGCCCACCACGGGACGCTCTCCGCGGCGCCCAACTTCGCGTTCGATCTCTGCGCGCGCAAGATCGCCGACGAGGAGCTGACGGGATTGGACCTGGGGAGCTGGCGCGTGGCGCTCAACGGCTCGGAAGCGGTGTTGCCGGAGACCCTGGAGCGGTTCACGCGTCGCTTCACTCCGTATGGTTTCCGCGCGCGTGCCATGTTCCCCGTCTACGGGTTGGCGGAGTGCTCCGTGGCGCTGACGTTTCCGCCGTTGGACCGCGGACCCCGCGTTGACGAGGTGGACCGTGAGCAGCTCCAGCGCCACGGCCACGCGTTGCCGAGCAGGACGGGAGATGTCCGTGCGCAGCGTTTCGTCTCTTGTGGCACGGCCCTCCCCGGCCACCAGGTCCGCGTGGTGGATGAGCGCGACGTGCCGCTGGCCGAGCGGCGGGAGGGCTGCATCCAGTTCCGCGGTCCGTCGGTCACGCAGGGCTACCACCGCAACCCGGAAGCAACGCACGCCGCTTTCCACGACGGATGGATGGACTCCGGCGACCTCGGCTACCTGGCCGACGGGGAGCTCTATGTCACCGGCCGGCGCAAGGACCTGATCATCAAGGCCGGGCGGAACCTCCATCCGCAGGAGGTCGAGGAGGTGGTGGGCGGGATCCCGGGCATCCGCAAGGGCTGTGTTGCGGCCTTCGGCGTGGTCGACCCGGCACTGGGCACGGAGCGTTTCGTGGTGGTGGCGGAGACATCCGAGCCGTCCGCGGCGCAGCGGCAGCGCCTGCGGGACTCCGCGGTCCAGCAGGTGCTGCGGCAGGTGGGCGTGCCACCCGACGTCGTGGTGCTGGTTCCGCCCCGCACGATCCCGAAGACCTCCAGCGGCAAGCTCCGTCGGCGCGCTGCGCAGGAGATGTACACCGCGGGCGACCTGACCCGTCCCCGGCGTCCGGTGCGGGTGCAGGTGCTGCGCGTGGTTGAGCACGCTCTTCGGGCGTGGGCCAGGCGCTTCCTTCGTCGGTCATTAGGGCTGGCCTATGCGGCCTACGCGGGCATCCTCCTGCTGCTGCTGTTGCCGTTGTTGCGCGGGCTCCTGCTGGTGACGCCCGCGGGGCCACGCGCCGACCACCTCGTGCGGCGGTGGTGCCGCCTTCTCCTTGCGCTCGCCGGATGCCCCATCCGCGTCACCGGACTGGAGCACCTCCGCGGAGGCGGACCGCTGGTGCTCGTGGCCAACCATGTCAGCTACCTGGATGCGCTGGTGCTGCTGGCGGTGCTGCCGCTGGACCTGCGTGCCGTGGCCCGGGGCGAGGTCGCGCGGTGGCCGGTGGTCGGCGCGTCCATCCGACGGGCAGGTCACCTGGTGGTCAGTGCCGACCCGCGGTCCCGGCTGGAGACCGTGGCTCAAGCTACCGGTGCGCTCGCAGCGGGCTCGTCGGTGCTCCTCTTCCCGGAGGGGCGACGCGGACCAGGCGACGAGCTCCTGCCGTTCCAGCTCGGCGCGTTCCGGGTTGCGGTGGATGCCCGCAGGCCCGTGGGGCCGATCTGGATCCGTGGAACCGAGCGCGCGCTGCCGCTGGGGAGCTGGTGTCCGCGCCCAGCCAGCATCACGGTGGAAGTCGGCGCGCCCCTGCCCGTCTCGGGCGCGGGATGGCCCGAGATGGTGCGCCTGCGCGACGAGGCGCGGGGACGCATCCGCGCGGGCCTGGAGCAGGCAGGGCCGGACGCATCCGCTCCTGCGTGATGGTGTGAGGAGGCTGCGCCAGGACAATTGCCCATGGGGTTTGTGACCGCCTCAAGCGGACCACAACCTGGAGTGCGGCGAGCCCTCGCCGCCCTGGCCAGCGCCGAGCGGGTGGCTCTCTCGTCAACGGTCGACGCTCACGGAGACGTCGACGCCCCCGTGGTCGACCCAGTCAAGGCCCGTTCCACCCGTTGAGAACGCGCTCGGCGCTGGCCAGGGCGGCGAGGGCCCGCCGCACTCCAGGTTGTGGTCCGCTTGAGTCACTCTCTCACACGCTTCGCGGGACTTCGCGACGCTGAGGAAAACCATCGTCATGGTTTCGGGGTGGGCACGGAGGAGGTGCGAGGGCTCAGGACAAGATGGCGAATCTGGTCCTCAACGTCGTCCAGCATCCCACCATCACGTCCCCCACTGTTGACCGACCCCAAACCGTGGACGCGGACACCGGCCAGCGCGGTGCGCAGCCCGTCAGCCCGGGGCATGCCCAGGGAGCCATGGCCGGTAGAACCAGGGGCGCAGCGCGACACCAACAATGCTCCATCCAAGGGAAGGAGCGCCAGCGCGATGTTCCTCGACGTTGAACGCCACGGGCCCTTCGTCCTCGATCCCACCTTCCTCGAGCGCTACCGCCAGCGTCCGGTCGAGTGGGGTTTCGGCGCGCTGTCCTGGGTGACGTACCGGCGGACCTACAGCCGGGACGGCGAGCAGTGGTGGCAGACGTGTCGTCGGGTGATCGAAGGAATGTTCACCATCCAGCGGGTCCACTGCCTGCAGCACGGGCTGCGTTGGGACGCGCACAAGGCCCGCGCCTTCGCGGAGGACGCCTATGACCGGCTATGGTCATTCAAGTGGACGCCGCCCGGACGCGGCCTGTGGATCATGGGCACGCGCTTCGTCTACGAGCGGGGGGCCGCCGCGCTGAACAACTGCGGCTTCGTTTCCACGCGCAACATCGTCGACGCCTATGCGGAGCCCTTTGTGTGGATGCTGGCCATGTCCATGTTGGGGGTGGGCGTGGGGTTTGATGTTCGGGGCAAGGGAACCGTCACCGTTGTTGCTCCCGTCCGTGGCCCGGAACCCCACACCATTGGTGATAGCCGGGAGGGCTGGTGCGAGGCGACCGCGAGGCTCCTGAATGCCTACGTGGGAAAGGGCACGCTGCCTGCGCGCTGGGACTACTCCCAGATCAGACCGGCGGGGACGCCGCTGCGGGGCTTCGGCGGTGTGGCCAGCGGGCCCGAACCGCTCCGGAAGATGCTCGAGAGCCTGGAGCAGCTCCATGACGGGTACCGTCAGCGGCCCGTGGATGCCGCGCTCATCGTCGACACCATGAATGTCATTGGCCGTTGCGTGGCGGCGGGCGGCTCCCGGCGTTCCGCGCAGCTGGCCCTGGGCGGCGCCGACGACCCGCAGTTCCTGGACCTCAAGCAGGACCGGGAGAAGCTGACGGCGTGGCGCTGGGTCTCCAACAACTCCGTGGTCGTGCGTGCGGGGACGGACTATCGGGACATGGCGCGCCGCACCGTGGACAACGGTGAGCCCGGCTTCTTCTGGCTCGAGAACGCACAAGCCTACGGCAGGATGAAGGACCCGCCGAACTGGCTCGACGCCAACGCGGAGGGAAGCAATCCCTGTGTGGAGCAGACCCTGTGGGACCGCGAGCTGTGCACGTTGGTGGAGACCTACCCCGCGCGGCACGAGAGCGTGGAGGACTACAAGCGCACGCTCACGGTGGCGTACCAGTACGCCAAGGTCGTGACGCTGGTGCCCACGCCGGACGCGCGCACGAACGTCGTCATGGCACGCAATCGCCGCATCGGTTGCTCGATGACGGGGATTGTGCAGGCCATCAACCGGCACGGCTACCGTGCGTTCTTGGGATGGTGCGAAGAAGGCTATCGCCACATCCAGGAGCTGGACCGCGCCTACTCGGATTGGTTGTGCGTTCCCCGCTCCATCAAGACCACCACGGTGAAACCCTCCGGCACCGTGAGCCTGCTGGCGGGCGCCACACCGGGCGTGCACTGGGATCACGCGCCCTACTACGTGCGGCGGGTTCGCATCGCCCAGGCGCATCCCCTCGTCGAGATGTGCGCGCGTGCCGGCTACCCCGTGGAGCCCGACCGGTACGCCCCGCAGACCATGGTCATTTCATTCCCGGTCCACAGCGCCAACCTGGACCGGCGCAAAGCGGACGTCCCGCTGTGGGAGAAGGTCGACCTCGCGGCCCAGATGCAGCGGTACTGGTCGGACAACCAGGTGAGCTGCACCGCGGAATTCGACCCCGAGCGGGAGGGGGGTGAGCTGCAGCGGGTCCTCTCCGCCTACGAGGACCGGCTCAAGGCCATGGTGTTCCTCCCCGCGCGCGGCCACGGCTACGAGCAGCCGCCCTACGAGGAGATGACGCGTGAGCAGTATGTGGAGCAGGTCTCCCGGCTGCGGCCGCTGGAAGGCGTGCTGGATCACGAGCACGAACTCGAAGCGCGCGGATGCGAGGGCGGGGTGTGCAGCTTCGAGTGATTTCGGGAGGACTTCGTGGAAGCCGCGGACACCCATCAACCCCGGAAGAAGAGCGCCGAGCGACGTCGTGCGGATGCCAGGTTGCGCATGGATGAGCTGCGCGACCTCATCCGCCACCATGACTATCTCTACTACGTGCTGGACCGCCCGGAGATCTCGGACGCCCAATACGACAAGCTCATGCGGGAGCTGCGGGAGCTGGAGGAGGGCTTTCCCGAGCTGGTGACGCCCGACAGCCCGACGCAGCGCGTGGGCGGAGTGCCAACCCAGCTGTTTGCGCCGGTGCGGCACCGCGCTCCCATGTTGTCCCTGGACAATGCGTTCTCGTGGGATGAGCTGAGCGCCTGGGGCAAGCGTGTGGAGAAGCTGACCGGGCAGCGGGCGGACTTCGTGTGTGAGCTCAAGATCGACGGTGTCGCGGTGGCGCTCACCTACGAGAAGGGTCGCTATGTGCGCGGCGCCACCCGGGGTGATGGCACCCTGGGCGAGGACGTGACGGCCAACATCCGCACCATCCGCGCGGTCCCGGCGCGACTGAAGGGAAAGAACCTGCCCGACACCCTCGAGGTGCGCGGGGAGGTGTATCTGCCGATCCCGCAGTTTGAGCGACTCAACGAAAAGCTGGCAGAGCAGGGGCAGCGGCTGTTTGCCAACCCGCGCAATGCCGCGGCGGGCAGCCTGCGTCAGAAGGACCCGGCCATCACCGCGTCGCGCCCGCTGCGCCTGTGGTGTTACGGCGTGGGGTACGTGGAAGGGCAGCGCTTCCGTCGACACTCCGAGGTGCTGGAGTACCTGCGGCAGTGCGAGCTGCCGATCAATCCCGCCACCGGAGCCATGCAAACCCTCGAGGAGGTGTTCGACTTCTGCCGTCGCTGGCAGGAGGAGCGGCACCAGGTCGACTACGCCATCGACGGCGTGGTGGTGAAGGTGGACCAGATTGCGCTGCAGGAGGAACTGGGCGCTACCGGCCGCGCACCCCGGTGGGCGCTTGCGTTCAAGTTTCCTCCGGAGGAGCGCACCACCATCTGCCGGAAGATCGAGGTGCACACCGGGCGCACGGGGAAGGTGACGCCATTCGCGGTGCTGGACCCGGTCCAGGTGGGCGGTGTCACGGTGGGTTACGCCACGCTGCACAACGAGGATGAGATCCGTCGCCGCGACGTGCGCGAGGGTGACACCGTCATCGTCCGACGGGCGGGCGAGGTGATCCCGGACATCGTCGGGCCGGTGCTGTCGCGGCGGAAGGCCCGAACACGCCCCTGGCACTTTCCCAGGCACTGTCCATCCTGCGGCGCCACCCTGGTGCGGCCGGAGGGGCAGGCGGACTGGCGTTGTCCCAACCGTGGCAAGTGCGTGTCGCAGGGCCTGGAGTGGCTCATCCACTTTGGCTCCACCGACGCCATGGACATCCCACACCTCGGCGAGAAGACCGCCGCGGAGCTCCTCGAGCGGGGCTGGGTCTCCGACCCCGGTGACCTGTACCAACTCGCCGCCGAACAGCTCGCGACGCTGCCGGGATTCGGAGAGAAGTCGATCAGCAATCTTCTCGAGGCCATCGCAAGCTCCCGCGACCGCGAGTTGTGGCGCCTGCTGGTGGGGTTGAACATCCGTCACGTCGGGCCGCACGTGGCCAAGGTGCTGGCCGACGCGTTCCCCTCGCTTGATGCGCTCGCGGCCGCCAAGCTCGACGACCTGGCAACGGTACAGGGCATCGGGTCTGAGATCGCGCGCAGCGTGTACGAATGGTTCCACACGTCGGAAAACCGTCGGCTCGTCGCCAAGCTCAAGCATGCGGGCGTGCGCGTGGAGGAGAGAGCGCGCCCGCGACGTGGCACCGGCCCGTTGGCGGGCAAGACCGTGGTGTTGACCGGCGGGCTTTCGGCCCTGAGCCGCGACGAGGCCGAGCGCGCAGTGGAGAAGGCGGGCGGACGGGTGACCACCAGTGTCTCCTCACGGACCGACTTCGTGGTGGCAGGCGAGAATCCCGGCACCAAGCTGGACAAGGCCCGGTCCCTGGGCGTGGAGGTCATCAACGAGAGTCAGCTGCTGAAGCGCCTGCGCCGACGTTGAGTGCGCTTTCGTCGGTGCGGCTCTGCAAAGACGACGGAGCCCCTGGAGGCGGGGAGCAGAATCAGCTTGGCGCAGAGCAGGCAGCGGGTGTCACGGAGGACGCTCCCATGGGGGCCTCCGCGGCAAGGTGACAACGAAGGTGGTGCCATCCCGGTCGGGTGACTGGACCGTGACGCTCCCGCCGTGGGCACGCGCGATCTCGCGGACGATGTAGAGGCCCAGCCCGAGCCCGCTGCCGGACTCCTGGGGGCCCGTGCCACGACGGAACGGCTCGAAGAGGCAAGCCTGCGCCTCCTTGGGAATCGGCGGACCGGGATTGTGGACCTCCAGCGTCACCACGTCCGCGCTGGCGCCCACCCGGACGGACACGGTCCCGGTGCTGTACTTCAGCGCGTTGGCGACGAGGTTGGAGAGAGCCTGGCCCAGCCGCTCCGGGTCGGCGTCCACGGTGATGGGGCAGGGCGCCTCGAACTGGATCTCCCGTCCGGGATGCGCCAGTCGGAGCTCCTCCACCACGTTCTCCAGCGGGTCGCACACGTCCACGTGGCGTCTTGCCAGCGGCAGGGGAACGCCCTGCTGGAGCCGCGCGTAGTCCATGAGCTGGGACACCATCTCCGTCATGCGTTGGACGCTGTTGCCCATCCGCTCCAGGATGCGTGCGTCCGGCGGGGCCAGCGCTCCACGTCGTCGCAGCAGCGAGATTCCCAACGTCACCGCGCCCAGCGGGTTGCGCAGGTCATGCGTGACAATGGCCAGCAGGCGGTCTCTCAGCTTCACCGCCTCCTCGGTGCGAACGCGCTCCGCACGCTCCCGCTCCTCCGCCATCCGCCTGGCCTGCAGCGCTCTCTCCGCCTGCGCGCGCGCCCGCGTCTGACGGTGGGTGAGGAAGAAGAGGAGCACGCTGGCCACGGTGCCGACAAAACCGGAGGCCGGGACGCTGCGCGGTGTCGTCGAGAATCCGGCAGGCGCGCGGAATCGGATGGTCCAGGTGTGCTGGGCAATCTGCACCTGGCGCGTCGCCTCGAAGGTTGTCTTCCAGCCCGGTGCCAGGGGCTCGGACAGCAGCGCCGCGGGGTCCGCGGATGGCCCGTCATAGACCTCGAACGGCAACGGCGAGCGTCCGCCGGAAAAGCTCCCCCGCACGAAGTCCTCCGCGCGGAACGGCGCGTAGGAAAAGCCCATCAGCTGTGCGCGCCGCTCCTCCACCGTCGCGGGTATGCCGCCTCCCCGATACACGGGCACGTAGATGAGGAACCCCGCCTGTTTCCGGCCCTCAATCTCCTGGACCAGCGTCACCTTTCCGGACAGCTGGGGCCGCGCGTGGTCCCGGGCGCTCTCCATCGCCTCACGACGTACCGGGTGCGTGAACATGTCGTAGCCAACCGCGGCGAGATTGCGCGCGTCTTCGGGCTCAAGGAATTCAATCGTGTGGTACTCGTCGCGGACGCCCTCGGGCCATACCCGGAACGAAGGCCGCTGCTCCCGCTGTCTGGCCACGAACGACGCGACTTCATCTGGAGTTAGTCTCCGCGTGAACCCGATGCCCTGGATGCCAGGGTAATAGCTGTCGATGCGCAGGCGCGTGACGTATCGGTGGAACTGCCCGGCGTCGACCTCCTCAACAGCGTGGTAGAGGCCGGCCGCGCCGCGAAGCACCGCGATGTAGACCTGCAGCCTGGTCTCCAGGGCGGACTCCGCCTCGACCATCAGGACCTCGAAGCGGTGCCGGTCGCGGTCATGGAACGCGCGCTGCAGCGTGGTCACGCCCGCAGTGGTGGTTGCCAGGCCCAGGACCAGGACCACCCAGGGGAGCCATTCACGTCGTGATCGGAGGCGCGCCACCACACAAACCTAGCGGCGGCGGCGGGCCGGTTCCGGCGGAACGCGGGCGCAAGCGTGGCGGAGCGGTGGGTGCTGCCGGACGTGATGCCAACCGCTAAAGCGCGCCTGGGACTTGCGTGCAGGCGGGAAGACGCCCGCGCCCACGCTGGTGGTGTCGGATCCGCACCCGCATCACTTCGGGGAGTTGGAGGCCTGATGGCTGAGACGGAAGGCAGGCCCGTCAACATCCTCGTCGTGGACGACCGACCGGCAAACGTGCGCGCCATCGAAGCCATCCTGGACCAGCCGGACTACCGGATTGTGCCCGCGCTCAGCGGCGAGGAGGCGCTGCGCCAGGTCCTGCACCAGGACTTTGCGGTGATCCTGCTGGACGTGGCCATGCCCGGGATGGATGGCTTCGAGACGGCGGCGCTCATCAAGCAGCGGGAGGCGTCCCGGGAGATTCCCATCATCTTCGTCACCGCCACGGTCTACGAGATGGAACAGGTGTTCCACGGCTACACCATGGGCGCGGTGGACTACCTGCTCAAGCCCCTGGACCCGCACGCGCTGCGCGCCAAGGTGTCCGTCTTTGTGCAGCTGTTCCGCCAGCGACGCCGGATTGCCGAGCAGGCGGAGCAGCTCCGGGAGGCGGAGCGGCGCCAGGGGGAGCTGGAGATGATGCGTGTCCGCTTCGAAGCGGAACGACGCTACCGTAACCTGGCCGAAGCGGTACCGCAGATTGTGTGGCGGGCCACGCCGGATGGCACCTGGGAGTACGTGAACCGTCGCTGGCTGGAGGCCACCGGGCTCGCACCCGGCCAGGCCCTGGGCGAGGGCTGGACCCACGCCTTGCATCCCGCCGACGTGGACCCGCACCGCTTGAGCTGGCAGGAATCCGTGCGCTCCGGTGCCCCGTTCGAGCGGGAGTCGCGCCTGCGCAGCGCGGAAGGGTCCTACCGCTGGTACCTGTGTCGCGCGTTGCCGGAGCGGAGCGCGGAGCAGGGGATCACCGGCTGGCTGGGCACCTTCACCGACGTCGACGACCAGAAACGCCGCGCGGAGGAGCGGGCGGAGCTGCTGGAGCGGGCGGAGGAGGGCGTGCGCACGCGGGACACCTTCCTGGCGGTGGCCGCGCATGAATTGAAGACGCCGCTGACGCCCCTGCGCCTGGAGACGCAGCTCCTCCGTCGGGCGCTGGAGCAGGGCGTGCGCGAGCAGCTGGTGCCGGAGCGGGTGATGCCGCGCCTGCAGCTGATGGAGCGGCAGATTGGCCGCCTGGAGCGGCTCACCAATGACCTGCTGGAGGTGGCCCGCGCCACCCGCGGCTACCTGGAGCTGCAGCGCGACACGGTGGACCTCTCCGCGCTGCTGACCGAGGTGGTGGCGCGTCACCAGCAGGAGGCGGAGCGCGGCGGCACGCCCATGCACGTCAACGTGCAGCCCGGCGTCGTCGGATACTGGGATGCCGGCCGGCTGGAGCAGGTGTTCACCAACCTGATCTCCAACGCCATCAAGTACGGGCGCGGCCAACCCATCCTGGTGACGCTGGACGTTGATGACGTGCAGGCCCGCATCCGCGTGCAGGACCACGGCATCGGGGTGCCACCGGAGAGCCAGCAGCGCATCTTCGAGCGGTTCGAGCGCGCGGTCTCGTCGGTGCACTACGGCGGGCTGGGGCTGGGGCTGTGGATCTCACAGAAGATCGTCGAGGCGCATGGCGGCCGCATCGAGCTGGACAGCCAGCCGGGCGCCGGCGCCACCTTCACCGTGTTCCTTCCCCGGCGGGTCGTCGAGAAACAGGACGACGCCACGGCGTACCTGTCCCACTCCGCCTCCCCTGCTTGAGGCGCATTCCAGAACCCGAGGTCGTGATGGTTGGTAGGATCCTCCTGATTGAAGACGACGCTGACATCCGTGAGTCCATGGCGGACGTGCTCCGCCTGGATGGCCACGACGTGCAATGCGCCGCCGACGGCGCCAGCGCGCTCCAACTCGTCCTGGGGGGGGCCCGCCCCTCGGTGATCCTGTTGGACATGATGATGCCGGGCATGAGCGGTGCGGAGTTCCTGGAGCAGTGCCACAGCAACGCGCTGCTGGCCGGCATCCCGGTGGTGGTGGTCACCGCGTACTCGCAGGTTCCGCCCATCGCGCGCACCGCGGACGCCATGTTGAACAAGCCGGTCCACGTTGACGAGCTGCTCACGCTCACCCGCCAGCTCGTGGCCCGCCAGGTGCCGCCGGCCCCGGTGGTGTGAACACGGAGTAGGCCGGGGACCCAACGCCTTCCGGCATCGATGACGGAATCATCGCCCGCCTGGGGCGCTGATCCGAGCGGCGACGAGGCAGTGCTCAACGCTTTCTGGCAACGAGGACGGAATCGCTGGCGGCGAAGCGCCTGGAACGCTCTCTCCCCGCGGCCGCTGTGGGCTGATTTGAGACGTCAGTTGCCAGCATCAGGTAGTCCCGCATCTGGCTGGATGGGGAACTTCAGAGAATCGGCGCAGTCCGCGAAATAGAAGCTGCAGTACCAGGAGTGGCCGGCGTCATTCCTTCCCTCGTAGTAGCAACGGTCGAACTCGCCGCCCTCCGGGTCCGAGGGGCACACGGTTCCGCAGGTCCCGCCGTCTGGTCCGAGCCCACTGCTGAAAGATGCACCGCGGCCGCAACTGTTTGGGATCTCGTCAGTTGCGGGGTTACCCGGTGGAGGACACCCGACGCACGCGAGCCAGCCCGCAGCGACGAGAATCCTACTGAGCCGCGTACTCATACACGCGATTATCACTCTCAGCTGACAACAGTAGATGACCGGCATCAGATCGCCCCACGAGGTAGTTGCGGACTTGGTCGGAGGGACAAGTGAAGAAGACACTTACCACTCCCGTCTGGAAAGGACTCCACGTTCCCACGGAAACACGATGACGCCCACCATCAGCGTCTTCGAAGGCCAACCGGACGTGGGACGACGTGATCGTCGCGGTTCCTTTCAACACCTCCGGTTCCGTCCCATCAGGTACAGAGTGTGTCACCACTGAAATGAGTTCATGGAACCCTTCCGGCAATTCGGAAACTGTCCCAAGCGATTGTGGACGCGGTGACTGAGTCGTGGTGCCAAAGACAAGGTACGTTCCTTCCAAGTTCTCTTCGCACGCGAGAGGTTGTGGGCCCGCGTCGCCTTGACCTCCATCGGTACCAGCGTCGGCCTGAGACATCCCGGTGCAGGCCGAGGTCATGAGCAACAGCGCGAGGCCAACGTGTCTTCTCATGGCAAGCACTCCATGGCGCACGATTCCGTCGAGACCCGAGTACTTACCTCAACACGAATGCACCCGTAGCCAAAGGGCGCAACGAAACATCCCTGGGAGCTGGGACAGTTTGTGGTTGACCCGCACGTAACCGGGGTGACGATCGCCGAGTGCACAGGCCTTACACAGGATCCGTTTTGCATGTAGCAGCCCCTTACCTCGGGGCACTGGTTTGTGCATGGCCACGTTGAGCACCGCCCGTTTGAGCAGGCAAGACCAACCGTGCAATGTTCATCACGGGAACACGTCGAACCAAGTGGCCTCTTCAAGCGGCATGCAGGCCCGCCAGTGAGGTCCTTTCCGCAGAACGTTTCGGATCCGCAGTCATTGTCGGTCACACAGGGATCGAACTCGTACCCCTTTGTGAGCCGCGACATCAGGACGACCTCGTCGTTCTCCGCCAACTGAGCCATAAACGCTCGGTCCTCAGGCACACAGACCAAGTTCGGAACCTCCCGAGTGAGGTCACCGCTCTCCGGGTGCGTTCCCCACCAAAGCCTGTGCGTGAACGGATCGACAATGTACGTCTGCCGCTCGAACTCCCAGGTATCCAGCGGAATCGACTGAGGCATGGACCAGAAGCGAGGATCCACCGGGCGACGAAGCTCGAAATGGACATGGGGAGCGGATGACGGGCCAGCGCTCCCAATTCGCGCAAGGGGTTGCCCGCACTTCACTTCCTCGTTCAGCTTGACCACAGGGCTGTTCTTCATGTTGTGAACGTAGCGAGAGACCGTTCCATCGGAATGCTTGATACTGAGGATGTTCGAGGCATTGCCGCCGCCGGGACACACGCTCGGTCCTGCGGAGCCGTGACAGCGGTCCTCATTGCCGTCAACCAATTCCACGACGACCCCGCCCGCCGCCGCCAGCAGCTCGATTCCACCGAGCTCCATCATGCGAAAGCCCGGCCTTCCAGAGCCGAAATCGATCGCATTGTGGTTGTCCATCGCAGGGCCCGCAGAGCCCTTGATGACGCCACGTTTCCAATCAACGTCGACTCTGTTGCCAGCTTCAATCCATCGGGTGAGATAGTAGGGTGCGCTGAGTCTCACCGTCGGGCCCGGGTCGACAGAGGAATCGAAGTCGTCGAGGAACCAATCGCGCGAAAAACCTGCCTGAAGGGCCCCGCGGGCTTCCTCGTGTACCATGACGCTCGCAGTCGCCGTCGTCGAGTTCACAAGGGAAAACCTGTTTGTGTAACTCGAAAACGCGACTGACGCATCGCGCATTTCAGAAAACGAGACGAAGCGAACGCGATCTCCTCGCCTCACTGTTCCGGGCCCCGCGGTCCGCTCCAAGAGCCATATTGAATTGCTGTAGTCATAGACCGACTCGGCACTGGCGGGACCCTGATGGATGTGGTTGGTCGTCAAGAACCGCCCTTGGTCTGCTGTGGTGCCGATGGCTGCATAGAATGTCACCAAGTCGCCGTGTTCGAGCGCACCTCCGTTGAGATCGAGGAGGATGAGGTTTCCGTTGCCCGCAGTCTGGACCGTGCTGAACGTGTTTAGGTTGAGCGGATTGACCGTTAGTGAGCGGCGCCAGAATGTCGTGTCCCGGATAGCCACGCTGTACGTCCTCTGGAAGGCGTGTGCCATATCCGAGAATGCCAGGCACTGGACCAACGTCGCGACGAAAAGGAAGAACTTCATGCGGGCGCCACAGGACATAGGTGCTCTCCTTTGAGGCGATGCCCTACCAGTGCTGTGGGTTGTGGTCAAGCTTCGACCGAAGCCCGAAGCTGCGCGCGCCCTGCGCAGGGCACGATGCGCGTCATTCGTTCCTAATAGTCAAGTAGGCGAAACGATTTCCAGGAGACCTCGGGCAAAGAGGTGATGCGGTGGTGCGCCGCCTCCGGCATCGAGGACGCGATCACCACTGGCCTTGCCCAGCGTCGGCCCAACCGTGCCACTGCTCAACGCCTCCCGGCATCGTGGACGGAATCACCTGGGCCAACCTGCCCACGCGCACGGATGTCTCCGAAGTGCTCAGCGCCTTCCGGCATCAAGGACAAATCACCCGCACCGATCGCACCGGCAAGATGCTGGAGGCGCTGCAGCGCCTTCCCGCATCGAGGAAGGATCACGCAGTTCCGGGAACTGTTTGGACCCAACGCCTGGTGCTCAACGCCTTCGGGCATCGAGGACGGAATCACCGCACGCTGGCCTCCAGCTCTCCCACGCGCTGCTGGTGCTCAACGCCTTCCGGCATCGCGGACGGAATCACAACCCCGCGATGCGCACGCCCGTCGGACCTCACCGGTGCTCAACGCCTTCCGGCATCGAGGACGGAATCACCTCGGCAATGCGACGGTCAAGTTCGCCAACGCGACCGGGTGCTCAACGCCTTCCGGCATCGAGGACGGAATCACCCTTGCCACCGGCAACACCGGCGGCGTCGAGGCGCTGTGCTCAACGCCTTCCGGCATCGAGGACGGAATCACACGCCGGCCAGCGCTTCTCGAGGCCAGCGTTGGCGTGCTCAACGCCTTCCGGCATCGAGGACGGAATCACGCGTGGCGGGGACGATGGCGGCCAGCGCCGTCACCACGTGTGCTCAACGCCTTCCGGCATCGAGGACGGAATCACGCTGCCATTGCCCAGGGTCAGCAACAGGAGCACGAGGTGCTCAACGCCTTCCGGCATCGAGGACGGAATCACCCGGTACTCACCGGGCCTGCGCTGGATGTCGTGAGGTGCTCAACGCCTTCCGGCATCGAGGACGGAATCACCCGGGGGCCGCGGTGGTGATGGCATCGCAGTGGCGTGCTCAACGCCTTCCGGCATCGAGGACGGAATCACGAGGCGACCGCCTTCGAGCGCGGGGACGTGCTCCGGTGCTCAACGCCTTCCGGCATCGAGGACGGAATCACTCAACGACGCTGCCGACGCGTTCAAGACGGTGTCCCGTGAGTGCTCAACGCCTTCCGGCATCGAGGACGGAATCACCTCATGGTTCGCGCGGACCTGACAACGGCCTGGTAGTGCTCAACGCCTTCCGGCATCGAGGACGGAATCACTTTTCGGGGTGGTTTCACGACGACACGCGGTTTCGTGCTCAACGTCTTCCGGCATCGAGGACGGAATCACGCAACGTTGCTCCGTCGGCGGGCGCCGTCGAGCAGTAAAGTGCTCAACGCCTTCCGGCATCGAGGACGGAATCACTTCTGGAGGGAGTTTGCTGCGGGGGTCGTCATGGGGTGCTCAACGCCTTCCGGCATCGAGGACGGAATCACACGCGCTCGTGTCGCACCGGCTCGCGGCCACGGAACACGTGCTCAACGCCTTCCGGCATCGAGGACGGAATCACCGATGACCGCCCCCGTCGCCGTTGCCACCAAGGCGTGCTCAACGCCTTCCGGCATCGAGGACGGAATCACGTGCCGGCAGGCGACAACGCCGGGGAGAGCAGAATCCTGTGCTCAACGCCTTCCGGCATCGAGGACGGAATCACATGCGAAAGCCTGGCGCGGTGGTGGCGCGCGTCGACGAGTGCTCAACGCCTTCCGGCATCGAGGACGGAATCACGAGCCGGATGCGGACGATGTTCTGCAGGTGGTTGACGTGCTCAACGCCTTCCGGCATCGAGGACGGAATCACAGACCGCGCCTTCCCACAGCGTGCGTGGCCGCCAGCGGTGCTCAACGCCTTCCGGCATCGAGGACGGAATCACGCGTGCGCGGCCGCTTCCCCGCGCAAGGCGACGAGTGCTCAACGCCTTCCGGCATCGAGGACGGAATCACACACCGTCGGCGGGCTGTACTTCCCCAACGAGTACAAGTGCTCAACGCCTTCCGGCATCGAGGACGGAATCACCAATGTACGGATTGAGGCGTCCCGACGTCGGATGCACGTGCTCAACGCCTTCCGGCATCGAGGACGGAATCACGCCCGCACAAAGCGGGCAGCGCAGGCGCAGGTGCGTTGTGCTCAACGCCTTCCGGCATCGAGGACGGAATCACGACGGCGCAGGCGCACGTGTGGTCCCTTTGGCGCGCGTGCTCAACGCCTTCCGGCATCGAGGACGGAATCACCGTGTGCGAATCCGACGACAAGTGCCCCGGAGGTGTCGGTGCTCAACGCCTTCCGGCATCGAGGACGGAATCACGGACGTACACCGGTCGCCCGGCGGTGCCCTTGTTGGCGATGTGCTCAACGCCTTCCGGCATCGAGGACGGAATCACCGTTCCAAGCGCCGCCCTCCGCCGCCGGGTAATCCTGTGCTCAACGCCTTCCGGCATCGAGGACGGAATCACACAGTGAGCCGCGCCTTCAGGAGGGGCAGGCCCAGGTGCTCAACGCCTTCCGGCATCGAGGACGGAATCACTTCCAGCGGCCACGTCTGCCAATCGAAGTCCACCGTGTGCTCAACGCCTTCCGGCATCGAGGACGGAATCACTTCCAGCGGCCACGTCTGCCAATCGAAGTCCACCGTGTGCTCAACGCCTTCCGGCATCGAGGACGGAATCACTTCCAGCGGCCACGTCTGCCAATCGAAGTCCACCGTGTGCTCAACGCCTTCCGGCATCGAGGACGGAATCACACCAATCGCCGGCGCCCTGCGGATCCTGACCTCGTTTTGTGCTCAACGCCTTCCGGCATCGAGGACGGAATCACGTCTGAACCCGGGTTGCCTCCTGGTCCAGGTTCAAGTGCTCAACGCCTTCCGGCATCGAGGACGGAATCACACGCGCTTCAACCTCAGCTTCGCCGACGGCACCGTGTGCTCAACGCCTTCCGGCATCGAGGACGGAATCACACCGCCTCCCCACTCTCGGCCTGCTGCGGATCAAGCAGTGCTCAACGCCTTCCGGCATCGAGGACGGAATCACGTCTGGACCGGCCGCGGGCAAAGACGGAGCCGAGTCGGTGCTCAACGCCTTCCGGCATCGAGGACGGAATCACGGAGCCTTGCGCCGCATAGCGGACGATGCGAACGCAAGTGCTCAACGCCTTCCGGCATCGAGGACGGAATCACCGCCCACGACCGCGTTGCTGAAACCCTGTTGTCCAAAGTGCTCAACGCCTTCCGGCATCGAGGACGGAATCACATGGCCAGGTTGCTGCTCCCCACGACGGGGCACCAGTGCTCAACGCCTTCCGGCATCGAGGACGGAATCACGCGCGCGGCCGTCGTCGGCGGCAACCTGGGCGGCGGCGGGTGCTCAACGCCCTCCGGCATCGAGGACGGAATCACGGTCGCCCTCTGCTCTGGCGCGCCGCCGCGGAGTGGTGCTCAACGCCTTCCCGCATCGAGGACGGAATCACCGGGGAAATGTACCGCCCCGTCCACAGCTCCTGAACCATCACGTGCTCAACGCCTTCCGGCATCGAGGACGGAATCACCCAGTGCGCCCGCCCCGGCGCTGGCCAACGTCAACGTGTGCTCAACGCCTTCCGGCATCGAGGACGGAATCACGCGGATGGAGGGACTGAGCCGTGGCGACCCCGTCCCGTGCTCATCGCCTTCCGGCATCGAGGACGGAATCACTCCGGTTGCTGGCGCGTCGACCCGAGCAGCAACAAGGTGTGCTCAACGCCTTCCGGCATCGAGGACGGAATCACGGTTAGGCGGCGCGAGGCTGGCCGCGGTGCGGAGGCGGGTGCTCAACGCCTTCCGGCATCGAGGACGGAATCACGGCCCGCTCATTTCCATCCTGGAGGAGGACAACTTGTGCTCAACGCCTTCCGGCATCGAGGACGGAATCACCGGGGATCGCCACCGCGGGACCGATGGGCATACGTGTGCTCAACGCCTTCCGGCATCGAGGACGGAATCACCAAATGTTCAGTCCACCCGTCGTAACACCCATGCTGTGCTCAACGCCTTCCGGCATCGAGGACGGAATCACTGGCGCTGCTGGTGGTGGCGATGGTGGCCGCGGCGCGTGCTCAACGCCTTCCGGCATCGAGGACGGAATCACCCGCATCGCCATCCGGGACAAGCACAAAGAGATCGCGTGCTCAACGCCTTCCGGCATCGAGGACGGAATCACCAACCCGGAGTCGTCACCCGTCGTGGTGTCGCCGGGTGCTCAACGCCTTCCGGCATCGAGGACGGAATCACTTCCCGGTGCCCGACGAGGCCCGGCGCCGCTTCGGGCCCATGTGCTCAACGCCTTCCGGCATCGAGGACGGAATCACGCGCGTGCTGCTGGTCTGGGACCCTCAGCGGAAGTGGTGCTCAACGCCTTCCGGCATCGAGGACGGAATCACCACCGGCAGCAGCTTCCCGACGGGGTCCATTGTCTGGTGCTCAACGCCTTCCGGCATCGAGGACGGAATCACGCAACAGAGTGGTGCCACGGTGGTATGCGGCGTGTCCGTGCTCAACGCCTTCCGGCATCGAGGACGGAATCACCCGCCGCCGCCGAAGGCGGTTATCTTGAACAGGGGCGTGCTCAACGCCTTCCGGCATCGAGGACGGAATCACTCACCGCGTCCGGGCGCGGAGTTCACTGGCCGCCGCCTCGTGCTCAACGCCTTCCGTCATCGAGGACGGAATCACACGGCGCGTGGGTGGGTGGGGTCTGACGGAGCCACGTGCTCAACGCCTTCCGGCATCGAGGACGGAATCACACGCCGAAGCGCGCCAGAAGTGGAACGACCAACTGGTGCTCAACGCCTTCCGGCATCGAGGACGGAATCACACGCAACATACACATATAAGTAAACCGCACCTTAGGTGCTCAACGCCTTCCGGCATCGAGGACGGAATCACCACCTACGTGGACAGCGCCGGCAAGCCCTTCGCCGCGTGCTCAACGCCTTCCGGCATCGAGGACGGAATCACTGGTGCCGCTGATTGCCCTGTTGGGCGTCGTCAACGGCGTGGGGTGCCCAACGCCTTCCGGCATCGAGGACGGAATCACGCACCGGCCCTTGTGGCGTTGCGCTGGCCCAGTTCTGGTGCTCAACGCCTTCCGGCATCGAGGACGGAATCACCAATGACGGTGACGGTGCGTCCCGTGGAGAACTGAAGTGCTCAACGCCTTCCGGCATCGAGGACGGAATCACTCACAACAGCACCGGGACAGAGAGGAATAGCGCTGATGGGTGCTCAACGCCTTCCGGCATCGAGGACGGAATCACGCTGTGGCGGTTGGGCAGTGGGCGGGCTGTCTTCCAGTGCTCAACGCCTTCCGGCATCGAGGACGGAATCACCCGTGACGACGGCCAGCCTCATCTTGGTGGCCAGCTGTGCTCAACGCCTTCCGGCATCGAGGACGGAATCACCAGGCTTTCGCCTTGTCGAGCCAGAACTTCGGGTCGGTGTGCTCAACGCCTTCCGGCATCGAGGACGGAATCACACCAGCGGCCAGATCAAGGTGCTGTGGGAGCACGGTGTGCTCAACGCCTTCCGGCATCGAGGACGGAATCACTGAAATGGATGGACCAGGTGCGGCCGCGCGTCGTGTGCTCAACGCCTTCCGGCATCGAGGACGGAATCACTCACCAACGTTCCCGACGGCGGCGGGAGTGCGCAGCACAGGTGCTCAACGCCTTCCGGCATCGAGGACGGAATCACCGGGATCAGTCGGCGGGCTCCGAGGTTCACAGCACCCGGGTGCTCAACGCCTTCCGGCATCGAGGACGGAATCACAAGTAGCGGGCGGACTTGCTGAACAGGAACACGTACTGTGCTCAACGCCTTCCGGCATCGAGGACGGAATCACACGATGTTGCGAATCCACTCAGGACGGAGCGTGCGCGGTGCTCAACGCCTTCCGGCATCGAGGACGGAATCACTGGTCACCAGGGCGTCGACCACCATGTTCATCGTGCTGTGCTCAACGCCTTCCGGCATCGAGGACGGAATCACCCTTGGGGGACTCCCCTATCGAGCCGGTGGGGGCGAGTGCTCAACGCCTTCCGGCATCGAGGACGGAATCACCAGGCGCCTCATTACCTGCTGGTCGCCACGCTCCTTGTGTGCTCAACGCCTTCCGGCATCGAGGACGGAATCACGACGAGAAGTTGCGCGCGTTCTGTAAAACGCTCGGGTGCTCAACGCCTTCCGGCATCGAGGACGGAATCACGCGCGGGGGCCGTAGAAGGTGGCTGTCGTCGTGATGTGCTCAACGCCTTCCGGCATCGAGGACGGAATCACGCAACGATCCGCAAACCACAGGTGCGCACGCTGGCGCGTGCTCAACGCCTTCCGGCATCGAGGACGGAATCACCAGTCAGCGGCGGTCACTCACCCCGCCTCGCCCGCGTGCTCAACGCCTTCCGGCATCGAGGACGGAATCACTGGAGATCGGCCTCTTGGCGCTTCAACTGCTC
Source organism: Myxococcota bacterium (assembly GCA_040752415.1). GTDB lineage: Bacteria > Myxococcota > JACRCW01 > JACRCW01 > JACRCW01 > JBFMGU01. The sequence continues at coordinate 56,255 of JBFMGU010000010.1, forward strand.
GATGTGCTCAACGCCTTCCGGCATCGAGGACGGAATCACTCACGAGACACCGACGGCGCACGGCGTGTCCACCACCGCGTGCTCAACGCCTTCCGGCATCGAGGACGGAATCACCCATCACGCCAGTGGAGGATGTGGACGCGGCGCGCGTGTGCTCAACGCCTTCCGGCATCGAGGACGGAATCACGGTTGGCGGCCGGCGAGTGAGGCGCAGCGGATCCCAGGTGCTCAACGCCTTCCGGCATCGAGGACGGAATCACCGCCAATCGCGACCGCGAGCACCAGCAGCGAAGCAAGGTGCTCAACGCCTTCCGGCATCGAGGACGGAATCACGCCGCGTTGGCGCGCCCATGCACCGAGGCACCGCAGCGTGCTCAACGCCTTCCGGCATCGAGGACGGAATCACGTCTTGCCGGACGCTTTGGCGAGCGCATAGCCGTCGTGTGGTGCTCAACGCCTTCCGGCATCGAGGACGGAATCACGTCATGCCCAGGCGCTTGGCACTGAGAATGATCTCGTGCTCAACGCCTTCCGGCATCGAGGACGGAATCACCGGGCGGTACTGTTTGCGGTTGACGTTGCCGCCCTGTGCTCAACGCCTTCCGGCATCGAGGACGGAATCACTGGAGACACCAGCGAGACACGCACACGCCCGCCGTTCAGTGCTCAACGCCTTCCGGCATCGAGGACGGAATCACCCCACGGAGCTACACTCCCCAACACGGATGGTTCACGTGCTCAACGCCTTCCGGCATCGAGGACGGAATCACTCATTGGAATTCATGACGTCCTCACGCCGGCTCAAAGTGCTCAACGCCTTCCGGCATCGAGGACGGAATCACATGGATGGGCAAGGGTGGCGCCTTGGAGCAGGTGGAGTGCTCAACGCCTTCCGGCATCGAGGACGGAATCACTCAAGGCCGGCGTCGCGTTCAATGCCGTCGGGCTTCGCAAGTGCTCAACGCCTTCCGGCATCGAGGACGGAATCACACGCCGCCACGCTGCCCGAGCCGCCCCCGTAGAGCGGTGCTCAACGCCTTCCGGCATCGAGGACGGAATCACGACGCTGAGCCTGTACATCAACGGCATCCTGGTCTGTGCTCAACGCCTTCCGGCATCGAGGACGGAATCACTCAGCGGCCAGCCGCTTTCACAGCAGCCCGAGCGCGTGCGGTGCTCAACGCCTTCCGGCATCGAGGACGGAATCACGCATCCTCATGTCGCTCAACGCGTTCGATGCGAACGACTACGCGTGCTCAACGCCTTCCGGCATCGAGGACGGAATCACATACCTGGGACTGAAGCCGGTGATCCGCAACGAGGAGTGCTCAACGCCTTCCGGCATCGAGGACGGAATCACATGCACGCCAGCGAGCGGGACAGCATCTACTTCGAAGCGTGCTCAACGCCTTCCGGCATCGAGGACGGAATCACCGGCTGCATCCGCGGCTACCTGGGCTGTGCCGGCTTCCCGTGCTCAACGCCTTCCGGCATCGAGGACGGAATCACTGACGTGCTGAAGGATCTGGTGAATGGGCGCGGCCAGCCGTGCTCAACGCCTTCCGGCATCGAGGACGGAATCACAAGCTGGACCCCTGGGCGGACGTCAAGGGCGCGGACGAGTGCTCAACGCCTTCCGGCATCGAGGACGGAATCACACGGTCCCCTGCGGCCCGCCGGATGACCGGAGCGCGTGTGCTCAACGCCTTCCGGCATCGAGGACGGAATCACAGCAGCAGGGACCCCACAACGGCCCCCAGGGCCATCAGGTGCTCAACGCCTTCCGGCATCGAGGACGGAATCACTCGTCGGCGCTGCAACCGAGGCGCAGCGCCAGCGCGTCGAGGTGCTCAACGCCTTCCGGCATCGAGGACGGAATCACACGGGCCAGACCATCTACAGCGGCGTTGCCACCGAGTGCTCAACGCCTTCCGGCATCGAGGACGGAATCACGCGGAGGTCTTCGACAAGTATGTTGATGGCGACCGGTGCTCAACGCCTTCCGGCATCGAGGACGGAATCACACTGGCCTTCAGCTCCTCCAGCTTCCTGCCGTAGAGTGCTCAACGCCTTCCGGCATCGAGGACGGAATCACCCTAACGTCGGCCGACACCACGGTGCAGGTGCCGCAGTTGTGCTCAACGCCTTCCGGCATCGAGGACGGAATCACATCACCCACGCCGGGACCTGTACGCCGTGCCACTGATAGTGCTCAACGCCTTCCGGCATCGAGGACGGAATCACGGGATTGCGCCGAGGCGAAAATGAACCTGCTGCGCGTGTGCTCAACGCCTTCCGGCATCGAGGACGGAATCACGGTGGAGCTCGGGCTCGCCGCGCCGTCGGGGAACCTGTGCTCAACGCCTTCCGGCATCGAGGACGGAATCACCAGGCGTCAGGCGGGGTCGGCGTAGCCGTGCGGTGGTGCTCAACGCCTTCCGGCATCGAGGACGGAATCACCAGGCGGACAACCAGCACCCCAGACGACGCCCTCCCTGGTGCTCAACGCCTTCCGGCATCGAGGACGGAATCACATCGCGGTGGTATCCCAGCGCCCCGGAGGTCCCACCGTGCTCAACGCCTTCCGGCATCGAGGACGGAATCACCGTCACGCCGCGTTGGCTCAGAGGAGGGCCAGCGCCCAGTGCTCAACGCCTTCCGGCATCGAGGACGGAATCACACAAACCGCCCATCTCCAGACGCCCGACAGTCGTTGCCCTGTGCTCAACGCCTTCCGGCATCGAGGACGGAATCACGGTACGGATCGTGGAGCGGGAGAATCCGCGACCGACGAGTGCTCAACGCCTTCCGGCATCGAGGACGGAATCACGGCGTAGCCGCGAACGTCGCCCATGACGGCGGCGACGTGCTCAACGCCTTCCGGCATCGAGGACGGAATCACGCCGTCCACGTACCGATCAGCCCCGCCCTGGGTAACGTGCTCAACGCCTTCCGGCATCGAGGACGGAATCACTCCAGCGAACAACGCGTCTCGTGTCAGCCATCGTCGTGTGCTCAACGCCTTCCGGCATCGAGGACGGAATCACGGCCGAGCTCCGCAACGAGATGCGCTTCCGCGTTTGACCGTGCTCAACGCCTTCCGGCATCGAGGACGGAATCACTGGGCGGCGCGTGGACCGTGACGTCGCACGAGGACCTGCGTGCTCAACGCCTTCCGGCATCGAGGACGGAATCACACACCGCCCCTGGGCGCGCGTTATCTATGCAAGCCGGTGCTCAACGCCTTCCGGCATCGAGGACGGAATCACTTCGTGGGCGTTTTGGGGCTGCGTGCTCGTGCTCGTGCTGTGCTCAACGCCTTCCGGCATCGAGGACGGAATCACAGACGGCGCCCTCCCCTCTGCCTCTGCGTGCTCTGTCGTGCTCAACGCCTTCCGGCATCGAGGACGGAATCACGGGAGGCCAAGAGCGGCATGCTGGCGCGCCTGGCCCAACGGTGCTCAACGCCTTCCGGCATCGAGGACGGAATCACTGCTGACCGGCGCCAACCACGCGGGGAAGAGCAGGTGCTCAACGCCTTCCGGCATCGAGGACGGAATCACCTTGAGCGCCAGGTGCGCGTCCGTGTCCACCGGAAACTTGCGTGCTCAACGCCTTCCGGCATCGAGGACGGAATCACACCTGTACGCGCACAAGAAGGTGCCCGCGGGAGCGTGCTCAACGCCTTCCGGCATCGAGGACGGAATCACGGTGGAGCGCCGGACCGAAGCCTACCGCAGGCGGCTGTGCTCAACGCCTTCCGGCATCGAGGACGGAATCACCCAGCACCTTGTGGCCCTCGCCAACCTTGGCAACACTAGTGCTCAACGCCTTCCGGCATCGAGGACGGAATCACCAGGCATCCACTTCAACACTTTTTTCTACCTCCACGTGCTCAACGCCTTCCGGCATCGAGGACGGAATCACCCTTATGAATCTGATGAAGGTTACGGGCCATTAATTTTGTGCTCAACGCCTTCCGGCATCGAGGACGGAATCACCATTCTTGAATGCAACGATGTTGTTGGTCATCATAGTGTGCTCAACGCCTTCCGGCATCGAGGACGGAATCACACCGTGTCCGTAGGTCGCCAGCCCTGATCGAATGGGTGCTCAACGCCTTCCGGCATCGAGGACGGAATCACTAGGGATATTAAGGCCGTTACACACCTCTTCTTCTAGTGCTCAACGCCTTCCGGCATCGAGGACGGAATCACCGGGCGGATCGCTGTTCGGCCTGTATCCGTGCTCCTTGTGCTCAACGCCTTCCGGCATCGAGGACGGAATCACACGGAGACGTGTTGTTTGATAACTGCACCGGCATGAAGTGCTCAACGCCTTCCGGCATCGAGGACGGAATCACGCCAGCAGAACCAGCCAGAGCGCGCCGGAGAATCTGTGCTCAACGCCTTCCGGCATCGAGGACGGAATCACACGCCAGAGAAACACCCCGATGGACAACACAGGGATGTGCTCAACGCCTTCCGGCATCGAGGACGGAATCACGGCTTCGGGCGGCGGAGCCGGCACCGCGGCAAGCAACGGTGCTCAACGCCTTCCGGCATCGAGGACGGAATCACGCGCCAGACTCTGATATAGTAGCACCGGCTCCAACGGTGCTCAACGCCTTCCGGCATCGAGGACGGAATCACCTGTTGGAGGACTTGGGCCGGGTTGATCTGGCGGGGTGCTCAACGCCTTCCGGCATCGAGGACGGAATCACCGGTGATGGTGAGCGCACCGCCAGCCTGGCCGTCAGGTGCTCAACGCCTTCCGGCATCGAGGACGGAATCACCGGTGGGCAGTGTGCCGCCAGTCGGGATCAGCGCGTCGTGCTCAACGCCTTCCGGCATCGAGGACGGAATCACTTCTTGCGACTGCGCTCTCGCACCTCCTCCACCTGCGCGTGCTCAACGCCTTCCGGCATCGAGGACGGAATCACGTGCCTGGCGTGTTTCAGAAGGCGCGCCTCGTGGTGTGCTCAACGCCTTCCGGCATCGAGGACGGAATCACTCGAGGACTCCGACGGCATTGACCTGCCGCACGGTGGATGTGCTCAACGCCTTCCGGCATCGAGGACGGAATCACTTCGTACGCCGGTTGATTTCGTATCCGCCTCGGGGTGCTCAACGCCTTCCGGCATCGAGGACGGAATCACCCCGCCCGCCCAAGTCTGCGACATGACCGGGAGTTTCCACTTCCCTGACAAGCACCATTCCGCCCGCACCCAGCGGCCGGGTCTGGCATGCGTCCAAACCTCTGCCAGCCGACCGTGATTCCGTTGTTCTTCCGAGCACCTTCCGCATCCGTCATGCACCTCCTTGGTCCTGCCCACAGGGCAACCTGTTGAAATCCATACCCTATTGCGTTGCCAAAGCACCCAATCACGACAAACGCGCTGGGGTCCATGATCACGCCAGGATGAACGGCGGCGGGTCCTCATCCAGCCCGGCGAGGTCCTTGCCTCGCACGGTCACGCGACCGGCGCAACCCTCACACAGCCGGGCGACCATCAGCCGATCCTTTTCCTCGAGGATGCCAGCCAGCTCGAAGCGGAGCTGCTCCAGCTCCCTGGCGGTGCAGCGCACCCGGAAGACGGAGTACTGCACTGGCTTTCCCCATGCGGTCAGCTTCTTGTGAACTTGTCGCAGCGCCTTGTCGTTGGACACGTCGTACATCACCAGGTGCCAGTGTCGCGGTTCCGCCATGGTGTCCTCCTCATCGGATCCGGAACCGCGCGAACAGCCCCGGCTCTCCCGACCACTCCTTCTCCAACAGACGTACCTCCAGCTCCATCATGCGCTCGTAGGACAGCGCGTAGCCGATGGCGCTGTGCCGGTATTCCTCCTTCTTGCGTCGCTCATAGACGCCAATGAGCTTCTTCCTGCCCTCCTCCGACAACCACACCTGCGGTCCCGTGACCGTGAAATCGGCTGCCGGGTCGAACGTGCGCCGGTTCACCGCCGCCATGACCGCCATGTCCACCACCGGCACCCGGAAGAGCTCCATCAGGTCCAGCACCAGCGGCCAGGCCGCCGAGCGGGGCTGGTGCAGCACGCCGAAGGCCGGCTCCAGGCCCACGCGGAGGACCGCGCTGAAGATGTCGCGTTCCAGCAGCGCGTAGCCGAACGACAACAGCGCATTGAACCGGTCCCGCGGCGGCCGCTGCGACCTGCCCGCCGGCCGGAGCTCCTCACCCGCCTCCGGGCTCACCAGCACGCTCAGCGCGCCGAAGTACGCACGGGCCGCGAGGCCCTCGTTGCCCATCAGCGCGTCGCGGTCGGCGGCGCGCGCCAGCCCGGAGAGGCCGGAGCGCATGGTACGCAGGTGTTGATCCACCTGGGGGCGCAGCCCTCCGTCCCCGCGCGACGCGCGCAGCACGTGGCGTAGCTGCATCTCCACCTTCGCGTGGAGCAGGCGCCGGGCGAGCGAGAGCGCGCGGTCATCATCCGTCAGTCCGCGGTACTGCCGGATGCGCCGCTGCACGCCGCCGCTGGGACCGCTGAAGGTCCCCAGCAGGCTCCCCGACATGGTGACCAGGTGGACCGGGATGCGCTCGTCGGCGCAGAGGCGCAGCGCCTGGGTGGTGATCTGCGCATACCCGTGCAGGGTGATGTCCCCGACCTCCCGCGCACCGACCTTGAGGGGCGTCTCGTCGGGCGCCACCACGGTGAAGCCCTCTCCGCTGCGCGAGACCCGTGCCCCCTGGGTCAGCACGTGCAGCGAGCGCCGCTCCGAGTCCGCGGGGAACAGTCGCAGCGGCGTGGGCGTGGCGGCGTCCTCCGCCTGGGCCAACCGGACCTCCTCCGGCAGGCAGACCGGCGCCAGGGAGCACCGGACGCATTTCCGCTCGTCGGTGGTCACCGGCGGGCGCTCGGTGAAGCGCGCCAGCTCACGCGCGCGGCGGACCGCGAGGGCCACCTCGGTGCGGAGCACGTCGGTGATTGGGATGCGCACGGTGACGTTGTCGCGGTGGTAGCGGATGCGCGCCTCGGCCACCGGGCGACCCAGGTGCTCCTCCAGCAGCATGGCGTAGGCGGCGGCTTGCACGCGGTCGGCGTCCCAGGCGCCGGGCCCTCCGTCGGTGCGTCGGGCGCGGCCGCGCTTGTGCTCGACCGGGAAGACGGTCCCGTCGCGCTTGCGCAGCGCGTCCACCTTCCCGCGCATGCCCAGCCGGGCGGACTCCAGCGTTAGCTCGACGACCTCCGCGGGCTCGTCCAGCTCCGCGTGCAGCACGCGACCGGCCCAGACCGCCTCGTCGGCAACGCGGATCTCCTCGACCTCCTCCAGGAAGAACAGGCGCTCGCAGTAGAGCAGGGCGTGCAGCGCCATGACGCGCACAGTGGGGAGGCGCGCGTCTTCCAGGGCTTCCAGGGTCATGGGAACCTCCTTGCGGGAGGCTGGCTTCGGAGCGTCTCAGCCTGTGTGAGACGGCGCCCGGTACGGAGACAGCGCAGTCTCCAGCTCCGCCCGCACCTGCTCACGGAAGAACGCGGGCTCCAGCGCCTCCGCGTTGCGGCCCCAGCGCAGGACCCAGTGCAGTGCCTCCATGGTGCCGGCCACGTGCGCCCGGACCACGACGGCACCGTCGGGCTGCGGAGCCAGGGTCTGGGTGTCGCTGAGGGGCCACTCGTGGATCAGTGGTGCCACCTGCGCGCGAATCCGCACCGCCACCTCCACGGTGTCGCCCGACCAGATGCCCATGCTGTTGGCGAAGATCCGTTGCGGGTCGTAGTCGGGGCGCTGCGCGGCGGGCTCATCCAGGATCTCCGGCTGCTCGGCGCGGGCGGGCTTGAAGACGCGCCAGTCGTTCCGCTGCGTGTCGAAAGCCACCAGGTAGAGCTGATCCTCATGCAGGCGAAGCTCCTGCGGGTCAACCACGCGGCGCTCCGGGCTCCCGCCGGGCTTCCGGTACAGGAACGCGAGGCGGCGACGCTGGGCCACCGCGGTCTCCATGGCGCGGATGACATCCCCGGGAACCTGCGGGTGCGCGCTGGGCGCCAGCGTCACGGGCAACTCGGCCACGCGCGGCGGAGCCATGGCTGCCAGCAGGCCGTCGAGCTCGCGCAGGATCTCCGTGCCCTCCAGCGGCGTCATGACCTGGCGCAACATCAGGATCGCGGCCACCTGCATCGGCGTCGGGCGAAGCGGCGGTAAGCTCCATTCCAGCAGGTAGCGGGTCTCACCGTTCACCGTCTCGGTCCGGATGGGCACGCCCGCTTCCTCCAGGGTCTCGAGGTCGCGGTAGACGGTGGCGCGACTGGCGTTGCACCGCTCCACCAGCTGCTCCACGCGCAAGCCACGTTTCACGCCCTGAAGAGCGAGGACGTGGCCGAGCTGTCGGGTGAGCATCTCCTTGTTCTTCCAGCGGGCCATGGGGCCTCCGGTAGTGACGTCGCGGACAGTGACCCTGCCTTACCGCAACTTTAGTTGCACGGGTGATCGATCATGAGCAGGTCACGCCGTCGCGCATCACCAGGCATCCCGGTTAACCGGAGCCGAAACCGCGGTAATCCAATGGAAGGGCAACCCGCCGCGGGGGACATTTCCTCTCTCCATCCGTCACCTGTCCCTTGCTCTTCAACGCGGGCCGTGGTCACCTGCCGCCCGTTGCGGCCAATGGGGGCCCGCAAAAAAAACACACTCATGGGGGTATCAATGACAACGACGCTCAGCGCGCTCGACGAGCTGAAGGACCTCACCTCTCCGTACGACGCCAAGGGACGCACGTTTCTGTCCAAGACCTATACGTTCCTGGTCAACGTCACCGTGCCGCGCATCGCCGCACGCGCCGCGAAATGCGGCTACGACAACGCGGAGCACCAGGAGGGCAAAGAGCTGCACGCGGTGGCCTCCGGCCTCAAGCGGCCTCTGGTGCACTTCCTTTCGGAGGCGGAGCGGAAGGTTGCCGCCGGAGACGGGAAGCTCCGCGCCATCATCAAGAAGACCGACGACGACGAGAACACCTGGTTCCCGCGGACCCGCAGCGCCATCCAGCGCTTCGTTCATGCTGATCACCGGCAGGCCGTGGAGGAAGCGTTCTTCGCCGACCTGGCTCAGCAGCCCGAGGGTCCCGCCGTCATCGACTCCATGGAGCGCTACCTGGAGCGCCTGGACGGGCTCAAGAACAGCGACAAGCCCGGTGCCAAGGAGGCGTTTGCTTCGCTGCAGAAGAAGGGGCTGACGGACGCGGAGATTGCGCGGATCAAGGACCAGATCGCCAAGGCCAAGGAGCTGGTCGTCATCCCGGCGCCCCCGGTTGATGAAGAGGAGCAGCGCAAGGCCGCTGCAGCGCAGCTGGAGGCGTTCGACAAGCTGAAGCGCTGGTACGGGGATTGGGCGGACACGCTCCGCCAGGAACTGCCCCACAATGACTTGGTCCGCCTGGGCCTTCGGGCGCAGAAGGGCGGCCGCGCCGCGGCCGCGGGCAAGGATGAGGATACGGACGAGCTGGTTCCGGCGTGACCCACATCACGGTTCCGGCACCACTTCCATGACGGTTTTCGGGGCTGCGTGGGCATGCCGAGCAGGAACGGCCACCCTCGACCCCCGGATTGGTGACTCCAGACCACAGGATTGCCAGCGTTCGACCCTCGGAATGGGGAGTCTAGTCCACAGGATCGCGGGCGACCGATCCCTGGCTTGCCTACGGGCGACCCCTGGATGCGGTTGTGGGACTCCCCGGATGCCGTCGACGCGATTCTGTGTCTCCGCCGTCCCTTGCTGAGAGGTGGTTTTGCGACAATGCGTTGATTGTCTCTGTGTTTTCAGTGGGTTGGCGTGCCGTCCGTCCCGGATCCCCGAGTGGGTGGCAGATCAGGGTTGACACCTTGCGGGCTACTCCCTACTCAGTGTCAACATCGAATCGACCGCACCGGTGCGGCGCAGTGTGGAGGAGTGGCTTCCAAACCCACCCCTCGGCCCCGCCGGCGCGGTTCGTCCGCGCCTCCAAAACGCGGCACCAGATTCGTCCTTGATCGTCGCGCCGGCTCCCCAGCGGGGGGCGCGCGCGTGGCGTTGAGCACTTGACCCTGAGGAGGGAGTGACCCGGCCTCATGGTGCCGTCATGGATGCCTTCGGGCGCTCCGTCGCACTTTGGGTTGTCGCAGAAGAGCTGAGACGGCGACGGCGCACCGTGCGCCGCGCCGCAAGAAGGAGCTTGGAATGAGCCAGGTTGAGGCCGAGGAGGTTGTGGACGTGGCGTTCCCCTTGAAGGGGAAGCGAGTTCCACTGGATCACGGTTACGCACTCTTTGGCGCGCTCAGCCGGGAGTTGCCAGCGTTGCATGAGATGCACGGCCTCGGCCTGCACGCCATCCGGGGCAAGATGGAGGAACGCGGAACGCTGACTCTGCGGACGGGGAGCAGTGTGACGCTCCGGGTGCCGACGAGCCAGCTTGGTTTGTTCATGACGTTGGTGGGCAAGACCCTGGAGCTGGACGGTCACCGCATCACGCTTCTGCCTCCTCGAGTCTTCCCCTTGCGCCCCGTGGTGGCGCTGAAGGCGCATTTGGTGACCATCAAGAATCACAAAGAACGAGCGACTTTTATCGAAGCGGTGAAGGCGCAACTCGCTGCGGTGCCGGGGTTGCAGCAAGATCCCGCAACCATCGACGTGGTCGTGCCGGAAGAGCCTCGCGGTCGCCGGATTCTCCGTGTTGCGGAGCACAAGGTCGTCGGTTTTGTCGTGGGGCTTGATGGTCTCGGGGCGGATGCGTCGCTGGCCGTTCAGCGTCACGGCCTGGGTGGGCGCCGACACATGGGTGCGGGCGTGTTTGTTCCCGCGCGAGCGTGAAGCGGAAAGAAATGCGCATGCCCCAACATCTTCCCGCCAAAAGTCCTCGCCGCGACGGCGAGCTGCTCTCCCTGGACCGTCACTGTGCGGAGACCGAAGAAGCCGCGTCACGCCTCTTTCGCCCGCAGGGCGAGTGGAGTCGTTGGGGCAACGCATGGTGCCGGTTCTTCCGCATCCCGGTCCCGCTGCGCGACCGCTGGCTGTTGAACTTGCGGGTGGCGTGTCTGGCGCACGACCTCGGCAAGGCGAATGCGGACTTCGTGAAGGCAGTGATCGAGAGGGGGTTTCACGAACAGCCCATCAGGCATGAGCACCTGAGCGCGCTGTTCCTTCACCTGCCGGCGGTGCGGGCGTGGCTGCGTGGGAACACCGGGCTCGACGTCGATGTCATCACCGCCGCTGTCTTGAGCCACCACCTCAAGGCCCACGACGGGACCGGTGAGCACCCCCCTTGGCAATGGGGCAACTTCCAGGGGTTAGTGCAGCAGGTTGTCCTGCACTTCTCGCATCCCGACGTGCAGCGAATCCTGGACAGGATGGCGGAGGTGGCTGGTCTGCCACGGCTCACGTTCCAACCGCCCGCGCGTTACACCGCGAAGGAATGGGAAAAGGAACGGAGCGACGGCAAGCGCGCCGCTCACGACCTTCGCAAGGCTGCGTGCGGCACCTCCGAGAGCGTCGAAGCAAGGGACCCCGCGCGGCAGTCGCTCCTGCTGGCAACCAAGGCGGGAGTGATCGTGGCGGATGCCGTGTCGAGCGGGCTGTTCCGCGAGGGCCATTCCCTGGCGGACTGGATTGCACGGCATGTCCACCGGCCACCGCTAGCCGCCGAAGATCTTGAACGGGAGATCCTGGCGCCGCGGATTCGCGAGCTGGAGGGACAGCGCAAGGCAAAATTCAGCTATCACCGGTTCCAGGACCTGGCCGCGGAGCAGCCCGGCCGTGCGTTGCTCATGGCGGCGTGCGGCGCCGGCAAGTCCATGGCGGCGTATCGGTGGGCCCAGTCGCAGTTGGCGCACCAGCCCCTTGGCTCGGTCCTGTTCCTCTACCCCACGCGCGGCACCGCCACCGAGGGCTTCCGCGACTACGTGGGCCACGCTCCGGAGACGGAAGCGACGCTCCTGCACGGGAGCAGCGCGTACGAGCTGAGGGGCATCGCGGAGAACCCAAGCGAAGCGACGCAGGGCAAGAATTACTCCCTGGAAGAAGCCAGCGCCCGGCTGTTCGCGTTGGGGCTGTGGGGACGCCGGTACTTCAGCGCCACGGTCGACCAGTTCATCTCGTTCATGGAGCACCGCTACGAGAGCCTATGTCTCCTCCCGCTACTGGCCGACTCGGCGGTGATCATCGACGAGGTGCACAGCTTCAGTGAGAGCATGCTGCGGAGTCTCCTGGCTTTCCTGAAGCGCTTTGATGTGCCGGTGCTGTGCATGACGGCCACGCTCCTTCCGCAGCGACGCGAGCAGTTGCAGGCGGCTGGGCTCAAGGTGTTTCCGGACGGGGCGGAGCGCGCGGAGCTCCAGGACCTTGAGGTCGCGGAGGACCACCCCCGCTACTCGCTGGAGCCGGTGGAGGGTGAGGAGGAAGCGTTGCAGCGCGCGGTGGCTGCCTTCGAGGCAGGAAACCGTGTGCTCTGGGTGGTGAATACGGTGCGTCGCTGCCAGGCGCTTGCAAGAAAGCTGGACGCGCGTCTTGGCAGGATTCCGCTTTGCTACCACAGCCGGTTCAAGCTGGATGACCGCAAGCGGATGCACGGTGAGACGGTCAGCGCGTTCAAGCAGCGGGCAACGCCGCAGGTGGCGGTGACCACCCAGGTCTGTGAGATGAGCCTGGACCTGGATGCGGACGTGCTCATCACGGAATGGGCGCCACCTTCGTCACTGGTGCAGCGCTTTGGGCGGTGCAACCGCAAGCTGGATGGGAAGAAGGACGGCTTCACGGGGCGACTCATCACCTACAAACCAGAAAGCCACCGCCCCTACGAGAAGGAGGATCTGGCGGACGCTGCAGCGTTCCTCGCGGAGCTTCCAGGGAGCACACTCAGCCAGAAGAAGTTGGCGGAGAAGCTTGATGCGCTCCCGCGGCGCGGTGGGACGCCCTCAACCGCGACGGCCTTCCTCACGGGCGGGTATTTCGCGACACCGGGGCATTTCCGCGAAGAAGACGAATTCGGGGCCAACGCGGTGTTGCGCACCGAAGCGGCGGAGGTCGTGGCTGCTCTGGAGCGCGGAAAGCCGATTGATGGATACCTGATCAACGTCCCCAGGAAGGACTGTCTCCCGGATGCGGAGCGGCCTGCGGGGCTGCCGCCGCATGTGCACGTCGTGGATGAGAACCGGTACACGCGTGAGCTGGGATTCCTGGTGGACAAGGAGACGGCATGATGGCTGGCACAAAGACCAAGAAGGCGTCGGCGAAGAAGAAGGAGCCAGCGCGGAAGTCCCAAGAGTCCGCCATCCCGGATGAGCAGACGGTGCGGTGGAACCTGGAGGACCTGCCTACCTCGCAGCACCGCGCCGGACTGGCCGGGCTCGTGATGATGGTGCAATGGCTCAACCGCCAGGGGACGCACAAGGGGGCTTGCGTCGTCGAGAAGCTGGACGCGCATGGCGCGACCTTCCGGTTCGACCGCGCGGGATTCCAGTCGTTGATGGATCACACGTATGAGGCCAGTGAGGAGGAACAAGAGCGTGAGCAACCGCTGAAGGACAAGAAGAAGCAGATCATTGCACCGCTGCGTGAGGTGACGCGACGGGTGACGGACGCCAAGGGGAAGGAGCGGGAAAAGACCTTCTACGTGTATCCCGTGACGGTGCCGCATGGGGCGGTGGTTACCGAGTGGGAACCTCCCTCGGAAGGCGGCAAGGCCCTGTGGCTGAAGATGTGGCGGGATCTGCTTTGGGGCGTGTTGCGCGGCGTTCCAGCGACCCGAGCGCCCTACGAACAGCGCGCGGAACGAAAGCCCATGGCGGACGCCGCAGCTCTCTATGACGAGATTGCGCGAGATCCGGTTGTGCCCCTTCCCAGCACGTACTTCCTGGGCGCGCAGGCGAAGACCGCCGAAGACGTGGGATTCAAGGACCAGGCGCGCCGGCAGTTCGTGCTGCACTTCTGGCCTTTCGCCATTCGCATCTACACGCCAATCACGGTGGACCGGGAGGGTAAGGAGGAGTTCACTGGCTTTGCCGTGGCGTTTCCGGACGTGAGCGACTTACGGGACTACTGCGAGACGTTCCCCTCCCTCATGCGCGGGCGCGGTGTCGAGGCGGCTGGTTATCGGCCGCGGGAGTCCAAGGTGGACCTGGCGCTCGAAGCCGGCGTGGACTTGATGTGGCGGCTTCGGCGCCTGGTTCCGGCTCAGCTGGAAGCGTCACAAGGGCTGACGGCGTTTTCGCTGCGCGGCGTGGACGTGGTGCACGTGGAGAAGCAGGGGAACAACGTTCGCGTTTGGAGCTCGACCCGCGTGGAGCCCAAGCCAGGCATGTTGAACGAGTACGGGAGCGTGAAAGGCGTCTTTTGGAGCGCCGACTTCCGACGCCAGCGGCTGGTGAACCTCGTGGCGGGGCGCGACTGGCACGCCGGCTTCTTGGGCATTTTCAAGACGGCGCCCTGGGAGCGGTTCCTCGGGGACAAGCAGTTTTTTGGACATGATGCTCGCGCGGCCTTCAAGGCCGTGACGGGCGCGGAGGCGGAGATGGATGAGGGCAAGGAGACGGAGGCCGCGTTGGAGACCATCGTCCTCAAGGTGGTGCGCGGCTACCTGGCCAGGAAGATGGAAGCGAAGCACGGCGTGAAGACCACGAAGGAGGGAGACAAGTGGGTCTGGGTCACCGCGGAGGGGAAGCCCGCGCCGGACCAGGAAGGCCTGAGCAAGAGGCGCCACAAGCTGGCCGTGGACGCATTCCTGGGTTGTCGCTCCCGTACCGGTGCGGATTTCCAAGACTACTTCACCGGGACGCTTTGCTCCGTCCCGCAATACCTGGGCGAGACGGGATACCGGACCCTCTCCACGGCACTGCTGCGCAACGACGACACCGTTCGAACCCTGACCATGCTGGCGCTGAGCGCCTCGGCGTGAGGAAACCACCATGACGACTGACAAGAAGAAGCTGAACCTGTTTGGAACCGTCCTGACCTACGCCGGCCCCAGCAGCAACTACCGGGGCGAGAGCGAGGAGAACCGCACGGTGATCCAGCGGATCACCCGCGAGAACAAGGAGCACGCGGTGGTGAGCCCGGAGGCGATGCGCAACGCGCTCCGAGAGACGTTGGCCACCTACGGCCTACCGATGAACCGGACCCGGCTGCACCAGGAAGACCAGCTGGCGGTGAAGTTCCACGACTTCCCGGACGGCTCAAAGTATGCGGATGACTTCCTCTTCGGGTTCCTGGTGGCGGACGGCAAAGAGTTGAGGAAGAAAAAGGGCGATGACGCCGAGGTCAAGCGCGACAGCATCCTCCGCATGAACCTCGCGGTGGCGCTGCAGCCCTATCGGTTCAACGCCACGTTCCACCAGTCGCCCAAGAACGTCGACAGTCCCTTCCAGAACGCTGGCAGCTCCGCGTTGCTGCACCGCGAGGTCTCGGACACGGCGTTCCAGTACCCCTTCGCTCTCTCGATGGCGGACTGCCACGCCCACAAGGAAGGTCCCCGCTGGGCGGGTCACCTGCTGCGCGCCATTGGTGAGCTCAACAACGTGGCCGGCGGTCACGCACGGAGCTACTTCGAGTTCGCTCCGCGCAGTGTGGTCGTCCGTCTCACGCCGCGGCTGGTGGCCGGGTTCAAGACGTACGGGTTTGAGCCGGATGGCAGCTTCCCGGAGCTGAGTCGCATCAACGGGAGTGACATGCCCGGCAACGAGTTCTGGCTGGGCGGTGAGCTGGTCCGGAAGATGGACGCGAAGCGGCGCGAAGAGCTGAAGGCCGCGGGAGTGCACATGGAGGACAACCCGCAGACGCTGCTGGAGAAGGTGGCGCAGGCCGCGGGGTTGGTGGCCCAATGAGCACCCTGTGGTTGCGCGTGCGCGCCCCGTTTGCCGCGTACCGCTGGATGCAGGCGGGCGTGTGGCGCGCCACCAGTCCGGTGATGCCCCACAGCGCGGCGTGGGGATTGGTGCTGAACCTGGCGGGCGTGGAGACGCGACTCAAAACGGATGACGTCACCACGCTCGTCGACCCCCAAGCCCCATCGCTGCGTGTCGCGGTTGGAGAGGTGGCGGTGGGGGAGCAACGCATGGCGGCGGGACGGACAAGCTTGTACCAGCAACTGCACTCGTATCCCGTGGGCAATTCCGGCGCGGAGTTGGCGGAGCGCACGTTCGGGGCGAAGTACTGGATTGCGCCGACTCGCCGTGAACTCCTAGTGGAGCTCGACTGCATCCTCGGCGTCCAGTCGGATTCCCAGACGTTGCTGGATAACGTGGTGAAGGGACTGAATGGCACCCTCGACGTGAAGCGTTACGGCTTGCCGTTCGCGGGCGACAACAACCTCCTGCTGGACCGCGTGGACGTCCTGCCCGAGCCGCCGCCTGCGTTCTGGTACGAGGTTATGTCCGAGGATTCACCCGCTTCTGAAGGCTCGTGCCGGCTCACCGTCTCGATAGACCGGGCGGATAGCTCGCGCACAGTGACCCGCCTCTTCGCGCCGACGGGGCCTCATGCTCAGCCGCCCGAGCCCGCTTGGGTGGACACGGGACCGTTAGCCGCTTGAAACTCGCACGCCGTTGGAACCGGTGAGGCGTCAAACGACAGGGTGACGTCGAGCGTCGCGGGCAAGATGAGGGTCCGCTACAAGGACGAGTATTTCCGGACCTGGCAGGCGGGCTCACGGTAGCGCCGATGCCATGAGGACCCGCGAGGACTGAACCATGGCCATCCGCCGCATCAAGCCATTCGACCCCGCCCCCTCCGGCAGGCTGGCGAGGGACCTCCTGAAGAAGGCGCGCGTCCCGGCTGCCGTCGTCGGGCGGCTCGCGGTCTGGCACTGGATCCCCGACGAGAGTCAGCACGCGTTCACCAAGGACCTCGACCTCGCCGTGTCGCGGGCCGGCATGATCCGTGTGCGCGAGGTCATTTCGGGCTTGGACCTGACCACCAGCGAGCTTCCCATCGGGGGCGTCAACGTTTCGAAAGCACAACCGGTCATCAACGTGGACTTCATCGACCGTGCCAGCAGCGAGTGGGGGGACCTCTCCGGCCTGTTCACGGAGGCGGTGCAGGAGGCGCAGCGCAATGACGAGTTGCTGGAGGTTGCGCCGCACGTCGCATTTCACGTCGTCTCGCCGGAGCACCTGACGGTGATGAAGCTGGCAACGGGAATGCGTAAGGACGAGGAGGATGCCGTCCGCCTGCTGGAGCACGTGCCCGACCTGGACATCGGTCGCGTCCGCGAGATCGTCCGGCAACATCTGGACGCGACGTGGCGCGGGCGGCTGGAGCAGCTGCTGCGCGACGCCGGACATCGCGCGGCCCGCCCATCCTACGCTCTCTCGACGGGGCAGCCGGCTGGCCGTGGCTCCAAGGGACCTCGCAGCCGTTGACCGCGACCCCGAACCACCACATCGGCGCCCCGCAACCCTTTCGCATCCAGCCTCCATGGCGCGTGCGTTGCTTGCACACCACCCCACCACGTCAGGGAGAGGGTGCATGCCCAGGAACGGGAAGGACGCGCTGGACGCGCCGGTGCCCTATGAGTGCCGCGGGGCGGACACGCCGGTGGAGCCACGTCGGAAGGAAGCGGTGGAGGTGGTGCTGCGGCCGGGGACCGTTGACGAGCTGGACGCGCTCTCCGCGCTGATGCAGCCGCGCGACATCTGGGGGAACCTGCGCTTCAAGCGTCCACCCACGCCCTTTGTGCTGCGCCTGTTGTGGCGCTCCGGCCTGCAGGTGCTCTTCATCCACCGCAGTGACGACGAGCGCCTGGTGGGCTTCTTCCTGGTCTACGGCCCCGACGACCCGCTGGCGGCGCGCGAGTTCGACGGCGCCATCCTCCACGTGGGCGACCGCCGCTTGGGCCTGGCGCAGAAGAGCGTGCACGCGTTCCAGGACCGCATGTTCTCCGCGCGTCGCTGCGCCGCGCTGGTGGCGTCCATCAACGCGGAGAACGTCCCCTCCCAGCAGCTGCTGCGCTCCTGTGGTTTCCGCGTGACGCCGGGGGAGCCGGAGGACGTGGGCCTGGTGCGGGGCGTGGTGCAGACCTACGACGCGCAGATGAACCGCGTGGACTGGGAGCGGCTGCGCGCGCAACAGGCGCACCGGCGCGCAACTTTGGGGCAAAGCGCGCACCGCCGGTGACAGGCTTGCGCGTTCTGCCGGGGCCCACAAACACGAACGGCGCCCTGAGGAGGCGCCGCTCGCTTGCAACAGGCTGTTGTCGTCGTCCCTGCTTCCGCTTCCCGCGGGCAACCTCGTCGGTGCTCGGAGGGACACCCACGCGTCACGCCACAGGCAACGGTGTCACCAGGACCCTTGCGGGCCGTGGCAACGCAGCGTGGCCGCGCGATCAAGGGCCTGCTGCCGGTGCGGTCCGCGTCGTCGAGGGTGCAAGCACCTCCAACAACACGTCCGCACCCGCCAGGCGGTATCCCGTCTGAGGGGACCCACCCGGCCCGCGGTTGGGTGGCGTCTCCAGGTGCGTGCTTGGCACGTCCTTGGGGCTGCTCCCTCCCGCGCATGGCGGCACCCGTTGCCGAGCGCCGCCACGCACCAGTGATAACCACGGCTTCCCACGCAACAAGCGTCAGCGCGGGGTTTCGCCGTACCCGCTCGCGGACAAGCCCGGGGCCGACAACGCTTGCGGCGCGCGGCGTCCCGTGGGATTCGCGTGCGCGTCGTGTGGAAGACGTACCTGCGCCTGCTGGGCTACGTGCGCCCGTATGCACTGGGCATGGCCCTGGCCGTGTTCTGCATGGCGGTGCTCTCCGCCACCACCATGGTCTACGCGTTCCTCAGCGGCCCGCTGCTGGCCTCGCTGTTGCGCGGCGACGCGGGCGCCCTGGGCGAGGTGGCGGTCTGGGTGCCGCAGCTCAAGGACGTCATCAACCGCGGGGACAAGCAGGCGCTGATGCTGTTGCTGCCGCTGCTGTTGCTGGGGGTGGCCGCCGTGAAGGGCGTGGCCTACGCCGGTCAGTTCGTGCTCATCCGCGGCATTGGCCAGCGCGTCATGGCGGACCTGCGCAACGCGCTGTTCGACAAGATGCTCACGCTCCCGGTCAGCTTCCATGAAACCCGCCAGCGCGGGGACCTCATGGCGCGCTTCACCTCCGACGTGCAGAACGTGGAGCAGAGCGTCACCGACGCCAGCGCCGACGCCATCCGCCACGCGCTGCAGGTGGTGGGGCTGGTCATCCAGGCGTTCCTCATTGACTGGCAGCTGGCCGCGGCGTGTTTCATCAGCGTGCCGGCAACGTTCTGGCCGGTGAGCCGCTTCGGCAGGTTCCTCAAGCGCGTGGGCAGCGAGGGGCAGGCGCGCATTGGCCAGATGACCAGCCAGGTGCAGGAGACGCTGCATGGCATCCGCGTGGTGCAGGCCTTTGGTGGTGAGGAGGCCGCGCGCACCGGCTACCGGGAGCAGGCCAGGCGCTTCGTGCGGCTCATGGACCGCAGCGTGCTGGCGCGCGGGCTCTACAGCCCCACCATGGAGATCCTCGGCGTCATCGGCATCGGCATCCTCTTGCGTTACGCGGGTGGGCGCATCGTGGCGGGGGAGCTGAGCGCGGAGCGTTTCATCAGCTTCATCACCTGCATGTTCCTGCTCTATGCGCCCATCAAGGCCATCGGGAAGCTGAGCACGTACGTCATCAACGGCGTGGCCAGCGCGGAGCGCCTGTTCGAGGTGCTGGACGCGCCCATCACCATCGCCGACAAGCCGGACGCGCGCGCGCTCACCCGCGCCCGGGGTGAGGTCACCTTCCGTGACATCCGCTTCCGCTACGTGGGTGACGAGGTGCTGCGCGGCGTGGACCTCACGGTGCGCGCGGGCGAGGTGGTGGCGCTGGTGGGACCTTCCGGCTCCGGCAAGACCACGCTGCTGGCGCTCCTGCCGCGCTTCCATGACCCGGTCCGTGGCCAGGTGCTGCTGGATGGCGTGGACGTGCGCGACTACCGCCTGCGGGATCTCCGTCGTCAGATTGCCACCGTGACGCAGGATACCGTGCTGTTCCATGCCACGGTGCGGGAGAACATCCGCTACGGCCGTCCCGACGCCACCGACGCGGACGTGGAGGCGGCGGCACGCGCCGCGCACGCGTGGGAGTTCATTGCGGCGCTGCCGCGCGGGCTGGACACGCTGCTGGGTGAGAACGGCGTGAACCTCAGCGGCGGTCAGCGCCAACGCGTGGCCATTGCGCGCGCGCTCATCCGCGACGCACCCATCCTCATCCTCGACGAGGCCACCAGCGCGCTGGACACCGAGAGCGAGTCGCACGTGCAGGCCGCGCTCAACAACCTCATGAAGGGACGCACCACGCTCATGATTGCGCACCGCCTCTCCACGGTGCGTCGCGCGGACCGCATTGTGGTGTTGGAGGCGGGACAGGTGGTGGAGGAGGGCGGGCACGAGGCGCTGCTGGCGCGGGGTGGCACCTATGCGCGCCTGGCCGCGCACGGTGAACGCAACGCCGACGTGGATGCGCTGGCTGGCTGAAGCTTTCGCCCGCGGAGCATGGGACGTCCCTCCACGCTGACGCTGACGTCGGGAGCCGGGGACGCGCGCGCCTTCCCGGTTGACACCGTCTTCAAGCCGGTGGTGTGGTGCCCGCGCATGGGTTGCGTCCACGGCGTTGGAGGGGTTGGCGGTGGATGAGGTTTCCTGTCGGGCCACGCTGGTGTGCCTGGAGCAGTTGGACCAGCTGGGCATTCCCCGCGCGCGCCTGGTGGAAGGGCTGCCGGTGGAGCTCGCGCACCTGGAGCGGACCCGCAGTCGACTGAGCTGGGACGTGTACGTGGACGTCATGGAGCGGTTCGAGGCGCTGGTGGGCGGCGCCGTGGCGTTGGAGCAAACCGGGGAGATGTCCACGGGGACGGGCGCCTTCCAGTTCTTCCACCGGATTGCGCGCCTCACCACGGAGCCGGCGTGGGTCTACCGCTTCGTCTTCCAGTTCTTCGGGCCGGCCATGTTCTCCAACGTGCGCAACACCATGGAGGAGGTGGCGCCGCGGCGTTACCGGTTCACCCTGGAGATTCCGCCCACCTACCGGGACTGCCCCGCGTTCTTCCGCATCTCCGCCGGCGCCTTCCGCACCTCTCCCACCGTCTTCGGTTATCCGCGCGCGGACGTGGTCATGCAGCTCACCCCGCGCAGGGCCGTCTACGACGTCACGGTGCCCGACGGCGGGACCGCTCCGCGCACGCGGGTGCGCGAGTGGGTGGCGCGCAGCCTGTGGGCCAAGGAGTCCCTGGACGTCCTGCGTGAGCTGCAGGATGAGCTGCGCGGCGGCTACCACGGCCTGCAGGAGGCCAACCAGCGCATCCAGGAACAGAAGCAGCTCTTGGAGCGGGCCATGGAGGAGCAGCGTCGGGTGGAGCAGGAGAACCGCCACCTGGAAAGACAGCTCCACCGCGCGCAGAAGCTGGAGGGCCTGGGCCTCTTGGCCGGCGGCATTGCCCACGACTTCAACAACCTGCTCACCGTGATCGTGGCCAACCTGGAGCTGGCCCAGGCTGGCATGCCCCACGCGGAGGGGGAGGTGCTGGGCTACCTGGAGGGAATCCGGGAGGCGGCCACGCGCGCCGGGGACCTGACCCGCCAGCTGCTGGCCTACGCGGGACGTCGCCCGCCCACGCTGCGCGCTTTTGACCTGGGCGCGCTGGTGGGGAACGTGGGCAACCTGCTGCGCGCCGCGTTTCCGCGCCACGTTGCGCTCATCTTCCACGGGAGCGAGGGGCTCCCGCCGGTGCACGGGGACCCCGCCCAGCTGCAGCAGGTGATCATGAACCTCATCACCAACGCGGCGGAGGCGGCGCACGGTGAACGCGGCACCATCACCCTGCGCACCGGCGTGACGAAGGTGGACGAAGCGCGTCGGCTCCGCGCGAACCTGGGCGAAGGGGCGGCGCCCGGCGACTACGTGTTCTTCGAGGTGGCCGACGACGGCGTGGGCATGGACGACGAGGTGCTGGGGCGCATCTTCGACCCGTTCTTCAGCACCAAGGGTGAGGGGCGCGGGTTGGGTCTGTCGGCCATCCTGGGCATCATCCGCGGTCACCGCGGGCTGCTGGAGGTGGAGACGCGCGCGGGCGCGGGCAGCCTGTTCCGCGTGTTGCTGCCGCTGCGTCGGGGAGAGGACTCCCGCGTCGCGCCGTCTCCGTCGACGAAGGCCACGCCGGGTGGGGGCTGGCGCGGCCGCGGCGTGGTGCTGGTGGTGGATGACGAGGAGCTGGTGCGCGAGAGCGTGGCGCGGATGCTGGAGCGCCTGGGCTTTGAGGTGCGGACCGCCACCGACGGCGCGGACGCCGTGGACCGCGTGCGTGCGCACGAGGGCAGCTGGGCGGCCATCCTGCTGGACCTCAGCATGCCGCGCATGGGCGGAGAGCAGGCCTTCCGCGCCATCCGCGCGCTGCGGCCCGACGCGCGGGTGGTGCTGTGCAGCGGCAACCTGGATGACCGCGTGGTGCAGGACCTGCTCGGCGAGGGACTGGCGGGCGTGCTGCCCAAGCCGTTCCGCGCGCAGGAGCTGGCCACGTTGCTGCAACGCGTGCTGGACGTGGGGGTGGCCTCGGGATCGCCCCGGTGATTCCTTCCGCGTTGATCCGCGCGGAACCCGCCGGGACGCCGTCAGACAGCCCCCGGGCACCTCGTTAGCCTCCCGGGTGGAGCCCGGCGCGCGCTGATGACGTCGGACACGGACGGAGGCACGCGTCTCCCGGTTTCCGGGCTCCCACGGAGCTGCGAATGCCGCGCCCTGCCCGTTCCTGCCTGACCGCGCTCTTCCTGGTGGGCGTGACGTTGCCCGCCTGGGCGGATGACAACGAGGAGCCCCTCCCGGGCAACGTGCTCATGACCTTTGCGGCCATGGGTGACATCCCCTACTCCGGCGACGAGGAGGACGACCTGGAGGACCAGCTGGAGGAGCTCCCGCCGTCTGTGGAGCTGGTGCTGCACGTGGGTGACATCCAGTCCGACCCCGGCGGTGACTGCGACGAGGAGGTCTACGAGACGGTCAGCGACATCCTCAAGCTCTCTCCCCGGCCGGTGTTCATCGTGCCGGGAGACAACGAGTTCAATGACTGCGACAACGCCGAGGAGGCCCTGGAGCTGTGGATTGAATCCTTCGTGGGGCTGGAGGACCTGTGGCCGCTGACGTTCCCGGTGATGCGGCAACCGGAGCGCCCGGAGAACGTGGCGTTCGTGACCAACGGTGTCTTGTTCGTGGGGTTGAACCTAGTGGGCGGGCTGGTGCACGACGACGACGAGTGGGAGGAGCGCCACCGCCAGGACCTGGACTGGACGCTGCAGCAGGTGGGGATGAACCTGGAGACGGCGCACGCGGTGGTGCTGTTTGCGCAGGCCGCTCCGCAGGACAAGCACGAGGACTACTTTGACGACGACCTCTTTGACGCGCTGAGCGACTTCGGCAAGCCCGTGCTCTACGTGCATGGCGACGGACACGAGTGGATCGACGACCAGCCGTTCCCGCCGGACAACATGTGGCGCGTGCAGGTGGAGCGGGGTGGGGACGCGCCGCCGGTGGTGGTGACGGTGACGGACAACCCGGAGCAGCCCTTCATCTACGACCGCGGTGGGGACTGAGGTGTCGCGATTCCAGTCACCCTGTCCGGAATTCAGACAGGTCCGGATCGTCTTCCCACCCGATTTCCGTCGGGAAGTGGGTTGGCATTGCGCGTGCTCTGCGCTCACACGCCCCCCCGGCCCCAAGAACAAACCAGCCAGGCGGCGTGGCCACAAAGCCTGGCTGGGGGGCTAAGAGACAGTGGGGGTTGGCACGGAGATAAGCACCGGAATTGCCAGATTCCGA
>JBFMGU010000100.1:0-36001 GCA_040752415.1 Myxococcota bacterium
CGCCCCACCGCGCGCACCGCCTTGGGATTGCCAAGCCGTTCCGCCAGCACGCCGTAGCTGAGCGTTGCGCCGTACGGGATGCGTTGCAGTGCGCTCCACACCTCGCGCTGGAACGCGGTTCCCTCCGGCGCCACGCGCAGGCTGAACTCCCGACGGGTCCCGCGGAAATACTCGCCCAGCTGCGTCTCCACCTCGAGCCCGGCACTGGCGTCCCATCGCACGCCCACCGCGTCGCGGAGCACTTGGTGCGGCATCCGTCCGTCCAGGAATTCCAGCCGGAGCAGGGCGCCGTTCTCGTCGAGGAGCGCGAGCAACTCGCCGAGCGGGGAGGAGAAGGTGTGGGCGGTGCGCATGCAGCCCATCCTACAGCGGTTCCCGGTGGAGTTGGCCGTGCCGGAGGGTGAACCTGACACCTGCGAAGCAAGGGCCATCCTTCCCCGGCCGATCTGTTGGGAACCGCCGTAACGCGCCTCCCATGCAAGATCAGCGGCTGGGATGGGGCAGCCATCCTCGTCGACCACGCCCCACTTCCGGCTGTTCCTTCTCGCCCTTCTCCTTCCCCTCGGGGTGGTAGTGCTCGATCAGCGCATTGATCTCCGAGCCCACCAGCGTCACCAGCCCAGCCAGGTAGAGCCAGAACAACAGGATCACCACGGCGCCCAGCGTCCCGTAGGTGGCGGTGTAGTTGCCGAAGTTGGCGACGTAGTAGCGGAACGCGAACGAGACGACGCCCAGGGTGATGACGGCGAAGACGCTGCCCGGGGAGATGAAGCGAAATTCCTGTTCCACGTCGGGGCCGAAGTAGTAGGTCAGCGCAAAACCCAACAGCAGCATGCCGAGGATCACCACCCAGCGGAACGCCGCGAAGGCGCCGAGCAGCGGACGGCTCCAACCCAGGTTGTCGGCAATCCACTGCTGCAACACGCCGCCGAAGATGACCAGGCCGAATCCACCCAGCACCAGCAGCACGAACATCACCGTGAGCATCACGGCGGTGCCGCGCACCTTCCAGAACGGGCGTCCTTCCTTGACGTCGTAGGTGACGTTGAGCTGCTGCATGACGGCGAACAGGCCGTTGGAGGCCGCCCAGATGGTGAGGATGAGACCAAAGGACAACAGGCCGCCGCGCTTCTGCGTCACGTCCTGCACCACGCCCTCGAACAGGTCCGCGGCCTCCGTCGGAAGCGCCTGGTGCAGGAGGTCCATGATGGCCTGGTAGAGGTTGGGAATGGGCAGGTAGGGCAGCGTGCTCAGGAGAAAGATGGCGGCGGGAAAGATGGAAAGCACCAGGTAATAGGCCAGGGCCGCCGCGCCGTTGGTGACGCGGTCCTCCCGGATTTCCGCGCGCAGGTCCCGGGTGAACTGCCTCAGGGTCACGCCGTTCACAATCTCCATGGCGACCTCGGTTCGTCCCGGTGGGTTTCCGCTGGCGGATGTAACCGGCGGCCCCGCAGGCACCAGCGTGACGTCGTGTCCAAGACCGCGCGGATGGACGTTGGTGCTCCGGAACTGGCTCCTGATGCGTGACCCGGGGCGTGGACAGACAGGAGCTCGGCGACGTGGCGGCGGGAGCGCGCGCGCATGTGTTACTGAGAACGCATGGATGATCGTGCGGTGGCAGCTGCGGCTTCCTTGCGGGAGGCGTTGCAGCACGTGGCCCGGGGCCTCGTCGAGCGGGAGATGCTGGTGGAGCTCATCGCGTTGGCGGCGGTGGCGGGTGAGCATGCCTTGGTGATTGGCCCGCCGGGCACGGCCAAGAGTGAGGCGGTGCGACGTTTCTCCCGCGCCACCGGCGGTCGCTACTTCGAGTACCTGCTGGGACGTTTCACCGAGCCCAGCGAGATCTTCGGACCGGTGGACCTGCGTCGTCTGCGCGAGGGTGTCGTCGAGACGGAGACGCGCGGGATGCTGCCGGAGGCGGAGGTGGCCTTCCTGGACGAGGTGTTCCACGGCTCCACCGCCATCCTGAACACGCTGCTCGGCATCCTCAATGAACGTGTGTTCAAGCGCGGCCACACCGAGGTGCGCTGCCCGCTGCGGGTCTGCGTGGGCGCCTCCAATGCGCTCCCCTCCGACGAGTCCCTGGCGGCGTTCGCGGACCGCTTCCTCGTACGCGCGTTCGTGGAGCCCATTGGTGACCCGCAGCTGGACGAGCTGCTGGAGAGCGGGTGGGCCCTGGAACGCCAGGCGCCGCCGCCCACGGCCAGGCTCGAGGACCTCGACGCGTTGACGCGCGCGGCGCGGGACGCGGAGATGACCGGCGTGCGTCCCCACCTGGCCCACGCGGTGCGACGGCTGCGCAAGGCGGGCGTCACGTTGTCGGATCGTCGCGTGGTGAAGTCGCAGCGGCTGGTGGCGGCGGCGGGCGCGTTGGCGGGACGTTCCGCACCGACGGAAGCGGACCTCTGGCCCCTGGTCTACGTTGTGCCCACGCGCGAGGAGCAGGCGGTGGCGCGGGAGTGTCTGCGGGACCTGCTGCAGGCTGCGCAGAACCCCACGCTCGCCGCCGCGGCGGAGGGTGCGTCGTCGTCGCGCGCTTCACGGGCGGAGCGGTTGGCGCGGGTGGGCCGGGAGCTGCTGGGCGCTCGCCCCGTCGACGGAGATCCCCGTGCCCGGGATGCGTGGCGTCTGCGCCTCGAGGGATTGGCGCGGGAGATCGACGCGGGGTTTGCTCCGGAGGACATGCCGGCGGACGTGGCGAGCGTGCGTGCGGAGATCGTGCGCGCGGTGCAGGCTGCGAGCGCATGAGCGAGGCCATGACGCCGTCGTGGAGGTTGCGGGAGCGTCCGCTGGCTCCGCTGGCGGCGGTGGCCGTGGATGGTCTTGCATCACACCTCGCCACGCGGGTCCTCCAGCTCTCCGACGACGAGCTGACCGCGTTGCGCGGCGTGGCCGGCGAGAACCTGTTGTGTGTCTTGGGCGACGAGAAGCAGCTCCCGTGGATTGACGGCGTGACCTACCTGGGCCGCGACCCTGGCGCGCCCGCGTTGCTGCTCCCCGTCCATCACGAGCCCACGGTTTCCGTCGAGCTGTTCGAGCGGACGGTGTTGCGTCGTGTCGCGTCGGCGGCCACCCCGCTGGCGGTGCTGCACGCTCCGACGCGGATCTGGTCCCTGGCCGCGGCGCGCCCGCTCGAGCGCGGTCGGGTGAAGGCGTGGTTGGAAGGGGGCGCGTGACATGCAGCTCCCTCCCGCGTTGGCGCCGTGGACCGCGCAGCTCTCCCTGTTTCCCGACGTCACGGCGGTGGCGCTGGGACGCATGGCGCAGCGGTTGGCGCTGGCGGTGGGGCCGTTGAACGCACACGACGGGAGCGGCACGGGTGAGCCCGACGGCGTGGACGGGCTGTCCCAACGCGGCAGCTACGAGCGACTGCTGATGAGCGAGTGGTTGCTCGCCCAGGAGGCTCCCGACGAGTTCGTGCGTCGCGCGGCCGTTGGTGAGCACGTGTTCCTGCGGTTGGCGCGTCGTCGACCTGCGGTGGCACGCGCCACCGTGGCGCTGTTTGACGCCGGGCCCGAGCAGTTGGGCACGCCGCGCGTGGCGCAGTTGGCCGCGTTGATCGTTCTCTCCCGACGCGCGGAGGCCGCCGGCGCGACATTCCGTTGGGGCATCCTGCAGCAGCGCGAGACGGTGCTCCAGGAGGGGCTCACCCCGGCGAACGTCACCGACCTGTTGCATGCGCGCACGTCGTCACGCGGAACGGAGACGCACCTGGATGCGTGGCGCAGCCGGTTGCGCGCGTTGGGTGGCGTCGAGGAGATGTGGCTGGTGGGTGGGGAGCCGTTGGCGCGGCTGGTGGAGGGGACCCGCATCCGTCACCTGGAGATCCGCGACGTGCTGGACCCGGTGGCACGCGCGCTGGCCGTCTCCCTGCGCGACGCCCGCACCCCGCGCGAGGTGGAGCTGGAGCTTCCCGACGACGAGACGTGTGCCCAGCTGCTGCGCGACCCCTTCGTGCAACGGGTGCCCGCCGCGGTGTCCGCGCCTTCGGTGAGCTCCAACCTCGTCTTCGCGCACAACCGCACGCGGCTGTTCGCGCGGGTGGAGAGCTCGTCGGTGGTGGGCTTCCGGACCGTGCCCACGTCGGGGAGCGAGGGCGGAGCACCGGTGACCTACCGCCTCCCGGACCACGGCGTGGTGATGGGCGCGGGCTGGTGGCGGAAGACGGTGCTGCTGGTCTCCCACGGCGTGGAGGGCTTTGATCACGTCTTCCACCTGCACGAGTTCTCTCCGCGCGGACGCTTGCGCGGTGTTCGCACCTTCCGCATGGACGCGGTGCAGCATCCCGTGGCCATGGTGAGCGGTCACATCCCGTTGCAGCCGGTGCATGTGCTTCCCTGGTCGCAACACGGTGGGGAGCGTTTCTACGTCCTGGACCCCGCGCGGCGTCTCATCCGCCTGGAAGGAGACAGCGCCACCGTCGTCGACCCGCAGATCGTCGCGTATGCGCGCTACCCGTCCGGCCTCGTCTACGCGCAGGATCTGGTGCGCGGAGAAGGGGAGGACGCACACCCCACGCGACTGGTGCTCCTGGGCGCCGGACAGGTGGGTGATGCGGAGACGCGCGTCGACAACCAGGGGCCCGGTTGCTTCTTCGGCTTTGCAGGGCGGTTGGAGATGTCGCGCTTTGGCCTGGTGGCGCTGGAGTGGACGGACCGACGCTGGGCGGGCGTGGGCGGCCCCGCTCGCGAAACGGTGGTGATCCCGCGCGGCATGCAGGCGGTGGGCGTGGTGCGCAATCCCAAAGCGCCGCGTGAGATGGCCATCGTGGCGCTCGAGGATGATCGTCGCACCATCTACCTCTTCGGCCGCACCACCTCGACGAGACTGCCGCCCGCCATCGGCGAGATCGAGCATGTGGCGCTCAGTACCGCGGCCGCGGAGCTGGCCTACAGCACCGTCAACGGCGACGTGGTCATCTACGGCCTGGATACCGACGAGCTGCTCATGCTCTCCCGCGCGGAGGTGGCCCGATGACACAAGGGCTCCTCCCGCAGCGTCTCGTCCACCGCGGCACCGTGACCGCGTCGGGCCTGCTCATCTCCACTGATCCGCTCGGCGTCACCGAGGCGCGGCGACGGGTCCTTTCCCTGTGGAAGCCGGGCACCACCGTGCATGACGTGGGTGACGCCTATGTGGTCGTG
This sequence comes from Myxococcota bacterium, assembly GCA_040752415.1. Taxonomy (GTDB): domain Bacteria; phylum Myxococcota; class JACRCW01; order JACRCW01; family JACRCW01; genus JBFMGU01. The sequence goes on from JBFMGU010000100.1 coordinate 5,145, forward strand.
TTTCCAGGGCCGCGTCCGCTGCGTGTCGTCCACACACCGGGCACGCCGCTGGTGGCGACGGAAGGTGTGCTGTCCGGCTGCCCCCTCACTCCCGACGAGGCTGCCGCGGTGGGTGCTCCGCCCGGCAGCGTGGTGATTCCGCGCGGTGGTGTGCTGCGGGCCCTGCCGCGGGGAAATGCGGTGGATCCCTCGGATTGGCTGTCGGTTTCAGATTGGCCATTGGTTTCCGTGCGGACGCTGGGCGCGGAGCCGGCGCCGCCCGCGCTCGTCGTGGAGCCGGCCCCGTTTGATGCCCGCACCAAGCTGGAGGGGGTGCCCGAGGCCTCGGCGCAGATGACGCAGGTGGCCGCCGCGCTCACGGACGCCATGCGCACGCAACGGTCCACGCCGACGACCTCGTCGCTGGGAGCGGGCCTGTTCTCGCGCCTGGGCATGGCGTGGCGTTCCTTCTGGCGCAACCTGACCGGCCAAACCCCGCCTCCGTCGACGACGCCCGCGAAGTACGCCCCCGCTCCCGTGCCCCCGTGGCTGATGCGCCTGCGCGCCGCGCTCGACAAGGCCCTGGCGGAGCTGTTGATGGCCACGCAGCTCTCGCGCCTCATCGGCCGCCAGCATGCCGAGTACCTGATGCGCATGATGGACATGCTGGAGCGTGGCGACGTGCGGGAAGCGCTGCGGCACGCCATTCCCCTCGCCAACTCCAACGAGGACGGGACTGCGCGCCCGGCCCTCGGTCCCATGGCGCCGCGCGAGAACCTGGACATCCATCCGTGGAGCGCTCCCGGTGGCGCCCGCGGAGTGGGCCTGGGGCCCGACCTCTACGCCGAGCTGCAGCGTCGCTACCGCGCACTGCTCGAGCGGTTGGAGATGCAAGGCCGCATCGACGAGGCCGCGTTCGTGTTGGCGGAGCTGTTGCGCGCGCACGAGGAGGCGGTGGGATTCCTGGAACGGCATGGTCGACTCAAGCTGGCCGCCGAGCTAGCGGAAGCACGCGGTCTTCCGCCGGGCCTGGTGATCCGGCAGTGGTTCCTGGCCGGTGATCACGAGCGTGCGCTGCGCCTGGTGCAGCAGAGCGGTGAGTTCGCGGACGCCATCCGTCGCCTGGAACGCACGCATCCAGACGAGGCGAAACGCCTGCGGGTGCAGTGGGCGGATCGACTCGCCGAGGCGGGCAACCTGGCGGCGGCGGTCGAGGTGATCTCGTCGCTGCGGGATGAACAGGAACGCGCCGTGCGGTGGATGGACCAGCTGATCCTCGCCGGCGGTCCCACGGGCGCACGCATGCTCATCCGCAAGCTGACGCTGGTGCCGGATGCGTTCCCGGACATCCGCGCACGCGTGACGCGCCTGCTCGACGACGACGGACCCGAGCTCGCGCCGGTGCGATTGGCTCTGGCCGAGGCGCTCTCGCGCACCGTTCCCACGCCCGGCGTGCGCCCGCTGGCCCGTGCCGCCACCCGCGCCATCATCCGCGACAGCAGCCTCCCCGACGTGTCCTGGGCGGCTCCGGAGCTGCGGCGGCTGGTCACCGTCTCGGGAGACGCGGCGTTGATGGCGGACATCCCGTCGGTGACGCCCCGACCGCGCGCTCCCCTCGCCGAGCGGGCCACGCCACTGGAGCTCACCTGGGAGGCGCAGGATGCCGGCACCGTCCCCGCCCACGACGTGGCGTGGCTCCCGGATGGGCGCGTGCTGGTGGCACTGGGAGACGCGGGCGCGCGGGTGTTCTCCCCGCACGGTCGAGTGCAGGCCCAGCTGGAGGAGCCGGCGGTGGCGCTGGTGACGTCCAGCGAAGGGACACGGGCCATTGCCGTGGCGCGGCGTGGGGAGCTGTGTCGCCTGGCGCGTTTGGACCTGGTCGCGCTGCGTGTGGAGAGCTGGTGTGATGCGCGCCTGGACGCCTGGGCCGACGCCTTCGACGGACTGCGCTGGTTCACCGCCAGCAAGGGCGCGGTGTCCGTGGTGGATCCCTCCGCGCCGCGGCTCCTGGCGCTGTGGCGCGTCTCCGACGTGGGCCGCGTCACCTCCCTGTCCGCCGATGACCGGCGCTGCTCCTTCTCCACCGACTCCCCCCACGGCGGCATCATCTGGACCTACGCGCTGGCCCAGATGCGGCTCACCCAGCGGCGTCAGATGGACAGCCCCTCGTTCACCGCCGGGCGCGTGGTGTCGTCGGAGGGGTGGGTGGCGGAGGTGATTCCCCAGAAGGACGCGCAGATGCTGGGCATCTCCTTCGAGGACAACAAGAGCTACGCCGTCATGCTCCCGCGTGAGCCCATCATCGCCGGATTGACCTGCGGCACGCGCTGGCTGGCGCTCTGGTACCTCCACGACGGCGCGGTCCACGTGGAGCTGCGCGACATCCCGCTCGGCCAGCTGCGCGCAAGGCTCACGCTGCAAGGCGCGCGGCGCGTCAACCTGCGCCTGCAACCCCGCGCGCTCTGCGTGGGCGACGACCGCGGCCGCGCCCTCGTCCTCGAGCTGGGACAAGGCAGGATCATCGCGGATTGGCGCGTGTAGGACGCGTGCGCACCGTGTCTCACCGTCAACCGACCGATGCTCACCGGTCACGCGGCGCGATGCGAAATCTCCGCGATGGGACGCGAAGAAACGCGAATCCTGGTGAGTGGTCTCCGACGCCTTTCGTACTCCGTCGTCAGGAGGACAGCGCAAGGAACATCCCCGCCGTCATATTGCGCGCATGCTCCTCACGCGCACCTTTTCCTACCGCCTTCCCGCTGCGTTGACCCTTGGCCTCGGGCTGATGACCGGATGCGTCGTCGCCACGGAGGACACCACGGAGGATGAGCTCCTGGAGGATGAGCACGCCGCGGTGTTCGTGGCGCAGGATGAGGACCTGTTTGACCGCCTGCATCCCGACGAGGATGAGGGTTGGATGGTGACGGATGCGTTCCCCGCGCCGGCGTTCAATCGCGTGGGCGTGAGGTTTGATGCGCACGCGCCGGTGGTGATCCAGGTCCGCACCTCGCGTGACGGCCAGAGCTTCTCGGAGTGGCTGGACACGGAGGTCACCTGGTCGGAGGAGGGCGCGCACAACGCCCACGTGGACGTCGACGGCGCCTCCACGTTCGCGCAGCTGCGCCTGATGATGCCGGTGGAGGCGCGCCTCAGCTTCATGGCGGTGGAGCTGTTCAACTTCACCCCGCCCGCGCCCGACGGCGTGGAGCTGGGCCTGCCCGAGGAGACCGAGCAGGGCCTGGCCGCCACCGGCGTTGCGGTGAGCCGTTCCGAGTGGGGCGCGCGCGCCACGCGTTGCACTTCACGGCACACGCCCAACCGCATCACCGTGCACCACACCGACACGCCCAACAACGACTCGCTCTCCATGCCCGCGCGCATGCGCCAGATCCAGAACTTCCACATGGACAGCCGCGGCTGGTGCGACATTGCGTACCACTTCCTCGTCGGACAGGACGGGCGCGTCTACGTGGGGCGCGCGGAGAATCTGCTGGGCGCGCACGCGGGCGGCGCCAACACCAACAACGCCGGCGTCAGCTTCATTGGGGACTTCGACGGCGTGGCGCCCAGCCAGGCCATGATGAACGCCGGCGCGCGCATCCTGCGTTCGCTCAAGACGGAGTACGGCATCACGCTGAACCGCGAGAAGGTGAAGGGGCACCGCCAGGTGGGCACCACCTCCACGTCCTGCCCCGGCGACGTGCTCTACAGCCGCCTGCAGACCCTCATCGACCTGGCGCTCAACGGGGGCACCACCACGCCGCCCGCCACCGGCTTCTGCGCCTCCCACAGCGGCACGCTCTGCGACGGCACCAGCCTGGTGACCTGCACGGATGGCGCCGAGGTGAGCCGCACGACGTGCCAGAACGGCTGCCAGACCATGCCGGCGGGAACGCCGGACCAGTGTCGCGCTACGACCACCACCCCGCCCACGGAGACCAGCCCGTACTCCGACCTGCAGCCGGGCGACTTCGGCTACGAGGCAGCCAAGAAGCTGCGCGAGCGGGGTGCGCTGTGGGGCTGCGCGGCGGGACGTTTCTGCCCGGGTGAGCCGGTGGACCGTGCCACGCTGGCCTCGCTCATTGCCTCGCTGGACAACACGCCGGTGAGCATGCCCTCCACACGCCTCTTTGACGACGTCAGCAGCAGCCACTGGGCCTACGCCGGCGTGCAGGAGGTGGCGGCGCGCGGGATCATGACCACCTGCGGCAACGGTGACTTCTGTCCCACCAATCCCGTCTCGCGCGCCGCAGCGGCGGTGGCGTTCCGTCGCTCCCGCGCGCTGGACCCGGTGGAGCCGGCCAGCGCCACGTTCACCGACGTGACCTCGAGCCATTGGGCCTACGGCGCCATCGAGCGCGCGGTTGACGAGGGCTGGGTCACCGGCTGTGCCAGCAACCCGGCTCGCTACTGCCCCTCCGACAACCTGACCCGCCTGCAGGCCGCGGTGATTGCGGTGCGCGTCTACGGGCTCTGAGCCGCCGGACGCCCCTGCGGGCTGCTCCACCGGACCGCCAGCAGCGCCGCGCCCACGACGATGGCCACGTCCGCCACGTTGAAGATGCCGGTGCGCAGTGGACCCAGCCCCAGGTTCATGAAGTCCACCACGGCGCCGTTGTTGACCACGCGGTCCAGCCAGTTGCTCCACCCGCCGCCCAGGATGGCCGCCAGGGCCAGCACGCGCGTGCGGGAGAGCGGCGCGGTGAGGCCCCACCACAACGCACCCAACAGCAGCACGGCCACCAGGATGGTGAACGCCCAGAAGCGCAGGCGCGGGTCCAGGTTGCCGCCCATGCCCAGGAACGCGCCGGTGTTCTCCGCGTATTGCAGGCGGAACACGTCTCCCACGAATGAGATGGGCGCGCTGCCCGCCAACGACTGCTCCGCCGCGCGCTTGGTGGCCTGATCACACCCGATGCATCCGCCCATCACGGCGGCCATTCCCAGGAGCCTGGTGCTTGTGGTCATGGGTTCCTCCAGCCCGTCCCCAACGGTCATTGTAGGCCGCGTATTTCCCGACGCCAGCGCGGGCGGCGCCGCCTAGAAGGTCACCGCGCACCAGGCCACGTCCGCTTCGTAGGCGGTTGCCCTGCGCTGGACCTTCACGTTGTCGGGGCCGGTCTGTTCAACGGTGGCCCATCCCTCGCCAATCGCCCCCGCGGAGCCCACGCTGGAGCGGGAGTTGCGAGTGCACAGGCTCACCGTCTTGCTCTCCAGCACGGGCACGGCGAGGGGAACGTTGACGTCGGGATCGCCCGGGATGAGGTGCGCCACGTCTTGCTGCACCAGGACGGAGGGCGGGAACTGCACCACGGAATAGCGGCCATCCACGGAGACACCGCTGGTGCTGCGGGTGATCTCCACGCTGCCGGGGGAGAGGAACGTGGCCAGGAGGAATCCCGCGCCCACCGGGGGCTGTGAGGCGTAGGACACGCCAAACGACGTCAGCACCACGCTGCGGGCGGGGTCCACCTCCGCGAAGGAGACCTCGGTCTGAACGTCGACGACGCCCATGCTGAAGCTTCCGTGCTGGACCAGCGCGCCATCCATCTCCACCACCTGGATCTCGTGACGGCCGCCCTCGGGGTAGTCCGTCTCCACCGCCACCGTCGTCTCGTCGTAGAGCCAGACCCGGGGTGCGTCATTGGCGTTGTAGACGCCGCCGAGGTTCTCGCTGCTCGAGATCACGAAGGAGCGCGAGAGGGCCACGGGGAGGATGGGCACCAGGGCCTGCGCGCCGCCGCCCTCCAGGCTGGCGGAGACCCTTTGCACGCTCACACCCGAGGAGAACTCCGCAACCTGGTATTCAATCTCCACCCGGTTGTCGCTGCCAGTGCAGGGGTCCCAGCGAGAGAACAGGATCTCGTTGTTCGCCATGAGTCGCCCACGCACCAGTCCGCAGCGCGGGTCGGTGGCGGCGTGCCGCATCGTAAAGACAAGCAGCGCACGGCTGGGGTCCACCGCCGGGATGCTCACGACGCGGATGGCATCCCCCGAGGAGATATCTCCCTCGCCGCTGAACAGCCGGGACAGGACCACCGGGTTCCCCGACGAGCTGCTGGACGACGACGACGAGCTGCTGGTGCTGGCGGAAGTGGAGCTGGAGGATGTGGAGCTGCTGCTGCTGGTGGCCGAGCTGGAGGAGCTAGCCGACGAGGTCGACGTCGCGGACGACAACGAGGTTGCCCCCGCGGACGACGAGGATGCGCTGACGCCCGACGACGCGGAGGAGCTCCCCGAGGACGTGACGGCCACGGAGGACGAGCTGGTGGTGGTGGACGCGGCGGCGCTGGTGGCCCCGGACGTCGACGCAACCGAAGATGACGACGTTGACGACGACGATGCCGATGCCAATGACGACGATGACGACACTGATGACGACGACGATGACGACGATGACGACGATGACGACGATGACGAGGCCGAGCTTCCCGTCCCCGACGACGTGGAGAACCCGGAGGTCGAGGCGGTGGCCCCGCCGGCGGAGCTGGAGGTGCTGCTGGCGGAGGACGACGAGCCGGTGCTGCTGGTGAGGCTGGTGGCGCTGGTGGAGGACGACACCGACGTTGACGAACCACCCGACGACGAGCCGGTGACCTGGGAGGGGTCCCCGCCGGGCCGGCAATGGCCATCCTGGCAGGCTTCGTCGTCGGCGCAGTCCCCTTCGGAGTTGCACAGGCGCACGCAGCGGTTGCCCTCGCGCACCTCGTTGTCGCCGCATTCCACGCAGCCGGAACTGGCCAGGCCTCCGGTCAGCACGCCCGCCAGCATCAGCAGGGAAACACGCATGGCCCCGGAGCCTAACATGGGCTCAAGGGAAAGCGTTGCCGGGGGCACCCCGGAAGGCTAGGTGGGCAGATTGCTTGCCAGGGGGCAGAAAGGCGCGTCGAGATGCGCAAGACGTGGTGGCTTGCGGGGGCGATGCTGGTGGCGGGTCTGGGGTGCAAGCCCAGCGAGGGCGCATCCACGGGCGGTGGCGGCCCTCCGGGAGCACGCGGCGGCGGCGCGCCGGACAAGAGCAAGATGCAGTTCCCCGTCGAGGTGACCCCGGTGGCGGTGCGCCGCGTGGATTACAGCGTGTTCGCCGTGGGCTCGGTGGAGGCCCTGGAGTCCATGCAGATCACCGCGCGCGTGGCCGGTGCCGTGGACAAGGTGGCCTTCAACGAGGGTGACGTGGTGAAGGAGGGCCGCACCCTCGTCGAGATCGAGCCCGACCGGTACCGGCTTGCCGTGGAGACCGCCAAGGCCAACCTGCAGCGTGTGGAGGCGGTGAAGGCCGACGCGGAGGCGCTGTTGGCTCGTCGGGAGAGCGCACTGGAGAAGGTGCCGGGCGCGTACCCGCAGGAGGAGCTGGACGTGCTGCGCACGCGCGTCCGGACCGCCTCCGCGGACCTGGCGGCCGCCGAGACCGCGCTCAAGCTCGCCGAGCTGAACCTGCGCGACGCACTGGTCCGTGCTCCCGCCACCGGGACCATCCAGACGCGCACGGTGCAGCCCGGGCAGTACGTGCAGCCAGGCACCGTGATGGCCACCATGCTGCGCAAGGACGTGCTGGTGGTGCGCTTCCACGTGCCGGAGCAGGACGCCGCGCGCCTCCAGCCGGGCATGAAGGCGGAGTTCGTGGTGGCCGGGACCGACCGCACCTTCACGCTCACCCTTACCCACGTCTCCGACCTCACCAACCCCAACAGCCGCCTCGTGCCCGTGCTGGCGCGCATCGAGGACGGGGACCGCAACGTGCTGCGCCCGGGTGCGTTTGCGCAGGTCACCATCCCGGTGGGCGGCGCCGACGACGCACCGGTCATCCCGCAGATTGCCGTGCGGCCGAGCGAGCGCGGGTTCCTGGCGTTCGTCGTCGAGGATGGGCTGGCGCGCGAGCGCACGTTGACGCTGGGCATGCGCACGCAGGACGGGTTGGTGGAGGTGCGCTCCGGCGTGCGCTCCGGCGAGAGCCTGGTCATCCGCGGTGCGGAAGCGTTGCGTGACGGCGCCCCGGTGCGGGTGGTCCCGCCGCAGCCCACCGCTCCGCGGGAAGGCGTTCCCTCCGCGCAGCCCGCGCCCCCCACCTCCGCGCTCCCCGACGGTGGCGGTGCGCGCGACGGCGCCACGGCGACGGGACAGCCCTCACGCCTGTGATGCGCCCGCAACCCGAGCCGCCGCTGCTGGTGCTCGCGTACCACAAGCCCGTGGGGCTGGTGACCACGCACTCCGACGAGCTGGGTCGTGAAACCGTCTATGACCGGCTGATCCCCCGGCTCCCGGAGCCCATGCGTGTCCTGCGTTGGCACGCCGTGGGGCGGCTGGACATGGACACCTCCGGGCTGCTGCTGTTCACCACCAGCGGGCGCTTCATCCACCACGCCACGCAACCGGCCACCGGGCTCCGGAAGAAGTACCAGGTGCTGGCCAAGGGCATCCTCACCGACGAGCAGCTGCGCGGCCTGCGTGAAGGCGTGGAGCTCACCGGGGGACTGGGACGCAGCGGCGGCGCGGGTGTGGAGGTCACGGAGCACCAGAAGGCCACCACCTGGCTGAACCTGGAGATCAGCGAGGGAAAGAACCGTGAGGTGCGACGCATGCTGCTGGCGGTGGGCAGTCAGGTCATCCGGCTGAAGCGCGTGGCGGTGGGCGGCCTGTTGCTGGACGTGGGTGAGGACCAATGGCGCCAGCTCTCCCACCGCGAGATCAAGGAGAAGCTGGGATTCGACCCCGCCCCCCACGTCGAGCGCGCGCCTCCGTCCCGTCCTCCCGCGCGCCGCCGCAGGCGCGGTTGAAATGGGCCGGGTCCCTCGCGCAAGCTGCGGGACATGCACGTGGTGGCGGGTGTCCTGGAGCGGTCGGGGCGGTGGCTCATCTGTCAGCGACCGGCGCACAAGCACCACGGCGGCCTGTGGGAGTTCCCCGGCGGCAAGGTGGAGGCGGGAGAGACGCCGCAGGATGCGCTCAGGCGTGAGCTGCTCGAGGAGCTGGGCATCACCGTGCGCCACGCCGGGACGCTGCTCTACACGCACCGCAATCCCGCGCGGGACTTCACGCTGGAGTTCTATCCCGTGCAGTGGGAAGGCGAGCCGGAATGCCTGGAGCACGCGGCGCTGGCGTGGTGCACCGTCGAGGAGATGCTGGCGCTGCCGCTGGCGCCCTCCGACCGCATCTTCGCCGGCCAGCTGAAGAAGAGCTAAGGACACTAAGATACGTCGCGGACACGGGCGGCGCCACCGGAACCGGCGGAGCCGCCCGTCCATGTCCCCGCGCCGCGGAATCAGCGCTTGAAATCAATGTCGTCGGCGAAGATGACCAGGCGGCCCTCGTACTGACGCAGCGCCATGTCATCCAAGTCCGTCTGCAGCCGGCGTTCCGCTTCCGCAATGCTGAACAGCTCCACCGGGCCTCTCACGCGCACCTGCTGGTTCTCCAGCTGCATGCGGAACTCGTCCATGCTGCGCAGCGGCTGCACCGACGGACTCAGCGGCGTCTTCGTCAACACCAGGATCTCGCGACCACCCGGGCTGCGATCCTCCATCACGAACGCCGTGGGACTGATGACCTGCTCGATCTCGCCCGCCATGGCGATCCGTTGGCCAATGTGCTTGGCCGGGTCTCGCATCACATCCTGCACGGTGTTGGCGCGCGGTGCGCTGCAGGCCACGTACCCGCTGCACAGGGCCGCCAACGTCATGGCACGAACCCATCTGCTCTTCATGGTGAAGTCTCCCGTCCCCGCCACGTCGGCGGGATCCGTGCGCCCAACGTGGAGCGCCGCGCCTCTGACACGCGGTCTATCGACCTGGGCAGGCCGGGCAAGCACGGACGAGACGCGGCCGCAGCTCCCCGCTCCGTCGGCGTGGCGCCGGTGCGCCGGGTAGATCACGACGTGCATGGGAGGTGGCGCATGGCGCAGGTGGTGGTGATCACCGGCGCGTCGGCGGGGGTGGGGCGCGCAACGGCCAAGGCGTTTGCCCGGCAGGGCGCGTGCGTTGCGTTGCTGGCGCGTGGCCGGGATGGGCTCGCGGGTGCGTATGAAGACGTCATCCGCGCGGGAGGAGAAGCGCTGGTCATTCCCACCGACGTGGCCGACCCGGTGCAGGTCCTGACCGCCGCGGCGCGCGTGGTGGAGGCGTGGGGGCGGATTGACGTCTGGGTGAACAACGCCACCGTCACGGTGTTCGCGCCGTTCATGCAGGTCACGCCCGAGGAGTACCAGCGCGTCACCGACGTCACCTACCTGGGCACCGTGTACGGCACCATGGCCGCGCTCAGGCACATGTCCGCGCGCAACCAGGGCACCGTGGTGCAGGTGGGCTCCGCGCTGGCCTACCGCGGCATCCCGCTGCAGAGCGCGTACTGCGGCGCCAAGCACGCCATCCAGGGATTCACGGAGTCTGTCCGCGCCGAGCTGATCCACGACCACAGCGACGTGCGGATCACGATGGTGCAGCTCCCCGCGCTGAACACGCCGCAGTTCGAGTGGAACCGCGCCAAGCTGCCCCGCGCACCGCAACCGGTTCCGCCCATCTATCAACCGGAGGTCGCCGCGCGCGCCATTGTGTGGGCCGCCCGCCATGCCCCACGCGAGGTGAACGTGGGCGCCATGACCAGCGTGGTGATCAACGGCAACAAGCTGCTCCCCGGCGTCGGCGACTGGTACCTGGGGCGCACGGGTTACGATTCCCAGCAGACCGACACGCCGCTGCCACCGGGCCGTCCCGACAATCTCTTCCGCCCCGTCCCGGGCGACCACGGCGCGCACGGACCCTTTGATGACCGCGCGGGAAGTCACAGTCCGCAACTGTTCGCCAGGATGCACCGCCCGACGATGATGCTCGCGATTCTGGGGTTGGCCCTGGGCGCGCGGGTCGTGGGTCGGATGGCGCGTCCATGACGAAGGTCAGCCGCGCGTCAGCAACGCCACCACGTCCGGGTGTCCCTTCTCCCTGGCCAGGTCCGCGGCAGTGCTCCCGTTGTCGGCCTGCAGCGACGCATCCGCGCCGTGGCGCAACAGCAGGCGAACCCCCTCGACGTCGCCGTGCAGGGCGCGCGCTTGCAGCGGAGTCCATCCGGCTTGCTGTCGGGCGTTGACGTTGGCGCCGGCTTTCAGCAGCACCTCCATCACCGCGCGGTGTCCCGCGGAGGCGGCGCTGTGCAGCGGTTGCACCTGCATGGGATTGCGCGCCACGGCGTGGACGTCCGCACCGTGCTGGAGGAGCACCTCCGCAACCGCCGCACGACCAAAAAACGCGGCGAAGTGCAACGCCGTGAACCCGTCGGGTGAGACGGCCTTCACCAGCGACGCGTCCTTCCCGACGAGACTGGCGACCCGCGCGGTGTTGCCGAGTGCGGTGGCCTCGAAGACGTCCAGGTCACCACCCGCGGCGAGGATGTCCGCCAACTCCCGCTTGCCGTGGTACATCGCGCTCATCACCAGCGACACCCCGGACGCATCGCGCGCCCTCGACAGCGACGGGTCCCTGGTCACCAGGTCCCTGAGCTTCCCCGCATCTCCCGCCGTGATGGCCTCCAGCGCCGCGGCAACCTCTCCCATGTCTTCCTCCAGATCGTTAGCCATGCTAATGATTACGGGGTGACCGCGCGTTCCACAAGCCGCAAGCCATTCCCGCCGCGGGAGATTGCGGACCGGTTGCACTCGGTTTCCATCCGGTTGCTGCGCTGGCTCCGTCGGGTGGACGCGGCGGCGGGGGTAGGGCCGGCGCGTCTCTCCGCGCTGAGCGTGCTGACCTTTGGTGGTCCCATGACGCTGGGGCAGCTCGCGGCCGCGGAGCAGGTGAAGCCGCCGACGATGACGCGCGTGGTGCACGGCCTGGAAGCGGAGGGTTTGGCGCAACGCATCCCGGATCCCGCCGACGGCCGTGTGGTGCGCGTGGCGGCCACCGCGGCGGGGAAGCGCCTGCTGCAGCAGGGACGTCGACGTCGCGTGGAGGTGTTGAACCGCCGCGTGAAGGAACTGCCCGCCGCGGAGCTGGCCACGCTGGAGCGTGCGGTGGAGATCCTGGAGCGCATGACGCGGGGCGGCTGACGTCCTGGACCACGTTCGCGTCCAGCGCGGACGGGACGGTGGCTCAGCAACGGGCCAGACCAGGGATCACGAGGTCAAGGCGAAACGTCGCCGCCCCGTGAACGTGACGTCCTCGTCGAGGATTCAGGTTGCGCGCTGCCGCGTCCCGGCATCCCGGTTACCTCCAGCCACAACATTCTCGTCGGAGCTTGGCCATGAAGGTGGTGCTCGGGATCGTGGTGTTGGTGCTGGTGATCGCGGGTGCGGTGGCGGTGGTCGACGCGCAGGGAACCTGGGGGCCCGGGAATCTGCACAACCAGCTCCAGGGCGTGGACCCCGTGGGACCCCAGGATGCCGAGGAGTCGCCCCGCCCCGTGACGCCGCAACTCAGCGCGGAGCCACCCGTTCCGGGTCCCACCAGGAACCTGCCTGGCGTTGACCGTCGGTTCCTGACGCGCGCCATCACCCAGAGCGACCGCGTGGAAGCGCTCAGCCGGATGATGCTCGACCACGACGTCAGCAATGAGGTGAAAGGCCTGGCGCAGAGCGTGATGGAGAGTCACATGCTGATCGGCGGGCGGTTGCGCACCATCGCGTCCCAGGGACGTGTCCCGCTCCGTGAGCCCGTCCTGCCGACGCCGGAGATGAAGCGCCTCGCGCGGCTCCAGGGTGAACGCCTGGAGCGTGAGTACCTCGAGACGGTGATCCGGGCACATCGTCGGGCCGCGGCCAGCTTCCAGCGACACATCACAGCCGCGCGGGATCCCGACGTGCGCCACGTGGCGGCCATGTCGCTGCCCATCCTGCAGACGAACCTGAGCGAGGCGATCCGACTGCGCAACCAGGTCCGTCGGGAGGGCGCGGGTGGGTGAGGCGCGGTCCGGGTTGATGACGCCGACACCGTCACGCCGCCGTAAGTGGGTTCCTTCACAGCGGGAGAGCAGCTGGTTGAGCCCGAGGAGCCCGAGCCAAAGCGGCATTTCAGGCCGCACTCCCAGAGTGGCGGCCGCGCGCGTCTCACGGGGCGGAGAGGCCGCCACGCAGGGTTTCCGACGTACAACCGAGGTGCGGGCAATCTGATACAGGTGCGCGCGCGGCCCGCACCCTTGGGAGTGCGGTCTGAAGTACTGCTTTGGCTCGGGCTGTCCGGGCTCAACGAACTCCTCCACACGTGAAGGAACTTTGGTCACGAACCGGTAGTGCCTTCCCTGAAAACCACGGGTCACGACATGGCTGACAACGACATCGTCTTCATCACGGGTGCAACCTCAGGCTTCGGTGAGGCGTGCGCGCGGGCCTTTGCCGCACAGGGCGCCCGCTTGGTGCTCACCGGTCGACGAGAGGAACGCCTGCGCGCCCTGAAAGCGGAGCTGAAGACGCAGGTCCACACCGTGGTGCTGGACGTGCGCGACAACGCCGCGGTGGAGCGCGCGGTGAAGGACCTCCCGCGGGAATTCTCCGACGTCACCATCCTGCTCAACAACGCCGGCCTGGCACTGGGATTGGGGCCCGCGCACAAGGTGAGCCTGCAGGACTGGGAGACCATGGTGGACACCAACATCAAGGGTGTCCTCTACGTCACGCGCGCGTTGCTGCCCGGCATGGTGGAGCGCAACCGCGGTCACATCATCAACCTGGGCAGCGTGGCGGGGACGTATCCCTATCCCGGCGGCAACGTGTATGGCGCCACCAAGGCGTTCCTGCACCAGTTCACCATGAACCTGAAGGCCGACCTCGTCGGGACGCGCGTGCGCGTGACCACCATCGAGCCGGGAATGGCTGAGACGGAGTTCTCCCTGGTGCGCTTTGGTGGCGACGCGGAGAAGGCGAGGGCCGTCTACCAGGGCATGCAGCCGCTCACGCCGCAGGACATTGCCGACGCCGTGCTGTGGTGCGCGACGCGGCCCGCGCACGTGAACATCAACGCCATCGAGATCATGCCGGTGGCCCAGGGCTTCAGTCCCTTTGCCGTGCATCGCGGTTGACGCTCCGCGCGCCTTGGCGGTCGTTGTGAGCCACCTTCTGACTCCTGACTTCCTTGTGGGGTTTCCCCGACAATCCAGGAGTTGTTCAGGCAATGACGTGGAGACGCTTGCGTGAAGGTCGCTCCGACGGGTCGACGGTGCAGTCGGCCCACGGATCCGGCTCGTTCAACGTCCTCCCCGCGCCCGTGGCCCGCGCCCGACACCCGCCGCCGCAGACCGTGAAGTTCTCGCAGGAGCCGCACTGGTCATTGCCGGTGAACGTGCGCCAGGAGCGGATGGTCGGCGCCTCACGCCAGCACGACGTGAACGAGTGGGCGTGCAGCGACCAATCCTGCGGATCCAGCACGAAACCACAGGAGACCACGCGCCCGTCGTACATCACGGAAGCGCTGGTGGTGCCGCCCACGCAGCCGAACGGCGGAATGATCCCCGCCCACTCCGGCGTGCGCGTGGGGATTCCGTCACCCCATTGCGCGGGTGGACCGTCGGACGGCCACGCGGCCTTGGCGCGCTCCATGGCCCGCAGGTAGCTGAGCCGGTCAATGTAGAGCCCGTCCGCGTGCTGCGCTGCGCCCGTCTCCGTCTGGCGGAACGGCTTGAACGCCACGCGCGTGACGCCGAGCTCGCGTCCTAGCGTCGCATAGTCGCCCAGCCGGTCCGCGTTTCCCGACGTCACGGTGACGCGGAACTGCACATCCTTCGCACCCGCCGCACGCAACAGCCGGATGCCACGCAGCGCCTGCTCGAAGCGGCCCGCACCGCGGATGGTGTCGTGGGTTGGAGCGTCGGGGCCATCCAACGAGATGGAGTATTCCCGGATGGGTGAGGCCGCCAGGCGCGCCGCGTTCTCCTCGGTGATGAGCGTGCCGTTGGTGCACAGCGACGCATCCAGCCCATGGCGGCCCACACCCGCGACGAGCTCCCAGAAGTCGCGACGCAACATCGGCTCACCGCCCGCCAGCACCACGACGGGAGAGCCCAAGGTCTCCAGCTCGGCGAACAGGGAGAGCATCTGCGCGGTGCTCAGCTCATGCGGGTCGGGCTTGGGCGTGATGTCGACGAAGCAGTGGGTGCAGCGCAGGTTGCAGGCGCGCGTGAGCTGGATGTGCGTGATGAGCGGGCCGGTGAGCGCGGCGTGGGAGCCGTTGTGGTGCAACACGCGGGCGTGACAGCGGAATCCCTCGTCGAGCATGCCGTCGTGCAGCAGGCCTTCGATGTCGCGGATGAGCGTCTCCTCGTCCACGTCGTAGCCCTTGGGGTCACGGGCGTAGGCCTCCAGCGCGTTCCCACGCGTGGCGTCGAGAAGCAGGCGGGTCAGGTGGGGCGGGAGGAGGGCAAAGCGAGCGGTGCGACGGTGGTAGTAGAGGGAGCCGAAGTGCTCGATGCGGAGCAGGTCCCCCGGTTGCGCGGCACTCTCCGACGACAGAATCGGGGACGCCGCGGCCACCATCACCCGCAACCACCGCTGGAGCGGCTGTAGCTGGGCGCGGGACGCGGCTTGGCGTCCTCGATCTGCTGGCGCGCGCCCTTGAGGGCCTCCTGCGCCAGCGTGCCGGCCAGGTCGTCGGCGGGCTTGGCCAGCGCGGCCTTCTCCTCCTTCTCGGAGATGACGCCGTCCTTGCCTTTGGTGCCGTCGGCCTTGTGCGTGTCAAAGCCGGCCACGCGCTTCTTGGCCTCCATCAGCGCCTCGCGCACGTTCTTGACCTCACCCTTCTTCAGCAGCTCCGGCTCGACGGTGCGTGTGGCTGAGTAGCCGCTGCAGCCACTGCTCACCCAGTAGGACTCGGTGCGGGAGAACTCGTCCTTCACCGCTTCCAGGGCCTTGGTGGTCCCCACGTCCTTGCCCTTCACCTCCGCGGTGACGTCGAGCCGGCGCTCCAGCTCATCAACCGAGACCTGCCCTTTGTCGTCGACGGCCTTCTCCAGCGCCTTGTCCAGGCGGTCCAGGCTCTTCTCGAGGTTCTGGGGCGTGATCTTCCCACCAATGCGCGTCATCTGAGGGCTCCAGGCAAGGCCCGCACGGGGCCGGACCGTCGTCGACTAGCCCACGGAAAAACGGATGGCAAAGCGCGGCGCGTCAAGGCCGGTAGAACCAGATGTTGGCGCCCCGACCCACGGCCCACGCGCCGCCTGGCTGGTGCGCCCAGACGCCACGCAGGTCCTCGTCGGAGGGCGAGATGATGTCGCTCCATTCCCCGCCGTTGAAATGCACCACCCGCCCGTACTCGCCCACCGCCCACACGTCATTCACCGCGGTGCCGTCGACGTCGTGGAGGCGGTAGGTGGTGCCGGGCGGCGTCACCGTGCTCCACGCGCTGCCGTCCCAGTGGCGCAGCGTGCCGTCGCCGCCCGCGGCCCACACGTCGGCGTCGCTGGTGCCCCACGCGTCCCACATCTCCACGTCGTCGACGCCGGCGGAACGATCCTGCCACCCGGACCCATCCTGGAACCACGCCACGCGATCACCGACGACCCACACGCTGCCCGCCGGGGAAACCCACAGCCCGCGCAGGTGCGCCGTGCCGGGGACGCCGCCGGGATTCCACGTCGTGCCGTGGCCGCGGAGGCTCAGTCCGTTGGAGCCGACGATCCACACGTCATCACGCGTCACGGCGCGCACGCGGTAGAGATCGCGCGTGTCCACCTCGGTGAGCGTGGTGTCGGTGCCGTTCCAGTGCGCCACCTTCCCGCCAATGCCCACGGCCCACACGTCGTCGGAGGCGGTGCCGTGCACGTCAAAGAGCAGCGCCGGGACCAGGTCCACCACCTGCCACTGGCGTCCGTCGTAGCGAACCAGGTGACCCATCTCGCTCACCGTCCACGCCTCATTCGCGGTGCGGCCCCAGATCGCGTTCAGGCGACCCGAGCCCGTGGGTTGCTGGGTGCGGCACCAGGAGCGACGGTCACAGATGACCTGCGGTCCGTTGTCGTCGGGAGCAATGCCCGCGTCGGTGCCGGGGAGGAAGGGGAGGGTGGGCGCATTGCCCGGCGTGGGCAGCGCGGGGTTGATGGGCTCACACACTCCTGACTGGCAGGCGTAGCCCGGCAGACAATCAAGCTGCGTGCGACACGCGTAGCGCTCCGTCAGATTGAACAGGCACCCCGCGAGCGCACCCACGCCGACGACGAAGAGCAGGCGCCTCCTCATGGCAACACCCACGAGAGCACCATGAGCACCACCGGCGGGACGATCAACACCACCGCCAGCCCCAATCCCAACACCACCGACGCCACCACCACGTTCGCCACGAAGGCCTGCGTCTGCGTCACCGCGTGCACGCCGTTGCGCGTGTTCACCAGGTCATAGGCCAGCAGGCCCACCGCGGCGGTGCCCAACGCCGCCGACGTCACCAGGCCCAGGATCGGCGGAGCCACGCCCAACACGCCCAGGCCGCGCAGCGTTCCGCGGGCACCCGTCTTCCACCCCGGTTCGCCCGCGGACTCGTCGGAGCGCGGGGCAGCAGATGGTGGTGGCGTCGTCACCGGGCTGGAGCCCAGCAGCTCTTCGGCAATCCCGGGCATGGCGCGCAGCAGCTCCTCCGGCGTGCCGTGCGGAAACTCGCGCTGGATGCGTTTGAGCGCGTGTGCATCCCGTGACCGGACCCGCGAGAGCGTGACGACGTAGGAATCACCCACACGCCCCACGTTCCCGACGACGATCTGGTCGGCTGCCAGCGCCCCGGCAATCTCCAACGCGCAACTCTCGGTGCTGCATCCCGCGGCTTGACGTTGCTGCTCCAGCGTGAGCGCGGCGCTGACCTCGCTGACGGCCTGCACCGTGAAGTCGGCGTGGCGGCTGGCGGCAATGGCCAGTGCGCCGGTGAGCTGCTCGGCAAGATCCGGGGTGACGTTGCCCCGCGCCTCGAGCGGGAAGATCAACACCGAAGCGGGCCGCGACGCCGCGCCGGCGTTGAGCGCGAGCATGACCGGGGTGAGGGCGAGGACGACGACGGGTGACATGGCGATTTTCGCGCAACGATGGCGCGCAGCCTAGCACCCGATTCCCCGCGCGGGGACGTGGATTGGCGCGCGTGATGGCTCTCCGCTAAGGTGACGGCATGCTCCGCGCCTTGGCGGTCCTGGTGATGGCCCTGATGTCGGTTCCCGCGCTCGCGGGCCCGGCGTGGCAGTGCCTTTGCGAGGGCGCGCCGGTGGCGTGGGAACCCTGCTGCTGCGACCACGACGAGCCCGCGGACCCCACCATCTCCGACGGCTGCTGCTGCGAGATCCAACAAGGCGCTCCAGACACCTCGCAGTCGCCTGCCACGTTCGAGCGAACCACGGTGTCGCCCGTCTGGTATCCGGCCACCGAGCCCCGCGTGATCGTGACCGCCGCGCCGGTCCAGGATGGTCGACCGGTGATCCTGCGTGACACCGGGCCACCACCACCCACGCAGTTCCTGAGCACCGTCAAGCTGCGTCCCTAGCGCTCCGGTTGAGGCGTAAGTCCTGACGCGTTCGCGCGTCCTCACCTCGAAACCGGAGTTTTCCAATGTATCGATCGTTGAGCCTGGCAGCGCTGCTGCTGGCGGCGGAGCCTCCGTCGTCGGCGGGTGGGCTGTCCTTCACCGACGCGCGTGAACGTGCGCGTCAAACCCATCCCGCCATCCTCTCCTCACGCCTGGCCGCGCAGGCGGCGCGTGAACGCGTGAACGGAACCGGAGCCTGGGACGACCCCGTCGTGGGAGCGCAGCTCTGGCAGATCCCATTGGACAACGTGGAGAACGCGCTGGTGCCTGGCCTCACGCCGGCGCAACGCGCCACCACCGTCGCCATGGGGCCGTCCATGGTCAACGTCATGCTCATGGCACAGCAGACCTTCCCGTGGCCGGGCAAGCGCTTCGCGCAACGGAATGAGGCCGGCGCGTTGGCGGAGCAGGCTGCAGCGTCAACGGAGGTGATGCGCGCCGACGTGGACCGCGCCGTGGCGTACGCGTACGGCGACCTCATTGCCGCGCAAGGGTCCATTGCCGTGCTGGAGCAGGACCGCACCGTGCTGGAGACGCTGGTGGCCCTCTCCGACTCTCGCCTGGCGAGCGGCAGCGGCAGTCGCGTGGATGCGTTGGCGGCGCGCGCGGAGCTGGAGGGGCTGCAGCGTGAGCTGATTGACGTGCGACAAGCGGTCCGCACCGCCAAGGCGCGCCTGGCCGCGCTCATCGGCGCCGATGGCCCCGACGCCGTTCCCGACGCTGCACACACCTTCCTGATCCGTCCGTTGCCTCCGCGCGAGGAGCTGCTGGCCAGGGCGCTGACGCAGCGACCCGAGTCGCGCATTGCCGCGGCGGGTGTGCGGGCCGCGTTGGCGCGTCTCTCCCAGGCCCGCATGGCCATGATTCCCGACGTCACCGCCAACGTCTCGTACATGATCGGCGTGGGCGGACCCGGCGACTACGCGAAGCACGGAGCGGTGCACACCATCCTGGGCCCGCCCGACATGGTCACCGTGGGGGTGGCGGTTCCGCTGCCGGTGCTGGCGCCGTGGAAGCAGATGCCGCAGGCGGATGCCGCGCGTGTCGAGCACAAGCGTGCGCAGGCCGAGGCCGACGCGATTGCGCGCACCGTGCAGGCGGAGGTGGACCAGGCGCTCGCGGGTGTCGACATGGCACGCAGTCACCTGGAGCTGCATTCCACGCGGCTCATCCCGCTGGATATCGCGGGCGTCGACGCGGCGCGCGCGGCCTATGAGTCCGGACAGGGAAGCCTGGTGGATCTCGTCGTGGCGGGGCGTTCCCTGCGGGGGCATCACCTGGAGAGCCAGACCGCACTGCTGCAGTACGCGCGCTACGTGGCCGACCTGGAGCGTGCCACCGGCGTACCCCTCAACGCTTTTGGAGAAGGAGGCACGCCATGACCACGCACGACGTTCATCACCCCGATGCCATGCCCGAGGGCGAGGAGCCACCTCCTCCCGGCGTGAAGATCATGGCCGTGGTGCGCTGGGTGCTGATCCTGGCGCTGGGTGCGCTGGCGGTTCACGTCGTCATGGACGCGGTGCGGGAGCACGGTTCCGTCGAGAAGGCGGAGCACAAGACGCGTTACACCTGTCCCATGCACCCGCAGGTCATCTCCGACCGTCCCGGAGAGTGTCCCATCTGCGGCATGGATCTCGTTCCGCTCGAGGAGAAGCCCAAGGTGGAGGAGGCGGAGCTCTACCAGTGCCCCATGCATCCGCAGGTCACCTCGAATCGTCCCGGAGAGTGTCCCATCTGCGGCATGGACCTCGTGAAGGTGGAGAAGGCCGCGGGCAAGGCGCACGGTGAAACGGCGGTACCGGGTTTGTCGACGGTGACCATCCCGCTGGAGCGCGTGCAACGCATTGGCGTGCGCTCCGCGCCGGCCCAGGTGGCGACGCTGTCCGAGACGGTGCGCACGGTAGGCGTGGTGGCCACGAATGAGGCGAAGACGGCGCAGGTGCATGCCCGCTACTCCGGTTGGATCGAGGAGCTGCTGGTGCGTGAGACCGGTGCACGCGTGGAGGCCGGTGAGCCGCTGGCGCGCATCTACAGCCCGGAGGTGCTGCAGGCGCAGCAGGAATACGTCACTGCGCTGCAGGCCAATCCCAACGACCCTCTCTCGGGCCACCTGGTGTCCGCGGCTCAACAACGTCTCAAGCTGCTCGGCCTCCCCACCGACGATCTCGAGACGTTGGAGCGCGACAAAAGGCCGCAACGCACCATCACCATCCGCGCGCCCATGGCCGGTTACGTGACACAGAAGGGCGCGGTGGAGGGTCTGTATCTCTCGCCGGGAACTCCGTTGTTCGAGATCGCGGATCTCTCGTCGGTGTGGATGCTCATTGACGTGCGTGAGGACCAGATGGCGCGCGTGCAGGTGGGGCAGAAGGCCAGCGTGGAGATTCCCGCGCTGCCGGGCCAGCGGTTCGAGGGGAAGCTCACCTTCCTCTATCCGGCCGTGGACCCGCGGACCCGCACGCTGCGTGCCCGGGTGGAGATGCCCAATCCTCGTCGACAGCTTCGACCCGGCATGTACGGCGACGTGAACATCACGCTCCCGCCGGCCAAGGGCGTGGTGGTGCCCGCGGAGTCGGTGGTGCAGACCGGTCGGCAGGCGTACGCGTTCATCTCCCACGGAGATGGCGTGTTCGAGCCGCGCCTGGTGACGTTGGGCGTGCGCACCCCGGATACCGTGCAGGTCCTCTCCGGCGTCGAGCCCGACGAGGAGGTGGTGACCAGCGCCATCTTCCTCATTGACTCGGAGAGCCGCCTGCGCGCCGCGATCAACGGAAGCCCGGTGGGTGGAGCGCACGCGGGTCATGGTGGTCACGAGGGACACGCCGAGTCGCAGCCGTCGTCGCAACCGTCGTCGCAGCCGGCGCACCAGCACGGGGGGACGCCATGATCGGCGCGCTCATCGAGCTGTCGGCACGGCACCGCGGCTTCGTGCTGTTGGCGACGATCTTCCTGTCCGCGGCGTCGTGGTGGGCCGTGCGCACGGTGCCGTTGGACGCGGTGCCCGACCTGTCCGACCCGCAGGTGATCGTCTTCACGGAGTGGATGGGACGGAGCCCGGATCTCGTCGAGGACCAGGTCACCTACCCCATCTCCTCCGCGTTGCTGGCGGCACCCCGCGTGACGGACGTGCGCGGCTACTCCATGTTCGGCATGAGCTTCATCTACGTGCTGTTCGAGGAGGGCACCGACGTCTACTGGGCGCGCAGTCGCGTGATGGAATACCTCTCCACGCTGCGCGGCCGACTCCCGGAAGGCGTCACGCCCACGCTGGGCCCCGACGCCACCGGCATTGGCTGGGTGTTCCAGTACGCGCTCACCGACACCACCGGCCAGCGTGACCTCAGCGACCTGCGCGCATTCCAGGACTTCTCCCTCCGCTACGCGCTGGCCTCGGTGCCGGGGGTGGCCGAGGTGGCCACCGTGGGCGGGTATGAACGGCAGTTCCAGGTCGTCGTCGACCCCAACCGGCTGCCCTCCTACGGCGTGACGCTGGCGGACGTGGCTCGCGCGGTGCGGCGCTCCAACGCCGACGTGGGCGGTCGCGTGCTGGAGATGACCGGGCGTGAGTACTTCATCCGCGGCCGCGGCTACGTGCAGGACCTGGACGACCTGCGCAACATCGTCCTGCGCACCACGGAGACCGGCACACCGCTCCTCCTGGGCGACGTGGCGGAGGTGCGCTTCGGCCCGGAGATCCGCCGCGGCGTGGCCGAGCTCAATGGCGACGGAGAAACCGTGGGTGGCGTGGTGGTGGCGCGCTACGGGGAGAACGCGCTCGCCATCATCGAGCGGGTGAAGCAGAAGATCGAGGAGCTGAAACCCTCGCTTCCGCCCGGCGTGGAGATCCAGGTGGTCTACGACCGCTCCGACCTCATCCACCGCGCCATCGACACGCTCAAGGACGCCCTGGCGGAAGAAGTGCTCGTGGTGGCGCTGGTCATCTTCCTCTTCCTGTTGCACCTGCGCTCGTCGCTGATTCCCATCATCATGCTGCCCATCGCGGTAGCCGCATCCTTCATCCCCATGCGGCTGCTGGGCATCAGCTCCAACATCATGAGCCTCGGTGGCATCGCCATTGCCATCGGCGCCATGGTCGACGCGGCGATTGTTCTCGTCGAGAACGCGCACAAGCACCTGGAGCACATGAAGCCGGGGGAAGACCGCAATGAGGTGCTCATCCGGGCGGCGCGTGAGGTGGGACCCTCCATCTTCTTCTCGCTGCTGATCATGACGGTGGCGTTCTTCCCCATCTTCACGCTCGAAGGGCAGGCGGGCCGGTTGTTCATCCCGCTCGCGTTCACCAAGACGTCCGCCATGGGTTTCGCGGCGGTGCTCAGTGTGACGCTGGTGCCGGCGCTGATGGCTTTCTTCGTGCGTGGGCACATCCGCAGTGAGGCGGAACATCCCGTCAGCAAGCTGCTCATTGGCGTGTACAAGCCGTTCGTCTTCGTGGCGCTGCGCAACCCCAAGACCACCATTGCCATGGGCGTGTTCGCTGTGATCAGCGCGGTGCCCATTGCATTCAAGCTCGGCAGCGAGTTCATGCCTCCGCTCGACGAGGGGGACATCCTCTACATGCCCACCACGCTGCCCAACATCTCCATTGAGGAAGCCAAGAAGGAGCTGCAGCGCCAGGACCGCATCCTGCGCGACTTCCCCGAGGTGGTCAGCGTGTTCGGGAAGGTGGGACGCGCGGAGAGCGCCACGGACCCCGCGCCGTTGTCCATGGTGGAGACGGTGGCGCGCCTCAAACCGCGCAGCGAGTGGCGCAGCGTGACGGAGACGCGCTGGTACTCGTCGTGGGCGCCGGACTGGGCGCGGGAAAGGCTGGGGCGCGTCTGGCCGGAGACGCGGCCGGTCACGTTTGATGAGCTCACCGACCAGATGAACGAGGCCATGCGCTTCCCGGGTTGGACCAACGCGTGGACCATGCCCATCAAGGCGCGCGTGGACATGCTCACCACCGGGGTGCGGACGCCCGTCGGCGTGAAGGTGCTCGGTCCGTCGCTGGACGAGGTGGAGAAGGTGGGCGTGGCGCTGGAAGGCGTGCTGGCGCAGGTGCCCGGCACCCGCAGCGTCCTCTATGAGCGCAACCAGGGCGGCCTCTACATCGACATCATTCCCGACCGCGCTGCCATGGCCCGTTATGGGCTCACCGTGCAGGACGTGCATGACGTCGTGGAAGCGGCCATTGGCGGTCAGCCCATCAGCACCACCGTGCAGGGGCGTTCCCGCTTCTCCATCAACGTCCGCTTCCCGCGCGACCTGCGAAACAACCTGGAGGCCATCCGCCAGGTGCTCATTCCCATTGGCGGTGGCGCCGGTGACGAGGGTGGCATGGGCATGGGCAGGACCGGCAGCGTCGAGGATTTCTCCGCGCCACGCCCGGTGATGCTGGCGCAGGCCATGAACATGGGCACCCCCTCCAGCCCGTCCATGGGGCCTTCACCGCGACTGGACCTGTTGCCGCGCATGGACACGGGAATGCCCGTTCCGTCGGGCGGCATGGGTGGCGCGGGGGTCATGTCTTCGCCACGTGGCATGGCGGGTGCGGGGATGGGTGGAACGTCGTCAAACATGGCGGCACCAGGGCCGCAGGCTCCGGCTCCCGCGGCGGGGCAGGGCTTCGTCCCGTTGGGCCAGGTTGCCAGCGTCGACATCGTGGAAGGGCCGCCGATGATCCGCAGCGAGGCCGGTCTGCTCGCGGGCTACGTGTACATCGACGTCGACACCTCCAAGCGCGACGTGGGCGGTTACGTGAACGACGCCAAGGCCGCGGTGGCGCGCGCGCAGTCCGAGGGAAAGCTGGGCATTCCGCCGGGCACGTACCTGCGCTGGACCGGTCAGTACGAGCTTATGCAGAAGATGAAGGAGCGCATGGAGATCGTGGTGCCGCTGACGCTGCTCCTGGTGCTCCTGCTGCTGGTGCTCAACTTCCGCAACGTCACCGAGGCCATCATCGTTCTGCTCAGCGTGCCGTTCTCGCTCGTGGGCAGCATCTGGATCCTCTACCTGCTGGACTACCGCCTCTCGACCGCGGTGTGGGTCGGCGTCATCGCGCTCGTCGGGCTCGCGGCGGAGACGGGGATCGTGATGATCGTCTACCTGGACGCGGCCTATGAGCGACGCAAGCGCGCGGGCAAGATCCGCGACCTCAACGACATCATCTGGGCGCACATGGAGGGCACGGTGCAGCGCGTGCGTCCCAAGCTTATGACGGTGGCAACCATGCTCTTTGGCCTGGTACCGCTCTTGTGGGCGCAGGGCTCCGGTGCCGACGTCATGAAGCGCATTGCCGCGCCCATGGTGGGCGGCTTGCTCAGCAGCGCGTTCCTCACGCTGGAGATCATCCCGGTGGTCTACACCTATTGGCGCCTGGCCCAGCTCCGACGGGAGAACCGCGCGGCTCAGAGCTCGTCGGCAACCTGACGGAGATCCAGCTCGTGGCAGTCCACCGCGACGCCGTAGCGCGGTGCCCACTCGGCGGCTTCCTCCAGGGAATTGGCGCGGAACAACACCAGCGGATACACGCTCCCGAACGACGTCGTGAAGATTCGTGGCCGCTTGTCCTCGCGCTCAAATCGCGCCGGCGTCATGACTTCGGAGACCGCTTGAGCACCACGTGCATCGCCGCTTCCGACGAGGCTTGTTCCTGCACCTGGTAGCCGAGCGCGAGCAGGTCCAGCCCAGCCAGGAGGTGCTCGCCCGAGCCAAGCACCACTGGCGAGATGGCCAGATGCATCTCGTCGACGAGCCGAGCGCGAAGGTACTGCCGGATCGTTTCGACGCCGCCTCCAAGGCGGACGTCCTTTGATCCGGCGGCCTCCTTCGCGCGCCTGAGGGCCTCCTCGATGCCCTCCGTGACGAAGTGGAACGTCGTGCCGCCCTCCATCTCGATGGATTTCCGAGGATGGTGGGTGAGGACGAAGACGGGCACGTGGTATGGCGGATTGTTCCCCCACCACCCCTTCCACGCGTCGTCGGGCCACGGGCCGCGGATGGGGCCGAACATGTTGCGGCCGAGGATCCATGCGCCGATGTTCTCCATGCCGCGCCGGGCGAAGTCGTCGTCGACTCCGGTAGTGCCTTCCGTCCCGCCGTCCATCCCGCGGGCCGCTGGGGCGTCCTTGAGATGCAACGACTTGAACGTGCGGGTTGGAACAAACCACTTGTGCAGGTTCTCGCCTCCGACGCCGAGCGGATTCTTGTGGTCCTGGCGCGGACCTGCGCCGTAGCCGTCGACGGAAAGCGTGAAGCACTGCACCCGTAGCTTGCTCATGGCGTTATCGTACCACGGGAGGCCGCCTGAGCGGGTGAATTCGCAGCGGTTGGTCCCTCCTCAGTGGCCGAAATCTCCTCCGAGGAGCTTGGCCACGCGCTCGACGAAGCGCTTCGCGACGACGTCCGGCGCGCCGTAGGTCTCGAAGACCGGACGCGGTGGGATGCAAATCACGGCCGCTCGCGGAGCACAGCCTCGGTCTTGTCGTCGAGGGCAGCGAGGACCGCGTCGGGTTCTCTTCCGCGTAGTGAAGAGGCAGATGGCCGACCGCAAGATTGACGACTTTACGACCGTCCCGCGCTCGCGCCCAGGGCGACGAGAAGCTCTTCCAGTTGCTCGAAGGTCTCGCCCATCCCATCGTACGCCCCCATCGCAGCGTCGAGAGCTTCCTTCGAGGGATGAAGCTCGTGCAGGACGACCAGCGTCTTGCCAGCTTCTTCCTCGAAGGTCACCGTGGTGACTTGCCCAGCGTCACCGCCCTCTTCGTTGGTCCAGACGAGGCGCGAGCACGGTGTCACTTCGAGGTACCTGCCGTAGAACGCCATAGGCTCTGGCGCGTGGGCGAACACGAGACGGTACCTGCCCCCGACACGAACCTCCATCTCGCAGGAAAGCAGGGTCAGGCCTGCCGACTTGGGTATCCACCACTGCTTGAACAGCTCGGGCTTGGTCCACGCCTCGAACACGATGCGCGCCGGGCCGTTGACGGTTCGCGTGACGACCAGCTCACGCTCGGACTTTCGTTCCACCGTCGTGCGGTTCTTCATGGGGGCGACATCACTCTCTCTTCTTGCGTCCATCGACCTTCTCCTTTCGTTTGAGTTCCTCGACAACCTTGTCCAACTCCTCGAAGCGTGCGTCCCAGACCTGGCGGTACCGCTCGATCCACGCCATCTCGTCCTCGAGCCGGCGCGACCCCAGCTTGCAGGTCCGCACGCGACCGACCTTCTCGGTGGACACGAGGCCGGCCCGTTCCAGGACGCCGACGTGCTTCTTCATGCCCGTCAGGGTCATGTGGAACCTTCCGGCGAGGTCCGTGATCGAAGCGTCTCCACGTCCGAGCTGCTCGAGGACGCCGCGCCGGGTGGCGTCCGAAAGCGCGGCGAACGAAGCATCGAGGCGGTCCTTGGCATGCTGAACCATACGGTTCAGTGTCTATCGCATGGATTGGCGGAATGCAAGGGGAGGTCGCGCGCGGATCCCCGGTAACGGGGGCGGGCCTCAACGGCCGAACTCACCGCCGAGGAGCTTCGCCACCCGGTCTACGAACCGCCTGTCGACGACGTCCGGCGCGCCGTAGGTCTCGAAGACGGGACGCAGGAACGGACGCGGCGGGATGCGGATGACGGCACGCCCGTCGAGGGGCGCTCACTTTCGCGCGCCTGGTGTGTGGCTGCGGTCATGAGTCCGTGGTGGCCTTCAGTTGCAGGCGGCGCGGCATTTGCTCGTCGTGCATGGGAAGAATGACCCAGGAGGAGGCGGCCCATCTCGTCGGGAAAGTGCTTCCCCACACGCCGTATCGGCAGTGGGTGGTGAGCTTCCCCTTCGAGGTCCAGCGGGCCTTGTCCTTCCGGCCGGACGTGCTGGCGCGGGTCGACGCATGGTGCTGGACCACCTGCGGCGGTTCTTGGAGAGCGCAGTGGGGGCGAGTCCGGCGGCTTGCTGGTGCGCCAGTGGCGAGCGTGGACGGGCTCAACCTGTACGCTTCAGGGGTCATGGCGGACCGCGCCCACCTCGAGCGCACGGCGCGCTACGTGCTGCGACCGCCCTTTTGCGCTCGGACGGTTTGCCCAGCGGCCCGACGGGCTCATGATCAGAGGCGTTCCACGGGCGGTTCATCGAGGCTGGGGAGTCGCCGGTGTCGCCAGTGCGCCGAGGCTCAACTCCACCAACGCGGTTGCCTCCTCGGACCGGTTCGTTGGCCCACCGGCGTCCCAGAACGCCTGGAAGGTGAACGTCCGCTCCTCCGTGGCGGGATCCCGGTGCACCCGCAGTGCCACGCGGTCGGCGGCCTCGAGGGAATGGAAGCCCGTTCCGACACGGGTGCGAGGGACTGCGGTGACCAGGACCCCGTCTTCCGGGCGTGGCGCGCCGCGCAGAAAGGCACCCTCGAACCCCGGCTGCAGTACGGGGTGATCCAGCCCACCCGCCACCTCGATGACCAGCGCCGGGCGCTCTTCGCCCGCCATGGCGCCCACGCTCAGCGAGGTGCGGCTGGGATCGTTGTGCACCGACAAGCTCTCGGTGACATCGACGGCGAACATCCCCGCCAGGTTGCCGGTGAGCCGCGCGCCCAGGCCGCAGATGTAGCCGGTGGGGAGCCAGCGGCCGTCTTCCACGGGTTCCGCCTCGACCGCGATGTCGAAGCTGCCCGTGAGCAATTCGTCATCTTCGCCCTCCAGCCTGAACTCGACGCGGCGCCAACCCGATAGTCCCGCGGGGCGGACGTTCACATCAACCTTGCTCGCGCTGACGTCATGCTCCCACCCGCCCGGTGTGCCGGTGGCGCACAGCATCGCGGAGGTCGCATGGTACCTGCAGCCTGGCGTCGTCTCGGTCGAGCGGAAGCCCTCCCGGTCCTCCCACGACGTCAACGACGACATCCCGTCAATGGAGACCGCTGCCATGGCCCCTCCCTGCGGGGACCGGCTCGCAACCCTGAACAAGAGCACGTCATTCCGGACGTCGCCGCGAGCGAAGACTTGTTCGGTGCCGATGTCCGACACACCGCCCATGCGACCCTGGATACGCGTATTGGTGATGCGGCTGGCACCCCTCCCGACCGCGTGCAGAAGCCACGCGTCCATCTGTTCGGTGTCGGACGACCGGGGACGCGACGCATCCGTGCCGAGTCCCCCGCAGGCAACAGAAGCCAGGAGCGCGCCCAGCAGCACAGCCCCGGAAATCCACGTGCGCATGTTTCCTCCGACGCAGCATGAATGCTGACTGCAAGCCGGATGCCCGCAGGGCAGGGTGGCATTCGCGTGAGTTAGGGAGGGAATCGTGTGGAGACGATGTGGCCGGGGTTGGAGCCATGCGGTTGGCGGGGTGTTGTTGGTGTGGCCTTCTCGTGATGGAACAAGCCGCGAGCGGTGTCACCTCGCTCCTGCCACCCCGCGGCGCCACCCCGCGCGCAATGATGTCCTCCACACGTCTGACGGCGTGAAACGCGAGGTCCTCATGGTCGCCCGCCGGCGCACTGCGAGGAGAAGTCCGACTCCCGAACGCCCGTGACTCCGGCAGCAGCCAACGCGGCGAAGAGCGGAACCACGATGGCCCCGAGGCCCAGCAGCACGGCCACTTCGCAGGCGATGCCGCCCGCGCCCCAGAGGACGAGTAACAGGATCGCCAGTGTCAGCCGAGCCGGCGCGCAGCTGGTAGGCCACCAGCAAGATGGCAAGAACCCCCAGGTAGGGTGGCGCCACCGCGCCGGCGACCCAGGCTGCCACCACCACGCCACCTGCCACATCCCACGTCGCCCACGCGAGGGGAAGCCGCAACGCGGGCCAGCCCCACTTGCGGGGCCAGAGCGCGACGCGCATCAAGGGTGGCAGAAGGAGCCGCGCGAGGACGAACCCGGGCCACCCGGCGAAGAACGCCACCAGCGGAAGGCCAAAGAACCAGATCAGCGTGTCACCCATGCCGGAGTACTCATGGGTGGAGCGTGCGGACAGGTACGTCCAGACCGCAGCCCCCATCGCGCCTACGACGGCGTAGGCCAGGAAGGACGCGAGATTCATCCCCACGACGAACGCGATCACCTCCCGGGCCACCGCTGAACGCGAGGGGCGGTCGGCGTCATCCGCAGCCGCGCACGCCGCCTCAGTGGCTTGGGGCGTCGCACCCGTCAACACAGTCGCCAAGCACAACGCCAACATGAACAACCCCCTGACGCCCACGAGGTATGCACCCGCGCACTGCAAGCGGTGCACCAGTTCGTGGGTGAGGGCGGCTTCGCGGGACGGAGGCATCCAACCCTTGGTGCTGGCACGGTTCGCCCGCGGGCCCGACGGGCTCATCACCTACCGGAACGGGGCTGCGCACCTGCGGGACATGTCGGCTGCGTGAGGAACCGGCGGGGCCCGCCGCGCCCACACTCCCGCTCGCAGTCCGCGCGCTTCGACGAGGCGTGAGCGCCTTCACTCCGCCTCGCAGATGAACGGCAGGCGGCGGTAGCACTCGGAGTCGTTCCAGGTGGCGGCGGGATAGAAGGCGTTGATGGTGGCGCAGTCCTCGCCATGTTGGTGGTTGGGCTCATTGGTGGCAGCGTTCCAGTTCCCATGGCTGCTGCTGCCCGACCCAGACGAAGTCATCCTCGTCGTTGCGATCGTTGTAGCCGATCCACCACTGCCCCGCGGCGAGCGGCCGCTCGGTGCTGCTCCGCCACGCGTTCTCGTCGGGGCAAGCTGGTGGCGAGCGTGGACGGGCTCAACCTGTACGCTTCAGGGGTCATGGCGGACCGCGCCCACCTCGAGCGCACGGCGCGCTACGTGCTGCGACCGCCCTTTTGCGCTCGGACGGTTTGCCCAGCGGCCCGACGGGCTCATCACCTACGGATGAAGAAGCCGGATCGTCGGGGAAACACGGTGTTGGTGTTGGATGCGATGGCGCTGATGGCACGCCTGGCCGCGCTGATTCCCGCGCCCCGCCGACAGACGCACCGGCTCTTCGGGGTGCTGGGTCCGGCCTCCACGCTGCGCCGCCACATCGTGCCGGTCCCCACGCATCGCCAGGGACGGGCCGAGGGCCATTCCCACGACGAGCAGCCGCCTGACTACAAGCAACGCATCCCGTGGGCCGAGCTTTTGCGCCGCACCTTCGACGTCGACGCCCTGGAGTGTCCCCGCTGGCGTGAAGATTGCGGGTGGTAACGGTGGTGAAGGATCCGGCGGAGGCCCGCCGCTACGCCAGTCACATGGGCCTGTGCGAGACCGACAGGCATGTCAGGGGCCCACCGGAGCTGGCCGCCTGACCTGCCTTCACCCCATCTCATGTTGCGACGCAAGGCTAAGTACCTGGCCAGAAGTTCTTGCACATATGTGGAGGAGCTCCGGTGAGCCCGGACAGCCCGAGCCAAAGCGGTATTTCAGACCGCACTCCCAAAGGTGCGGGCGCCGCGAGTGCCCTTTCTT
>JBFMGU010000101.1:0-35983 GCA_040752415.1 Myxococcota bacterium
GGGGCCGGGCTGGGGGGACTGGCGCTGGCGCTCCCCGCGTTTGTTGCCGTGCAGGCCGCCTCACCGCTGTTGCAGAATCCCCCACTGAGGCGCCTGCAGGCGCGCGTGGTGACCGAGCACAACCTGCGACTTGCCGACGAGCTCGGCCTCGATCCCCACACCCTGGAGCCCGCGTATTTTCCAGCGCCACGCTAATTTTCCAGTGGGATGCCAACCCACGTGTGTGCGATCCGCGCACGCCATTTCCTGATTCCCTTTCACGTTTCCGTGTGGCTTAGTGATCCGCAGTCGGAGGGGCGGATGACGGTCACATCTTCCAGCGGTGATGTGGCAGCAAGGCTGAAACAGTGGGTGGAAGCGCGTCCGTGGCTGGACGCCAACAAGCTCAGTCCCAAGCAACTGCAGCAGGCCTCGCGGGAGCTGCACGTGGGATTGACCGAGCTGCTGAAGGCACGTGAGGAGATGCTCGGCCGCGCCACGGAGCAGCTGGAGCAGGCGGGACGCTCCTTCCAGACCATGCGCGACGCCGCCCAGCTCAAGCGCGTGGACCAGGGCGGCGTCTCGTTCACCGGCTCTCCCGCCATGGCGCGTTTCCAGGAGCAGCAGCGCCCGCACGGCGTGTCCCTGCAGGAGGCGCACGCGCTGGCCGGTGCGCGTCGCAAACAGAGCGCCTGAGCGCTGACCCGCGGCATTCCCGTCGTCGACCGACGTGCACCTGCGCGCGTGTCGTGAGTCCACGGCCACGTCGTGGCGGGGACGAGGAGGGATGCCTGTCGCACCTCACGCGCCGTCGGGAACACCGCATCCCACCTGGGCCGCCCGGAGATTTCTGCTTGCTCCGCGCATCCCGGCTGCGCTCCAATGCGTGCGCTCGAGGGGAGTGGAGGTCGCTGATGCACGGTCTCTTCTGGACGACAACGCTGCTCACGCTGCTGGTGACCGCGCTGCCCGCCCACGCGGCGGAAGGCGGCTGCAAGCTGAGCCCCGACCAGGATCACGTGGAGCTCAAGCTTCCCGACGTGCCCGCCACCGCGCCGGACCTGCGCTTCTACGGCGACAAGTCGCTCAAGGGCACGCCGGTGATGACGTTGGACAAGAAGGGCCTGAGCTTCCAGGGACGCGTGCTGTGTGACTGGTCGGGTGGCAGCTACAACGCGCAGAAGAGCGTGAACATGGTGCTGACCTGCAACTTCAAGAACCAGCCCGGCGCCATTGCCTGCGCGCGTGGCCTGCCGGTCAAGAGCTTCTGGAGTGACGACGGAGAAGGCAGCGCGGTGTTGTTCCTGGAGGTGAAGAAGCTGGAGAAGGGCATGGCGGAGCTGGAATTCCAGCAGCAGGCGTTGTTCCTCAACGTGGGCGCCCTGGACGCCGAGACGTGGAAGCTGGTGGAGGCGCCCAACAAGGCCACGCAGCGGAAGAAGGAACGACGTCGTGCCCTGGTCACCAACAAGAAGTTCCTCAAGTTCACCACGGACATGAACCAGTGCCTGGCCTCTGAGGACCGCACCTGCGCCAACAGCCTCATTGCCGGCAAGGACCGTTTCTACGTGCCGGAGCTGCAGTCGCTGGCCGCGGGCTCCACGGGGAACTGTCGCACCGACAAGGGCGGCTTCCTCAGCCAGCGCCGCTTCTCGGAGTGCCTGCAGGAGGCGCCCTTCGTGGACCTGCTCAAGGAGTGCTTCAGCCTGGAGGGCGTGGAGGCGCTGCAGGTCGTCGACGAGAACACGCTCCGCCTGGACGGCGGTGAGCACTGGTGTGAGCTGGTCCGCGAGGATGACGAGTGGACGCTGGAGACCATCACGCCCAAGGACTGAGGGGCGGTTGGAGGGGCGTCGGGAATTCCGAAAAGGAAGTCAGAAGTCAGAATACAGAAGTCAGAAGGGGCTGACCTGTCGTCGTCGCGGGGGCGTCGGGGAATTCCGAAAAGGAAGTCGGAAGTCAGAATGCAGAAGTCAGAAGGTGCTTGCCCGTCGTCGTCACGGGACCACCTTCTGACTTCTGACTTCTGACTCCTGACTTCCTTCTTTGGGGATTCTCCGACAACCCATGACTTCTGACTTCCTTTTTCGGAACTCCCCGACAACCCCATGACCTGTCGTCTCAGCGCAGCTCCACCCGCGGCACGCGCTCCTCGGTGGAAGCGTCCGGCTCCACCTCCAGGCTGATGTAGCCAATCTCCCGTCCGTCCTCGGTCTCCACCTGCACGCGCCAGTCGCCGGGCTTGTGGTTGGACTTGTAGGCAAAGCCGCGGAACCCCTCATTGCGGCCGCCGGTCACCGTGAGCGGAATGACGTCGGAGGTGAGCCAGCCGCGTTTCTCGTCGAGGTAGAGCCAGCGGATGTTGACGCGGTCCCGGAAGTTGCGCGGCGCGAAGATGCGCGCGAAGCAGTAGATGCGGTCGCCCTCGCGCGCCTGGAAGAGCTGGTCGCCGTGGTGCCAGAAACGCCAACCGGGACGGTAATGCGTGAGCTTGAAGGCGGAGCCCTCCCGCGTGACGTCGTGGTAGATGCCCAGGTACTGCACGGAGAGCGGCACCGGCGGCACCATGCGGAAGGTGTAGAGCAGCACCAGCAGCACCTGCACCGCCGCGCCCGGCACGAACACCCGCAGCGCCGCGCGCTTCACATCCCCCAGCCAACGCGCCATCACCTTGAAGAGCAGCCAGCTCACCCCCAACGAGAGCGCCACGGCCAGCAGGAACAGCCACGCGCTCAAGAACCCGACGAGGATGGGCCCCGCGTACGCCAGGTACGAGGTGATGATGAACGCGAACAACCCGAAGCGCACCACCGGGCCCAGCGCGCGGAAGCGCGGCAGCTCATTGGCCACCAGCAGGCCGAACATCAGCACAAGGAACAACACCGAGGTCAGCCCGGAAGCGCTCTTGAAATAGAACAACGCGAAGCTGGAGAGCAGGCTGCCGAAGAAGAAGTGGATGGCGCTCTCCGAGAACGGCAGCACCTTCTGCAACCACGGCGGCGGCGTGGCCACCTTCAACACATAACGCTGGTCCAGCATCAAGAGCGTACCGAGGATCAGCATGTAGACCGCGTGCTGCACCAGCGTGAGCACATCATCAATGCGCCCCAGCGTGACGACGTCAATGATGAAGCCCAGCGCAAAGAACGCCGCGGTCTCCGCCTTCTCATGCTGCGCGCGGAAGGCCTGGATGCGCTCCTTCAGCGGCGTGGGCGCGGGGGGTGCGGGTGGCGGTGCGGGCTCGGGCGCGGAGGGCTCCGCGAGGGGGGCGGCGGGTTCACTCATGGCGTCGGATTCGCGCGGCCATTGAAGCGGTCAGGTGCACGCCGCTGTCAAGCCGCTCCGCACAGTCCGAGCGGTGGCCCGCAGGTATACTCGGACGCGAGGCGGATATGACCACCGTCGACACCGCGGGCCACGGCGTGGCCTTGCTCGTGGACGTGCGACGACACCCCGGCTCCCGTCGTCACCACGAGAGCCCGCGGGTGGACGAGCAGGGCTGGCCCGTCTACGACGTGGGATTCCTGCCGCTGGGAGGCCTGCGCCCGTGAGACGTCCTGGTTCCGTCGTGATGCTCGCTGTGCTGACGTGGGGCTGCCCCCGTGAGCCGCAGCTCCCCGACACTCCCGCGCCCGCCTCGCAGCCCGCCTCCCGCCCCGCGCACGAGGACGCCCTCTCCGACGTGGCGCGCATCCACGGCGGCACCGGCCCGTGGGTGGTGGCGGGCCATCGCATGGGCACCTACGCGCTGCGCCAGCTCAACCTGGGTCGCTACAGCCATGAGCTGGAGGTGGTGCACCACAGCCCGCGCCAGGTGCAGTACTCCTGCATTGCCGACGGAGCCGCCGCCGCCACCGGGGCCAGCGCGGGCAAGCTGAACCTGGTGCTCCTGGAGTCCGCTCCGTCGGAGACCGCCACCACCTACCGCAACCGCACCACCGGGAAGGCGCTCACGCTGAGGCCCACGGCCGCCTTCGAGGCACGCTTCAAGGACCTCCCGCGCGAGCAGCTGGCGGAGGCGGGACAGCGGGTGATGACGCTGCCGGACCGCGACATCTTCGAGGAAGTCCCCGTCGCCACGCCGTGAAACCCGCAACCGCTGCGGCAACGGCGCTCCTCCGCGCGACCGCGTCGTGGCTGCTTCCGGGGGATCCGGCGCAGCTTTCACGGAACGCCGGTGATCCGCAGCGGATCCGTTCCCGGAAGTGCGCAACGGATGCCGGACCGGCGCGCCCCGTCGTCGACGAGGAAATCACCGGCGAAGCTGGCGCACGGCATGCAGGCGCGTGAGGTCACGGGGCGCGCGAGGTGCCCGACGGTCCGGGAGAAGTGCCATGAGCCACCGCATCCTGCTGGTGTGTCCCGACGACGCGCGGCGACAGGGTTACGCGAAGACGCTGGAGGGCCTGGGCTACCCGGTGAAGTCCTGCGGCACCGTGGAGGAGGCGGTGGAGCTGGTGGACGTGTTCGACCCCTCGACGGTGGCGTTGGTGACGGGAGCCCCACCGGACCAGGACGTGGTGAACCGCCTGGCGCAGGTGGCCACCAGCACCGCCATGGCGCTCGTGGTCATGGCGCCGCCGCTCGACGTGGCAGCGACGGTGGACCTGTTGTGTCGCGGCGTGAGCGCGGTGTTCTCCGACGGGTGGGACCGCGACGCCTTGCGGGCCGCGCTCCTGGAGCTGCTGGGTGAGGAGCCCAGCGACGACCGCTTCGAGCATTCGGTGCTGCGACACGGTCCCCTCACCTTTGCGCGCATCCACCACACGCTCACGGAGCGTCTGGCCACCGGCGACCTGCACGTGCAGCGCGGCACCACCGCCACCACCATCTCCTACCGTGACGGTCAGATGGAGCCCGGTGAGGGCGACGCCGCGCTGGCCGCGCTGCTGGAGTCCTCCGCGCCCGAGCACTGGGATTTCCAGTTCCGCGTTCCCGTGGTGGGCAGGGAGGAGCCGGATTCCTTCGACGTCGACGTGGTGGAGGAGGATGCCACCACCGCGGAGACGCCCGAGCCGGTGGAGCTCCCCGACGCCGCGGTGGTGGTGCCCGCGCCGGGCCAGGTGCTGTGCCTGCTCGTCGAGGACGACAAGGAGGTGCGGCACATGTACGCGCGCCTGCTGGGCCGCAACGGCATTGTGGTGGAGTCCGCCCCCGACGGGAAACTGGGCTACGACATGGCGCGTGCGGTCCACCCGGACGTCATCATCTCCGACGTCATGATGCCGGGTGTCGACGGGTGGGGCCTGCTCTCCCTGGTGCGCCACGACTTCCACCTGCGCGAGACGCCGTTCTTCCTGCTGAGCTGTCACCAGGAGAAGCTGGACCAGCTGCGTGACGCCGACGCGGGTGCCAACGGCTACCTGCCCAAGGGCATGAAGGTCACGCAGATTGCCGCACGCATCCAGGACGCGGTGACCCGCCAACGGGAGATCCTGTTCCGCCTGGCGCGTGACGGCGGCATTGCCGGGCGGCTGGCCGAGGTGGGCATCCAGCACCTGCTGGCGGCGATGTCGCGGCTGGGCGTGTCCGGGGTGCTGCACGTGGTGGCGCGCGGCGCACATCACGAGGTGGTGATGGCCCGCGGCAGGTTGGTGGAGGTGAAGGGCATGGTGGGCGAGACGCCGCAGTCCGGACGCGACGCGTTGCGCTGGCTGCTCACCCTGGGGGACGGGCACTTCGAGTTCGAGCCCACCACGACGGTGACGGGCTGGTCGCAGGGGGTGCCGGTGGGTGCGTTGGTGGAGGAGGTCTGCGAGGAGCTCAACACGCTGTCCCGCAACGTGACCGACCGCCTGCTGCTCCACGACGGCGTGCTGGACTTCAACCCGCTCCTCCTGCGTCCCTACCTGCTGAACTGCCCCGCCACCGTGCAACCGGTGGTGCAGGCCCTCTCGACGGGGACACCGCCGCGCCGCCTCATGGAGAGCGATGCGTTCTCCCCGATGCTGGTGGATGCTGTCGTCGAGGATCTGCTGGTGAAGGGCGTGGCGCGCCTGCGGGGGGCCCAGGGCGTGGCGGCCTAGAGACGACGCGGCGCCTTGAGGATGGCGCTGGCCTCCTCCTTCTGCACGCGTTCCTCCTCGTCACCACCGCCGGACTGCGCGGCGGCGTTGATGGCGTGTTTGCTGGCCAGCGTGGCGCGCTTGGCGGCTTCCGCGGCGGGGTCGGAGGTGGTGGCCACCACGGGCGCGGGCGCGGTGTTCCCGGCCACGGTGCGGATGACCAGGCCACTCTCGCCCAGCGCGGCCTTGAGGCTCTCGACGGCAAACGAGAGCGCGCGCTCGGTGGCGGTGAGTCGCGGGTCCACTTCCGCGCCCACGCGGCCCTGTGCCTGCAACGCCGCCTCCTCCTTGGCGCGCGCCGCCTCCGCCGCCTGCAGGGGCCCCTTCGCCGCGTCGCGCGCCGCACGCGCCGTGGCCTCGTCGGTGACCGGCGGCAGCGCGCGCAGTCGCTCCGCCTCCGCGGCCTTCCCCCCGTCCTGCAGCGCCTTGACGGCGTGCACGCGCAGCGCGCGGTCCGCCCAGGTGAAGGCGAGCTTGTGTCGGTCCGGCGTGGCGAGGCGTCCCACCATCCTCTCCACCGTCTCACGGGCAAGGCGCGAAGAGGTCGTCATCACCGGCGCGGGCGGATCGTTCTTCTCGGGCGGATTGGGCATGCACGCATTCTGGCCCGGAATGGCGCGGCGTTCCAGATTCCTGCTGGTCCCATCGGGCCGGTTGCGCGCGCCCTTTACACGCGGGCCCTCCGTGACGCACAACGCGGGGCACTTCTCACCCATTGCGCATGCTGCCTGCTCCCCACACCGCCGTCGGCTCCCGTCTCTGCATCCTTTCCGCCGCGGTGCTGTGGTCCACTGCCGGTGCGGCCATCAAGCTGAGCAATCTCACCAGCTGGCAGATCTCGGGTGGTCGCAGCGTGGTGGCGGCGTTGGTGTTGTTCCTGCTCTTCCCGGAAGCGCGCGTGCGTCCCTCGCGCACGGTGGCGTGGGTGGCGCTGGCGTACGCCATGACGGTGACGCTCTTCGTGGTGGCCAACAAGCTCACCACCGCAGCCAACGCCATCTTCATCCAGGACGCGGCACCGCTGTACGTGCTGATCCTGAGCCCCTGGCTGCTCAAGGAATCCCCCACGCGCAGCGAGCTGATGGCGGTGCCCATCTACGTGGTGGGGATCCTGCTCTTCTTCGTGGACCAGCTCACGCCGGGGCAGGTGCAGGGCAACCTGGTGGCGCTGGGCTCCGGCGTGGCCTTCGCGTTCTCCATCATGGGCCTGCGGCTGCTGCGCGGCGGGGGCACCAACGCGGCCACGGCGTGGGGCAACCTGCTGGCGTTCCTGGTGTGCCTGCCGCTTGCCGTGGGTGGACCGGCTCCCACCACCACCGACGTGGGAATCGTGCTCTTCCTGGGCGTCTTCCAGCTGGGCCTGGCCTACGCGCTGTTTGGCCTGGGGCTGCAGCGCACCTCGGCGGTGGAGGCCTCCCTGCTCATCCTGCTGGAGCCGGTGCTCAACGCGGTGTGGGCCTTCCTCTTCGCGCATGAGACGCCGGGTCCGTGGGCGGTGGTGGGTGGCGCCATTGTGCTCCTGGCCACGGCGTGGCGCACGCTCTCGTCGACGCGCACGCGCACGGTGGTGGCACAGACGGACGCGGTGGGCTGACCGTGCCGCGGTGATGAGCCGGCGGCGGTACACGAAAGTCAGACGAATCACCCTAAGGGAGGCGGGCGAACACCTAAGGGGCGTCGTCAAGATAAGTTGCCCATTTGGTCCTGACCGCCTCCAGTGGACCACGGCCTGGAGTGCGGCGGGCCCTCGCCGCCCTGGTCAGCGTCGAGCGGTTTGGACAACCGTCAAGGCCCGACGCGCCACGAGACAACGCCCCCGCCCGACGTCATGGAGTCCCAGGGCCGTTCGGCCCGCTGTGAACGCGCTCGGCGCTGGCCAGGGCGGCGAGGGCCCGCCGCACTCCAGGTCGTGGTCCGCTGGAGGCGGTCAGGACCAGATGGGCAACTTATCTTGACGCAGCCCCAGCTCAGGTGTTCGCCCGCCCCACCGACTGGCGCACCTATCTGACGCTAAGGCAACACCTCCACCAGCACGCCATCCACCTCGCCACCCCCACCCTCCAGCTGCAACACGCCAGTGACGCGGTGCACGGCCACCTTCTGTCCACCGCGCGTGCTCAGCACCACGCCCTCCGACTGCAACCGTCCCGCCGTGCGCGAGGGCATGAGTCCCACCCGCCACGCCCCACCGACGGCGATCCCGCTCGTGGGCTCCAGCTTCACGTCCACGCGCTCGAAGCGCAGGCTGGTGTCCGTCGTCAGCGCACTGGGCTCATCCTCACGGCCCCGGCGCTTGCGCACGCGTCCCCCGCGCGGCGGCGGCGCGGCCACCAGCGGCAGCGACGAGATGCGCCCGTCTCCCACGCCCGCCAGCGCCACCGCCTCGCGCGGGACCAGGAGCAACGCCCAGGTGGTGCGCGGCTGCGGCCTGGGCACGTTCACCAACCACGCCGCGCCCTCGCACGCGCCGCCGGGACGCTCCACGCTCATGTGCGTCATGGCCCCCGGCCGCTCGACGGAGAACGGCGCCACCATGGCGCTCAGGCGGGGCGTCCAGATGAGCTGCGTGCCGTCGTCGAGCTCCCGCCAGGACATCTCCGTGGCCGCGGGAATGAAGGGCATCTCCAGCGGCGCATCCACGCCGGCCTGCACCTGCGTCAGCGTGCCCTCTCCCGCCAGCGCCACCAGGCCCAGGTCCCAGCGGCGACGCTCCTTCACCACCGTGGGCGTGCTCTGCGCCATCCACACCACCGGGCCGCCCACGCCGTAGCACGCGCCCAGCAGCTCCCGCGCCGGCGGCGGCTCCTGCGCGGTCAACAGCGTGGTGAGGAGGAGGACCTGTTTCACGACGGCACCGCTTACCACAAACCACGTGCCTTCCCATCTCCGCAACCACCTTGGTGACCACCACCGTCCGACGCTATGTTGGCGCGCGTGCCCAACCTCTCCCTGACCCAGGACGTCGTGGCGCAGCGCGGGACGCCGCTGTTGCAGGCCGCGGTGCGCACGCTCCTGGATCCCTTCCGCTCCGCCACCGTGCTCGCGGAAGCGGCAGCGGGGAGCCTGGATGCGCCCACCCCCGTGGGGCTGCCGACGTGGCTCTTCGTGTTGCGCAGCGCCTCCCTGCTGGAGCCCCCCCACGTGCCCGCCTGGCGCACCGCGCTGGAAGGCGCCGCGGCGCGTGCGTCGACGTCGACGGGGACGCTGCCTTGGCCCACCGGCGGAGAGCCGCGGGCGGTGGATGCGCTGGTGAACCTGTGGCTGCGTCGGATGGGGCGCGTTCCCACCGGCCCGGATCCGCGCGGGCTGTACCCGACGGTGGAAGCCGCCATCTCCCGACGTGACGTGGCAACGTTGTGCGCGGTGGTGGCGGCGCAGGGGTATCCGGGTTTGCGGGATGACGGCGTGGCGGGAAGGGCGCGCGGCGCGCTGGTGGACCTGCTGACGACGTCACGGCTGGACGGCATGGACCTGCCGCTGGTGCTGGAGTCCGCCATCCTCAGCGGCGCGGGTCCCAAGGACCGGCTGGCGCGCCTGGCGCGCGAGTCGTTGGGACGTTGTCAGGATGCCCGGGGGATGTTCCCCTCCGCGCTGGGAGATGGCGCCAGCCTGGAAGCCACCTGGTGGGCCCTGCTGCTCCTCATGCGAGGCGGATGACGACGATGAAGCGCAACCTCACCCTGCTGCTGCTGCTCGTGTCGACCCTGGCCTGCCGCCCCCGCCTCCTGCCCGGCAGCGGCGACGTCTCCCGGGATCCCACGGCGCTGTGGAACGAGATCCGCCAGGCCCACAGCGGCGGACTGCGCCTGCTCAACATGGCCTTCACGTTGCGCATGACCATGTTCCCCGGCGCGGATTCCCTGCTGCAGCCGGAAGTGGGCGAGGACGCGGTCTCACGCGTGGGGCTGGACTTCCAGGACCTGACGGCGTGGCAGTCGCTCCAGCACCCATCCGGCAACACCTTCTGGTTCTGGGACGGACACAAGCTGCACGTCCGTCGTCACGGGAGCGAGTCCCCGGTGCCGCCCGGCATGGACCGTTCCTTCACCATGCGCGCGCTCCTGTGGCTCATGCGTCCCGCCGACGCCGCGCTGCGTGACGACGTGGAGGTGAGCACGCTGCCTCCTTCCGGCGGACGCTACCGGCTGCAGTTCGCCTACCGCGGCGGATACCAGGACGTGTTCGTGCTCGAGGTGGATCCGCGCACGTTCCTGGTGCAGGCCATTGAGCACAGCGCGCGCGAGTTCATGGTCCCCTGGCGCATCTTCCGCAACGAGCTGGGCGACTACCGCGACGTGGGCGAGGGCGTGATGGTCCCGCACCGCGTCACGCAGTGGATGGAGACACCGCTTGGCACCTTCCCGTGGCGCACGCTGGACCTCTCGCACGTGCAGGTGGCGGTGGAGTCCGCGTTCCCGCTGCCCGGCCGCATGGAGGGCCATCCCGCGCCGCACGTCGCGCCGCCCATCCTCTCCGCCACCACGACGGAGACCCCCTGATGCGTGACAGCGCGCTGCTGCCCCACACCTCCGTGGCGTTGTGGTCGGCCACCCGCGACGTCGTGGCGCTGCCGCCGTGTCCGCGCGTCACGGAGATGCCCAGCCTGCGTGCGCGCCTGCGTTACGTGGTGGGGGCGTACCTGGGTTGCCTGGTGGCGCTCTCGCCGTTGTTGCTCTTCCTCACCTTGCGCAATTTCGCTCCGCTGGCGGTGGCGCTCTCCGCCATTGGCACCATGCTGCTGGCCCGTCGCGCCGACGAGCGCGAGGCGTTGGCGGAACTGCTCGACGCGGATTTCCTGGCGCGTTGGGAGCGCGTGACCTCGGTGGCGCGGGCGCGCAGCGTTCCCGCCGGATTGCAGGAGGCGCTGGAGCGCGTGTCCCGCGAGGGCGCCCACCTGGCGCGGCTGCAACGCATGACCGGGATGTGCAGTCGCCGCGGCCTGCAGGACCTGGTGCGCGACGTGCGCGTGCTCCACCAACGACTCCAACGCCATCACCGCGGACGGAACTGAATGCTCGACGCGCTTGTGCTCACCACCGTGCTGCTCACCGGAACCGAGGAGCAGCCTCCACCCCAACCTCCGCCCACGCCCGCCCGCAGTGAGCGCGCCCGTCGCTCCCGCCAGGCCGTGGAGGAGGCCCTGCGCGACGACCAGGAGGAGACGCCACCCGTCGTCACCACGCCACCGCCCGCGCGTCAGCCCACCGCGCTGGAGCGCGCCATCACCTCGGGACCGGCGCACTACGCGTTCTATTACGCGCCCGACTACATCTCGGTGGCGGGGCTGGGGGCGCTGTCCCTGGCGGTGACCTTCTTCCCGCCGCCCATCAGTCGTCGCGCGGCGTTTGGCCCGTCGTACGACCCGGCCTCACGCAGCACCTCGGAAGTCTACGCGCGCGAACATGACACGCTGCTGGGCGCACGCTTCCGTCCGGACACCGTCCCCACCTGGGCGCTCGTTCTCGTCGGGAACGCGGGGCTGCTGGGCGGGCTGGGCCTGGGGCTGGCGCACCGTCCCTCGTTCCGCAAGCTGCACCACTTCCTGCTGGGCGCGGCGCAGGCGCAGCTCGGCACCTATCTCCTCACCGAGCTCACCAAGAACGCCGCCGGTCGACTGCGCCCGGACTACCGCGACCGCATGGCCCGCTACTACTGCGCCCCCGGCCGCGACCCGCCGCAAGGCGTGGATTGCACCGCGGTGCGCGCCCAGGCCGCGCGCGAGGGTGACGGCGTCTACATCGACGAGAAGGAGTTCA
The DNA here is from genome assembly GCA_040752415.1 of Myxococcota bacterium. Classification (GTDB taxonomy): domain Bacteria; phylum Myxococcota; class JACRCW01; order JACRCW01; family JACRCW01; genus JBFMGU01. The sequence goes on from JBFMGU010000101.1 coordinate 11,801, forward strand.
ACGACGGACGACGCAGCTTCCCCTCCGGTCACGCCTCCAACGCGTTTGCCGTGGCCAGCTACCTCGCGCTGTTCTTCGGCGGGGAATTCGTGTGGGGTGAGCACGCTTCCGCCGTCACGCGCATCACCGGCGTGATGGGCCAGATTGCCGCGCTCACTGCCGCGCTGTTCGTGTGCGGCACCCGGCTCACCGACGGGAGGCACCACCCGGAAGACGTGGCGGTGGGCGCGGGATTGGGCGCCGCGTTGGGGGCCGGCGCGTACTTCCTGCACTTTGACCTGAAGGGGAATCCCATGGTCCGCAGCGTCTCGCTGGCGCCGCTGAGCGGTGAGGGCTCGGGCATTGGTCTGCGGGGAGTGTTCTGATGGAGGCTGCCAAGGCCGCGGCGCAGGTTCCCTCGTCGGTGAAGGAGGTGCTGCGCGTGCTCTCTGAGGCCGGGCATCACGCCGTGGTGGTGGGCGGGGCCGTGCGTGACCTGGTGCTGGACCTCAAGCCGGGGGATTTCGACGTCGCCACCAGCGCGCTGCCCGAGGAGGTCATGGCGCTCTTCCCGCACACCGTGCCCACCGGCATCAAGCACGGCACCGTCACGGTGGTGATGGACGAGGGAGGCAAGCACCATCCCGTCGAGGTGACCACCTTCCGCGTGGAAGGCGAGTACAAGGACGGCCGACGTCCCCACCAGGTCTCCTTCGTGCGGGAGCTGCGCGAGGACCTCTCCCGACGGGATTTCACCGTCAACGCGCTGGCGCTCGTCCTGTGGCCCACGCCGCGGCTCGAGGATCCCTTCGGCGGGCTCGGGGACCTGCGCGCCGGTCGACTGCGCACCGTGGGCGACCCGATGCACCGCTTTGGCGAGGACGGTCTGCGCGCCGTGCGGGCCGCGCGCTTTGCCGCGCAGTTGGAGCTCACCGCCGTGGCGGGCCTGGAGGACGCCATGCGCCAGACCATTCCCATTGTGCGCAAGGTGGCGCCGGAGCGGTACCTGCAGGAGCTGAAGAAGCTGTTCGAGAAGGCGCGCGCTCCGTCGGTGGGACTGAAGATGCTGCAGCGCACGGGCCTCTTGGAGGTGGTGGCGCCGGGCGCGCCCGGGGATGAGGCTTCGCTGACACGTCCGGACCGCGCGCGCGACCCCACGGTGCGCTGGGCCGCGTGGTTGTGGGACGCGGGACGCCACGGCGCGCATGCCACGCTCAAGGCGCTGAAGGCCTCCAACCAGCACCAGGTCGACGTGGCGGCGCTCTGCTCCCTGCCCCGACCCGCCACGCTCCCCCACGCCACCGACGCGCAATTGCGTCAGCTCCTCCGCACCGTGGGCCGCGCGCGACTGGAGTGGCTGCGCGAGTTGTGGTCGCTGGAAGGTGGCGCCCCGCTCGCCCAGCGGATGTCCGACGTGGTGGCGCGTGGTTACGTCGAGAATGCCTCCGAGCTGGCGGTGGATGGGAACCAGGTCTCGGCGTGGAGCGACGCGCGCGGCAAGGCGCTGGGAGAGCTGCTGGCCACGCTGGTGCGGCGGGTCGACGAGAATCCCGAGCTGAACCAACCGGAAGCGCTGCGCGCGCTGGTCACGGAGCTGAAGCCGTCATGAAGCAACACGCGCTCCCGCTGTTGGCCGGTCTGCTGCTCGGTGGCGCGCTGATCGTGGGGACGGCGAACGCGGTGGTCCATTTCTACGTCGACGCGGTCCGCTACGCCGGCAACGCGCCGCGCACCCGCCAGGACACACTGCCGCCCTGCCCTCCCGACGTGCTGCAGTGGCGCGGCGGGTTGTGCGGCAATCCCAGGCAGGACGCCGGGCTGGCGTTTGACGACGTCACCGTTGCCACACCGCGGGGTGTGACGCTGCGCGCCTGGTGGGTTCCCGCCACTGACGGTGCGCCCACCGTGGTGTTCGCGCACGGCGTGGGAGCGGACCGTCGTGAGGGGTTGCGCATTGCACGCACGGTGCATGACGCGGGCTGGTCCCTGCTGCTGTTGGACCTCTCCAACCACGGCACCTCCGACAACGACGGCACCGGCGCGCGCTACGGCGCGGTGGAACGCCTGGACGTGCTGGCCGCGGCGTCGTGGGTGCGGGAGCAGAAGCGCGCGCCCCGCGTGGTGGGCTTCGGGATCAGCATGGGCGGCGCCAGCGTGCTGATGGCCGCCGCGGCGGATGATCGTGCGCTCATCGACGGTGTCGTCGTGGAAGCGCCGTTTGCCAGCCTGCCCGAGCTGCTCATCAAGGAAGGAGAGCTGCGTCATCTCCCGCGCATGCTCGCGCTCGCGGTCATGGATGAGCTGCGCGACACCATGGGCCCGCTGGTCTTCGCGCACTCGCCCGCCGCCGCCGCGGCCGCGGTCTCGCCCCGTCCGCTGCTGCTCATCGTCGACGGGAAGGACCAGCTGGTGCCGGCCTGGCACGCCAACCTCATCTACGACCTGGCCCGCCAACCCAAGAGCCGCCTGGACCTCGAGGAGGCGGAGCACGCCATGGGCTTCAACGTTGCCGCCGAGCGCTACACCGCCGCGGTGCGCAGCTTCCTCACCGGGCTCACCACCTCGGTTACCGCCGCCCGACCATGAGCGCGTACTGACAGCGACTTCCCGCTGTAATCCCACCCTACAACAACCCTCATCTCGGCCGTGGACCAAACGAGCATTTCCAGAACACTCCAAACCAGCGTTGGCGATTCTCGATGGTTTGCCTGTCGTTTTCCGTCGTCACGGCAATGCGCGGAGAGTGAAGCAACGCGGTGCTCACGCGTGGATCGCGTGGTGTGATTCACGTTTTCTTTTGCGCGTCGGAAGCGGCCGCCATTAGAGTGTGGAATCACGATTCATCACGACGTGCGGCCTATCGGGAGGGGTCTGGCCCGCACGTCCCCGAGGCGACCGCACACATGGAAATGAAAACCCGGGGGTGGGCCGCGTGCACGCTGGTGTGCATGTGCCTCGCTGCTGTCGACGTTTCTGCCGCGGCGTTTGGCACCGGAAGCCTGATCATCCCCATGGACGTGGGCGACCCCGCCGCGCCTCCCGCCGACGACACCACCGACCCGCAGTACCAGAACCACGGCTACCTGCGTGCACACGGCCTGGTGTTCCAGCTGCTGCAGGCGGGCATCCCGGTGCACTGGGCCATCAGCACCGACAAGGTCACCGACTTCGGCCTGGTGGACTTCAGCGCGTCGGTCGACACCAACGCCGGCCCCGGCTCCGGGAGCGGCACGCTGCGTTCCTACCGGGGCGGGCCGTTCATCGTCGACGCCGCCAACGCGGACGCGGCACGCGCCATCCTCACCGCGTTCAACACCGGGTGCTCCGACAACGCCGCGCCGTACTGCGTCAACGTGCATGAAGCGCGCGGCACGTTCACCGCTCCCGTCTACAAGACGCTGACCGCGGCGCCCTCGTTCTCCATCCTGCGCAACGGCAGTGAGACCATTGCATTCCGCTACCTGAACGCCGCGGGCATCACCTCCGCCAACAACCAGACCTGGCCCACCACCACGTGCGGCGGCGGCTCCGACCCCTGCGCGACCTTCCCCGAGGTGGCGCAGGAGAACGCGGTGGCGGGATGCCCGGGCGCGGCCACCCCCGGCGCGTGCACCGCTGCCCCGACGACGGGCACGTTGTTCGACGCATACGGCGACCCCGCGTACTGCGCGGTGGCGTTGCCGCACTACACCGACGACGGATGGAGCGCGCTGGTTGGCGACGCGCTGAAGGCCTACCTGCTGAACCAGCCCACGCACGCCACCTTTGGCTGCACCGCCACCACCACCTTCGAGAACCTGTTGCAGGACAACAACCGGCGCATGATGACCACCGAGGGCATCTCCGGTCAGTCCTCGTTGCTGGGCGCGCTCACCACCGACCACAACAACGTGGGCTTCGCGCAGGCGGCCGTCGAGTTCGAGGGGGACAGCACGCACACGCCGGCGGCGTGGATTCCCTCGAACGGCGGGAGCTACCACGGGTCCAGCCTCATCCACACGTTCTACAAGCTCGTCATCGTCGGGGACCCGGTGCTGCGCGACGTGTGGGGCAGCGGCCGCGCCTTCGGCGACACCGCCAACGGGCGCGTGAGCATGCTGGGCGGACATGACTACTGCGCGGGCGACGCCTGCGTGGGCCCCATCCTCGCGCGCAACCTCACGCAGGGCGTGCGCTACTTCCTCAACGGCCTGCTGGAGTCTCCGTGCACGTCGCTGGAGGGCCAGCCGCTCATCACCCTGACCTTGTCCGCGCCGTCCATCAGCGGCGCCAACCGCGTCACCTACGCCGTCAACGCCGACAACAGTCCGTCGGGGAAGGCCAGCGCGCAGCAGGTGGTGATCACCTTGCAGCTTCCCGCGGGCGCGGCGTTCGTCTCGGCGAGCGGCGGCGGCACGTACAACGCGGGCAGCAACACCGTGACGTGGTCCCTGGTCAACCGCCCCGTCGGCTCCTCGGACATGTTCACCGTCGAGGTGGACCTGGTGGACGGGAGCTACTCGGCCAGCGTCAGCTACCAGCACGTGGTGGGCCGCACCACCCTGTCACTCACCGACACCGCCGACACCATCGTCGACACCGGGCCGCCGGTGGTGGACATCCTCTCCGGTCCCAGCAATCCCACGCGTTCCACGTCGGCAACCTTCCTCTTCGCCGCGCAGGAGCCCGTGGTGGAGTACCAGTGCCGCCTGGGCAGCGGCGTGTTCACCCCCTGCACCAGCCCCATGACCTACTCGAGCCTGGCGGAGGGCTCGTACACCTTCGAGGTGCGCGCCCTCGACCTCGCCGGGAACCTTGGCGACGCCACGAGCTACCCCTGGACCATCGACCTCACCGGCCCCAACACCACCATCACCGACGCGCCCAGCTCGCCCTCGCGGCTCAGCGCACCTTCGTTCTCGTTCGAAGCGGATGAGACCGGTGCCAGCTTCGAGTGTCGGCTGGACAGCGGCAGCTTCCTCCCGTGCAGCTCGCCCCACGTCGTGAGTGTGGGAGACGGGGCGCACACACTGCAGGTCCGCGCCCTGGACGGCCTCGGCAACATCGGCCCGGTGGCGTTCCACAACTGGCTCGTCGACCTGGCCGCGCCGGAGACCACGTTCATCATCACGCCGGGCTCACCCACGTCGAGCACCACCGCGGATTTCACGTTCGAGTCCTCGGAGGCCAATTCCACCTTCCAGTGTCGACTGGACAATGATGCCTTTGCCGCGTGCACCAGCCCGGGGAATCTCACGGGCCTCACGCATGGCACGCACACCTACCGCGTCTTCGCCACCGACGAAGCGGGCAACGCCGACAGCACCCCCGCCACGCATACCTGGACGGTGGACCTGGTGGGCCCCGACACGCTGCTCACTTCCCCCACGCAAGGCAGCACCACCCGGCAGACCCAGCCCAGCATCACCGGCGAGACGGAAGCGGGCGCCACGGTCACCATCCTCGTCGACGGAAACACGGTGGCCACGCGCACCGCGGACGGCTCCGGCAACTTCAGCTACGCGCTCTCCGCGGCTCAGGCGCTGGGCCAGGGCCCGCACACCGCGAGCGCGTCGGCCACCGACAGCGTCGGCAATGTGGGAGCGCTGACCTCGGTGGACTTCACCGTCGACGTCACCGGCCCCACCGTCACCCTCACCGACGCGCCATCCTCCCCTTCGCGCTTCGCCTCCGGCTCCTTCTCCTTCGAGGCGGACGATCCCGCGGCTTCGTTCGAGTGTCGCCTGGACAACGGCTCCTTCGGGCCCTGCACCTCGCCGTACGGCTACGTGAACCTCACCGACGGCTCACACACCTTCCGCGTGCGCGCCACCGATCCCTACGGCAACGTCGGCGCCACCGTGGTGCACACGTGGATGGTCGACCTCGTGGCCCCGCAGACCAGCTTCACGCTCACGCCGGCCTCACCCACCGCGGACACCACGGCGGAGCTGGCCTTCCAGGCCAATGAGCCCAACTGCGCCTTCCAGTGCCGCCTCGACGACGACGCCTTCGCGCCGTGCACCAGCCCGGTGAACCTCACGGGTCTGACGCACGGGACGCACACGTTCCGCGTGTTTGCCACGGATGAGGCGGGGAACGTCGACGCCACTCCCGCGGTGCACACCTGGGTCGTGGACCTGCAGGCGCCCGGCGCGCCCAGCATCCTCTCGCCCACGGAAGGCAGCGCCACGCGGGACACGCAACCCGTCATCACCGGCCGCGCGGAAGCGGGTGCGGAGGTCACCATCGTCGTCGACGGGGTGGAGGTGGGGACGGCCACCGCGGATGCGCAGGGCAACTTCAGCTACGCGCTGCCCCAACCGCTGAGCGAGGGCACGCACACCGTCTCCGCCTACGCCACCGACGCGGTGGGCAACGTGGGCGCCTCCAGCCCGGAGGTCTCCTTCACCGTGGACCTCTCCGCGCCGGACACCTCCCCGCCCGACACCGTCGTCGACAGCGGGCCTTCCGCCGCCACCAACAGCACCGTGGCCTCCTTCACCTTCCACGCCACGGAGACCGGCAGCACCTTCGAGTGTCAGCTGGATACCGCGCCGTTCACTTCGTGCTCCGGTCCGGGTTCGCAGTTCTACAGCGGGATCTCCGACGGGCAGCACACCTTCTCCGTCCGCGCCACCGACGGAGCCGGCAACACCGACCCCACGCCCGCCACCTGGACGTGGACGGTGGACACGCAGGCGCCCGGCAATCCCACCATCACCAACCCCGCCACGGGCAGCTCGGTGGCCACCACCAACCCCACCATCCGCGGCACCGCGGAGCCCGGCGCGCACGTGACGCTCACCGTCGACGGGAACGTGGTGGCGGTGGTCACCGCCGACGAGAACGGCGAATACAGCTACACGCTCACCGGTCCGCAGACGCTCTCCCAGGGGCTGCACGTGGTGGGCGCCACCGCCACCGACGCCGCGGGCAATTCCAGCGGGACCACGCAATCCGCCTTCACCGTCGACACCGTCCCGCCCGACCCGCCGGTCATCACCACCCCCGCCGACAACACCGTGACCTCCGAGCGCACCCCCACCATCAGCGGCGTGGCGGAGGCCGGCTCGCGCGTGGAGATCTTCGTCGACGGGACGCTGCTGGCCACGGTCACCGCGGGCGCCGACGGCCGCTACAGCTACACTCCCGGCACGGGCGAGGAGCTCGTCAGCGGCGACCACACCATCTCCGTCACCGCCACCGACGGAGCGGGCAACACCAGCGCGCCCAGCACCGTGGACATCACCGTGGATCCCAACGCCGCGGACACCACGCCTCCGGAGACGCTCATCTTCCAGGCGCCGGACGCGCTCACGTCGTCAACCGATGCCACCTTCGGGTTCACCTCGTCGGAGAACAACAGCACCTTCACCTGCACGCTGGACGGGACCCCGCTGGGCAACTGCCAGAGTCCGTTGTCGTTGAACGGGCTCTCCGACGGGGAACACGTCTTCCAGGTCACCGCCACCGACGCCGCGGGCAATATCGACGCCTCCCCCGCCATGCACCGCTGGATCATCGACAGCACCGCGCCGGACGCGCCGGTCATCACCTCCCCCACCAACGGCTCCTCCACCGCCGACGACACCCCAGTGGTGCGCGGCACCGCCGAGCCGGGCAGCACGGTCTCCGTCCTCGTGGATGGACAGGTGGTCGCCACCGTGATCGTCGCCGCCGACGGGACGTTCACCACCACGCTGACCACGCTTTCCGACGGAGAGCACACCGTGACCGCGGTGGCCACCGACCCCGCCGGCAACACCTCCGATCCCTCCCCCGACGTGGTCATCACCATCGTCGACGAGCTGTGCGGCGACGGCATCATCTCCGGCACCGAGACCTGCGACGACGCCAACCCCGCCGCCGGGGACGGGTGCTCCGCGAGCTGCCAGGTGGAGGACGGCTACGTCTGCACCGGTGAGCCCAGCCTGTGCTCCCAGGTGGACTGCGGCAACGGCATCATCACCGCGGACGAGGGTTGTGACGACGGCAACGAGCTCAGCGGCGACGGGTGCTCCAACACCTGCCAGGTGGAATCCGGCTACGTGTGCGTGGGCCAATCCAGCCGCTGCTACCGCGTGTGCGGCAACGGGGTCATCAACACGCAGGAGGCCTGCGACGACGGAAACTCCGTCAACGGCGACGGCTGCAACGCGGTGTGCATGCTGGAGGACGGCTACACCTGCGTGGGCGCGCCCAGCGTGTGCACCCAGGACTGCGGTAACGGCAGCATCCAGCCCGGTGAGGCGTGTGACGACGGAAACCTCGTCGCCGACGACGGGTGCTCGGCGGTGTGTCGCGTGGATCCGGGCTACGTGTGCAGCGGGGAGCCCAGCGTGTGCGTGCCCTCCTGCGGCAACGGTCGCCTGGATCCCGGCGAGCAGTGCGACGACGGGGGCAGGGTGTTCGGCGACGGCTGCTCCGCCTCCTGCAACGTGGAGACCGGCTACGTGTGCAGCGGCGAGCCCAGCGTGTGCGTGCTCTCCTGTGGCGACGGGGCGCTGGATCCCGGTGAGGAGTGTGACGACGGCGGCAACGCCGACGGAAACGGCTGCTCGGCCATCTGCCAGGTGGAGCCGGGTTACGTGTGCGGCGGAGAGCCGAGCATCTGCGCGCTGGTGTGCGGCAACGCGTCGCTGGACAACGGCGAGGCCTGCGACGATGGCAACCGCATCCCCGGCGACGGCTGCTCGGACACCTGCGCGGAGGAAACCGGCTACGCGTGCGTGGGCGTGCCCAGCGTGTGTCGCAGCACGTGCGGGGACCACGTGGTGGCCTCCAACGAGGAATGCGACGACGGAGATACCGACGCCGGCGACGGTTGCTCGGACACCTGCACGCTCGAGGACGGCTGGGTGTGCTCCGGCCCGGTGCAGACGTGCGCGCTCTCTTGCGGCAACGGCGTCCTGGACGTGGGAGAGACCTGTGACGACGGAGACGCAACCTCCGGAGACGGCTGCAGCAGCACCTGTCGCGTGGAGCCGGGCTACGGGTGCACCGGTGAGCCCTCCGACTGCGTGCCGATCTGCGGCGACGGCGTGTTGACCAGCACCGAGCAGTGCGACGACGGAAACCTGGGCGTCGACGACGGCTGCTCCGGCGCGTGTGAATTGGAGGACGGGTACACCTGCACCGGAACGCCCTCGGTCTGCACCCCGGTGTGTGGCGACGGACAGGTGGTCACCGGGGAAGGCTGCGACGACGGGAACACGGTCGCGGGGGACGGGTGCTCGGGCGCGTGCGTCGTCGAGGACGGTTGGTCCTGCACCGGTTCTCCCTCGGTGTGTCAGCCCGGCTGCGGCGACGGTGAGCTCACCGGACCCGAGGCCTGCGACGACGGGAACAACACCGCCGGCGACGGGTGCTCCGCGTCGTGCACCGTGGAGAACGGGTGGACCTGTACCGGCGAGCCCTCCGCCTGCAGCACCACCTGCGGCGACGGCGTGCTGGCCGGCACCGAGACCTGCGACGACGGAAACACCACCGCCAACGACGGCTGTTCCGGCCAGTGCGCGGTGGAGAACGGATGGACCTGCACCGGCGCCCCCTCCACGTGCCAGCCGGTCTGCGGTGATGGTCAACTGAACGGCAACGAGTCCTGTGACGACGGAAACCGCACCAGTGGAGATGGCTGCAACGTGGCGTGTCGCACCGAGCCGGGCTGGGAGTGCACCGGCGAGCCTTCGGAATGCGTGGAGCTCTGCGGCAACGGCGTGCGCGACCTCATCGAGCAGTGTGACGACGGGAACCGCACCGCGGGGGACGGTTGTTCTCCCGGGTGCAAGCCGGAGGCGGGCTGGGTCTGCGACAACGGCAACCCCTCCCGTTGCACCGAGGTGCCCGAGGTGGACCGCGACGGTGACGGCGTGGCCGACGACGTGGACAACTGCGCGGACGTGGCCAACCCCGACCAACGCGACACCAACGGCAACGGCGTGGGCGACGCCTGCGACCCCGAGGAGGATCTCGCCGACTTCGAGATGAGTGGAGGTGGTGGATGCGGCTGTTCCACGTCGGCCACACCGCCCGTGTCCTCCGGGCTGCTGCTGGCGCTTGCGGGGCTCGCGTTCCTCTGGCGTCGTCGTCAACGGCACGCCGCAGCGGTGCTCACCGGCCTGTTGCTCGTCGGTGGGTGGGCGCGCGCGGAGGAGCAGACGCTGTCCTCGCAGCGGTGGCAGAGCGCGATGGATTCCACCGGCTTGTCGCGCACCAACTCCGGCGCCCTGCTCGGCCACCTCCAGCTCGACGTGGGACTGTGGGGCAACTACGAGCGCGACCCGCTGGTGCTCCGCAAGGGCGCGGGCATCTCCGGGCCGTTGTCGACGGCGTACAGCGTGCTGCCGTACAGCAACCGCGGTCCCCTCAAGCAGCGCGCCGTCGGCCTCATTGGTGATCGCGTTGCTTCCGAGCTCACGCTCTCCGTCGGAATCCTGGGCTGGGTGCAGCTCTTTGGCGCGCTGCCCGTCACGCTGTACCAGGGTCACGGCGGTGGCGTGTCCCGCGTGGCGTCCCAGCTCGAGCCCATCAACCAGCTCAACCTCGGCGACGTGCGGCTCGGCGCCAAGGTCCGCCTGCTCAGGCAGGACCTGCAGCTCGTGGACCTGGCCTTCATTCCCATGGTGACCCTGCCGGTGGGCCTGGGCGCGCGCTTCCTCGACGTGCAGCGCAACGCGGACAACCTCCCGCAGCTCCGTCCCGACGTGGGCGCGGGGGGCTGGGCCCAGGGTTACACGTCGGAAGGATTCCCCACGTTGCAACCGGAGCTGGCGCTCTCCCGCGAGCTGCTCGGCTTCGTGGCGGCGGGAAACGTGGGGCTGCGCCTGCGTCGGCCCTACCAGCTGCACGGCATCACCGTGACCCATGAGCTGCTGGCGCGCGCCGGGGTGGGCTTCAAGGGCCGCAAGCTCGCCGAGCGGGTGCCGCTCATGCGCTTCTTCCCCGTCGAGCTCGGCGTCGAGGCCACCGCGGCCACGCCGGTGAATCTCCCGTACGCCGCGCTGCCGCTGGTCACGCCGGGACAGAAGGAACCCCGCCTCGTCGTGCCGCCGCTGCTGCAGGTCTATCAGCACTCCATGGAGGTCACCGCCACCGCCGGCGTCGACGTGTTGTGGCTGCATCCCTACGTCATGGCCTCCGCGGGCGTGCTGCCCGGTTACGGGACTCCCGACTTCCGCGTGGGCGGCGGCATCCGGTTGACGACGGAATTCGCACGTCCCAAACCGCTGCCGCCTCCACCCCCGCCCGCGCCCAGCGACCTGGACCACGACGGAATTCCCGACCGCTCCGACGCCTGTCCGCGCGACCCCGAGGACGTCGACGGCTTCGAGGACGAGGACGGCTGCCCCGAGGCGGACAACGACCAGGACACCATCCTCGACGTCACCGACCGCTGCCCGCTGGAGCCGGAGAACTTCAACGGCGTGGAGGACGAAGACGGCTGCCCGGATGACGACGTGGATCCCAACCGTCCCGCGCTCCCCAGCCTGGCCGAGCCCACCGACGCCGACGGCGACGGCATCCTGGACCACCAGGACAACTGCCCCGACGCGGCGGAGGACCTGGACGCGTTCCAGGATCTGGACGGCTGTCCCGAGGCGGACAACGACCGCGACGGACACCCGGACACCCACGACACCTGCGCGCTGGAAGCCGAGGTCATCAACGGCGTGCTCGACGACGACGGCTGCCCGGACAAGGGCCGCGCGCTGGTCATCCTGCGCAAGGAGAGGATCGAGATCCTGGACAAGGTCTACTTCGAGACGAACAAGGACATCATCCGTCCGGAGTCCTTCGGTCTGCTCAAGCAGGTGGCGGCGGTGCTCAAGGCCAATCCCAACATCAAGGTGCGCGTGGAAGGCCACACCGACGACCGCGGGGACGACGCCTTCAACCTGGATCTCTCGCAGCGTCGTGCGGAGAGCGTGCGGGCCTTCCTGCTGATGCAGGGCATTGCACCGGAGCGCCTGCAGGCCCAGGGCTACGGTGAGACGCGGCCGGTGGCGGACAACCGCACCATCATGGGTCAGGACGCCAATCGTCGCGTGGAGTTCGTGGTGGTGGAGGGTGCGGAATGATCACGTTCCTCTTTTCTCTCGTCGTGGCCGCGCAGGTGGAGCAGCCGTGTGGCGGGCTCGAGATTCGCGCCGGTCAGCTGCGGCTGGCGCAACCGCTCCTCCCGGACACCTGGTCCTCCGACGAGGGCAAGGCCTGTCTTGCCGGCGTGGCGCAGTGGCTCCAGGAACGTCCCGACGTGCTTTCCGTGACGGTGGAGGTGCACCTGCCCGACCCCATCCGCGGCAACGGCACCGGCCTGGAGACCGCGCAGGGCATCAAGACCACGCTGGCGCAGGCCGGCTTCCCCGAGGAACGCATCAACGTCCTCGTCCCCGCGCTCAAGGCGGAGGAGGGGGAAGGCATCGTGTTCGCGGTGTCGGAGCGCGTGCTGCCGCTGGTGGCGCGCGTGGAGCGCACGTCGGGCGAGGTGACGGCGTTCTCCTTCCGGGAGCCCCCGCTCGCCGTGGCGCGCGACGTGTTGCTGCGGACCGGCACCACCGTACGCACCGGCAACCTTGCCACCGCGCGACTCCTGCTTGCCGACGGGAGCGCGCTCACGCTGGGACCGGGCACCGAGCTGCAGATCGTGTCGCTGCAGGTGGACGGGGAGCGTCGTCGGGTGGGGACGCTGAAGCTGGTGCGTGGCGACGTGGAGCTGAAGGTGGCCACCCACGCCGCGGGCGGTCAGCTCGAGACGGTGACTCCCCACGCCGCGGTGACCTCCAACGGCGCGCTGCTGCGGCTGCATGCGGCTCCCACCGAGGTCAGCCGCGTGCAGGTGTTGGAGGGCGACGCACGCTGGGGCACCGCGCGCGGCCAGGTGGAAGTGCACGGCGGTGAGGGCTCTTCCGCCGACGCCTCGGGCCTCGTGCGTGCGGCGCAGCCCCTGCTCGCGGAGCCCGGCGTGTTGAAACCGCAACGCGGCGAGATGAAGGACCCGCGGGAGCTGGGCTGGCGTCCCGTCGAGAGCGCGGTGGGCTACCGCGTGGACCTGGCGCGGGATCCCGGTTTCTCCGTCGAGCTCTCCTCGGTGGCCACCGGTGAGCCGCGCGCGGTGGTGCCGGCCACGCTGGGCCCCGGTCGCTGGTACTGGCGCGCGCTCGCCGTGGATGGCGCGGGACAGGTGGGAAAGCCCTCCAAGGTCTTCACCTTCGAGCTCGCGGCACCGCCGGTGACGACGGAAACGCCACCCGCGCAGCCCTGACCACGGCGCGCCTGCGCACGAGCCAGGGCGGGCTGGTTTCCGACGACAAACCTTGGTGACCGCGCCCGCTCAGGCCTTCCCGCTCGAGAGCGCAGGCGCCTCCCCTTCCTCGGAGGTGTCCGCGTGCACCACCCGCGACACCAGCTCCTGCGTGGCCTGCGCCAGCAGCGCGTGCAGCTCGTCGGCGAGCTGGCGGAACTCCGGGAAGAAGATGTCCTTGATGAACCCCGCGGGCGCCTTCAGCATCACCGTGCCCCGACGTTGTCCCCGCTTGCGGTACGGCGCCATCCCGTAGCGACGGGCCAACGCCACGAAGAGCGCGCGCGAGTAGGTGTCCGGCAGGGAGAACTGGTGCTCCACCGGCGGGTCCGCGCGCGCCATCTCCGCCAATCGCGCCATGATGCGTTCTCGCGCGTTGGCCGCCGCGGCCTGCTCCCCCGCCGTGCCCGCGCCCGAGAGCAACGCTTCCACCTTGGCGAGCTTCTCGCGCAGCTTCCGCTCATCCACCTCGACACCTCACTGCGCACGCACCGACTCAAAGGCCTGCGAACGCAACGCTCCCCCCGCCGCCTGCACGCGGTAGCCGCGCCCACCCTGCACCGTCTGCACCACCACGTCGCCATCCGCTTCGACGAGGGCCGCGTGCGTGGCGCCCCCGGGCGCCCGGTCGGTCACCCAGATCATGCCGCTGCCCAGGCGGGCGCCGTCCGCCCACGCGCGCACCACCTCGTCGTGCGGGGAGCCCACGTAGATCTCGTTGATACCCGCCAGCACGTTGCGCGACTTCCCGTCGGAAGGAGCCAGCGCGGCCACCAGCGTGACGTTGGAGCTGGTCTTGCGCGCGTGATGGCTGGCGTGGATCACGTCCGCACCCAGCACACCGAAGAACACGTCCTGCGCCGCGCCCACCAGGGGCGACTCCACGTCGGGCTCGCCGCTCGCGCCGGAGCCGGTGAGGTCCCCCGCGAAGAAGTAGCGGAACGCGCCGTGTGCCACCCAGGCCACCACGCTGCGCGCGTTCTCCTCGTTGGTGTCGTGGTGGCCGAAGGCCGTCGGGGCCACCGGCTGCGCACCGTTGGAGATGAACCCATCCGCGCCCAGCAGCGTCAGCCGCGCACCATCTCCCAGCGGGATGAAGCTGGTCTCCTGCAGCGCGTCGTCCTCGGTGGAGAGCAGGTTGCCCAGCTGCAGCCCCGCGCATTCCACCGCGGCGTGCACGTCCCCGTCCCCGCCGCACGGCCGCTCACCGGCGGCGCGACAAAGCGGCCGGTCCACCGACGCGAGCGGACCGCGCAGCAGCTGGCACAGTGCCTCCACGTCGTCCTCGTTGGCGCCCGGGCCCACGTCCACCAGCCCGCGGTGCACCACGCCGTGCACCACCTGCAGCGCGTCGTTCCCGTCCAGCAGGTCGGCCACCGCGCCCACGTGGTCTCCGTGGAAATGCGTGAGCACCACCCACTCCACCTGGCGCGCGGGACGGCCCAGCGCGGCGTTCACCTCGGAGAGCGCGTCGCGCACGTCGTCATCATGCGCGCTGCTCCCCACGTCAACGAGCACCACCGTCCCATCCGGCCCGACGAGGATCGCCGCCTCGCCCATCTTGAGTGTGGGCCCCGGGGGCAGCGCCAATTGGATCACCGTCAGCTCACCGCGCACGGGCGGGAGCCGCTCGCCGGGCTCGGGGCCGGGGTTGAACGGTCCTCCGTCGGGGACCAGCTCCTCAAGCACCACGCGCGCGGTCCCGGCCGGCCCGCCCGGCACGCACGATAGGCACGCGCACAACACGCTGGTGACGACGTATCTCATGCGTCGCGGCTCACTCCTTGCGCGCGCAGCCCTTCTGGTACCCGGCCTTGCACGCCTTCTCGTAGAAGGACTGCGCCCGCGCCAGGTCCTTGGTCACCGCCTTGCCCTTCTCGAACACCACGGCCAGCTTGTAGCAGGAGCGCGCCACGCCGCCGTCGCAGGAGTCGGAGAGCATCTGCACGCCCTTGTCGGCGCGCATCTCGTCGTCATCACGCAGGTACGCGGCGCCCGCGGCGTAGCACGCCTTGGCATCCGCGCCGTCCACGCACTTCTGGCGCAGCATCTCCACCACCACGCCGTCCACCGGCACCGCGCCCGCCTCCACGCACGCCCACGCGTCACCCAGACCGCAGGCCTGCTTGAAGAGGTCCATGGCCACGTCCTCATCCATGCCCATGCCCTGGCCCGCCATGCGCATCCTGCCCAGGGAGACGCAGCTCTCCGCGTGGTCCATCTCGCAGCCCTGCCGGAAGTAGTGCGCGGCCTTCTTGTAGTCCGGCCCGCTCGACGAGGATTCCCCCGTCAGCACCTGGCCCGCGTGGTACAGGCCGCCCAGGCGGTGACACGCCACGCCGGACTCCAGCCGACACGCCTTCTTGAGCAGCCCCGCCGCCTTGGAAACGTCGGGCGGACCGCCCTTCCCCTCGAGCACCAGCAGGCCCAGGTGGTGGCACCCCGCGGCGTTGTCCTCGCTGCAGGCCAGCTTCAGGAGTGGCACCGCCTTGGAATAGCTGGCCTCCACGCCGTTGCCCTCGATGTACGCCACGCCCAGCTGGGTGCATGCCTGCACGTCGCCCAGGTTGCAGCCCTTCTGGTTCAGCTCGGCGGCGCGCGCGGGATCCTTCCTGGTGAGCACGCCGCTGCTGAGCTCCGCGGCCAGGCGGGAACAGGCCGGCCCGTCCTTCAGCGTGCAGCCGCGGTCCAACAGGCTCACCACCCGTCGCGCCACGCGGTCGGTGACGTCCTGTTCCTCCAGCAGGTAGAAGGCCAGCTCGCGACAGCTCTTGCCGTCGTCGTCGTCACACGCCTTGCCCAGCGCCAGCTCGCGGCCGCTCTTCTTGACCGCGGCGTCGGCGCGGGGCGCCACGAGGAGCGTGAAGGCGGCCAGCGCCAGCCAGGCGGGGAAACGCGAGGTCATGCAGCCCTCCAGGAACGGACCTTTGTCCCGCGCCGACGCGCCGGGACGCAAGGGCATCCCTGGCCTGGACGGTGGCGCGGGCGGTAGTGCTGGGGCGCCATGCAACGCACACTCTTCTCCAACGGAAAGATCTTCACGCCGCAACCCGTGGACTTCGTCGAGGGACAGGGGTTCCGCTGGGTGGACATCCAGGATCCCGACGAGGAGGAGCTCCAGGCGCTGGAGAAGGGCTTCGGCTTCCACCCGCTGGCCGTGGAGGACTGCCGCCACCTGGACCAGCGCAGCAAGGTCGAGGAGTACGGGACGCACACCTTCGTGGTGCTGCACGTCTACGCCACCACCGGCAAGGACCCCACCAACCTGCGCCTGCATGAGCTGCACATGTTCGTGGCGCCGCAGCTGCTGGTCACCGTGCACGCGGAGCCCATGACGGCGGTGGAGCTGGTCTGGGACCGCGCGGTGAAGGGCGACAGCGCGGGCGCGCGGGAGCCGGGCGCGCTGCTGCACCGCATTGCTGACGCCATGGTGGACGAGATGTACCCCGCGGTGGACGCGCTCACCGACCTGGCCGACGAGATCACCGAGGAGATCCTGCACCGCGCCGCACCCGGCCAGCTCAAGCGCCTGGCGGACATCAAGCGCGCCGTCTCCCTGTTGCGTCGTCTCACCCCGCCGGCACGGGAGGTGCTGAACGTGCTGGCCCATGAACGCATCCCCGGCATTGACGCCCGCGACGCGGTCTACTTCCGCGACGTGCTGGACCACCTCTCGGTGCTGCAGCAGCGCATCGACACCTGTCGCGAGTTCGTGGGCGACGCGCGGGACCTCTACCTGGCCGCGCAGGGCGCCCGCACCAACGAGGTCATGAAGCGGCTCACCGTCATGGCCACGCTGGGCCTGCCGCTGACGTTCCTTTCGGGTTTCTTCGGGATGAACTTCACCGCCATCCCCTTTCACGACCCGCGCCTGCTCTACGCCGCGGGCGCGGCCATGATCGGCGTGCCGCTGGGCATGCTGGCCTTCTTCAAGTGGCGCAACTGGGTGTGAGCGTTATTCCAGCGTGAGCAGTCCGGGGTGCTGTCGTCGAGATGGTGTCCTCGACGCAACCCCTCAGTGTCAGCCGCGCTTCTCGACGCCACCAACGCAGAGCCCGGCGCGGTCAGGTGGTGCAGGCGTGACGCGAGGCCGGGCTTTGGAGCCTTTCCAGGTGGAGCCTCGGCCAGCGCCCGCGGGTCCCACTCCGTGCCCATCTCGTCGACGCCGTCACCACCGTTCACGTCACGCCGGGACCTTGCTCTTCTGTCCCGCCACCGGGGTCTGCACCGGCGGAGCGGCGCGCGGGCCGCGGGGGATCTCCTTGAGCTCGTGTCTCTCCGGTTTGAGCGCCTGGAGGATGGGCGCCACGCCGTGCACCGGCAGCGCCGCGCCGCAGGTGAAGATGTCCACCGCCGCATAGCCCAGCTCCGGCCAGGTGTGGATGGACAGATGGGACTCCGCCACCAGCACCACCACCGACGCGCCCTGCGGCTCGAACTTGTGCTCCGCCACGTGCAGCGGCGTGGTCCTGGCCGCGCGCGCGGCATCCAGGAGCGCGGACTTGAGCGCGGCCACGTCGTCCAGCAGCGCGGGACGGACGCCGTGGAGCTCCAACAGGATGTGGGTGGCCACCGTTTCCATGCCGTCGCATGAGAACCCGCGCCGCCGCTGGCGTCAAACTCCCGGGCCCCCGGCCCCTCGTGCTAGAGCATGGGTCGTGACCGAGGTCGGCGTGGGGACCGGGAGCCCAGGGGACATGCGCGAAAAATTCCAGCGGCTGCAGGAGGCGCTGAGCGCGCAGTTCCTCGTCAAGGATGAGCCCATCCGGCTCATGCTCATCAGCGCGGTGGCGGGAGAGCACCTCTGCCTCATCGGCCCGCCCGGCACCGCCAAGAGCGCCATCATCCGCGCCTTCGCCCACCTCGTCGACGCGCGCTACTTCGAGTACCTCCTCACCCGCTTCTCCGAGCCCAACGAGATCTTCGGCCCGGTGGACCTGCAGGCCTTCCGCGACGGCCGCTACCACCGCGTCACCACCGGCATGCTCCCGGAAGCGGAGATCGCCTTCCTCGACGAGGCCTTCAAGGCCAACAGCGCCATCCTCAACGCGCTGCTCACCATCCTCAATGAGCGCAAGTTCAACAACGGCGCCACCGTCATGCGCGTGCCGCTCATCAGCCTGTTCGCGGCCAGCAATGAGGTCCCGCAGGATGAGGCGCTCTCCGCCATCTTTGACCGCTTCCTCCTGCGCGTGCACTCCGACAACGTCGACAGCTTCCACTTCCATGACCTCCTGCAACGCGGCCTGGCGCTGGAGCGGCAACAGATCCACGAGCGGACGAAGCAGCCCAACGGCGCGCGCAAGGACCTTCTGACCGCGCGGGACCTGCAGGCGTGCCAGAGCCAACTCCTCGGCGTGGTGGGCTTCCCCGAGGAGTTCATGGCCACCTACAAGGGGCTGTGCTTCCAGATGCGCGCGGAGGGGGTGAGCCTCTCGGACCGTCGCGCGGTGAAGCTGCTCAAGCTGTTCGCGGCCAGCGCGTTCATTGACGGGCGCAAGGACGTCCACGACGGGGACCTGGCCCTGCTCAAGCACACCTGGAACCAGCTGGACCAGCGGGAGATCCTGGCGGACATCGTGGATCCCGTCGTCACGCGCTACTACAACGAGCACCCGCAGGACCGCCCGCGCGCGCCCCGCCCCGACCTGGAGCGCCTGGTGCACGAGCTGGACCTCATCCACCGCACCCTCACCGGCGGCGGCGAGCTGAGCGAGGTGCAGCTGTTCACGCAGCTGCGCGGCCTGTCCGACCTTCGCACCGCCTTCCAGGCCCACGGCGGTCCCACCGCGCTGCAGATGCTGGAGCGCATTGATGCGTTGCAGCGCGGCATCCTCGAGGGTGGTCGCTTTGGGCTGAGCCCGCCGGGCGTGAGCAACCCGCCCGCCGCGCCGGGGCTGGCCAGCGTGCCGCCGCGCATTCCGGGGGCCGGGAAATGAGCAACACGGTTGAAGCGCGCCACGTCTACCGGCTGGAGGCTCCCGCCATGAAGTTGTGGCCCCTCATCGCCGACACCGGCAAGGTCAACCAGATGGCCGCGCTCTCGCCCATGCGCTTTGCCATCAGCAACCTCCCCGGCAAGAGCCGCCCGCTCATCAAGGGCGTGACGCGTTTCCTGGGCCAGGACCTGACGTGGGAGGAGCACCCCTTTGAGTGGGTGGAGGGCGTGCGCTTCGGGGTGCTGCGCACCTTTGACGCCGGGCTGTTCTACGAGCTGAAGGTGGTCTTCTCGGTCCAGCCCGTCGACGAGAAGACCACCGACGTGGCGGTGGACATCTCCGCGGTGCCGCGCGGCAAGATCCAGGAGATCACCTTCAAGACGGTGGGCATCCCGCAGATGGTGCGCGGCTTTGGCAAGGCGTTCCAGGCCATGGCGCGCTACGCGGCGGGGCTGGCGCAGGAGGTGGACCAGGACGCCTGGTATGAGCCGCGCGCGGAGGTGGTCACTGCGGCGGCCTCGGCGCGCACCGCGCTGCTCAAGGCGGGTTTCTCCGAGGAGAGCGTGGACGGCCTCATCCGCTACCTGGCCGCCCGCCCCGACGACCACCTCACCCGCATCCGCCCCTACGAGCTGGCCGCGCCGCTCAAGCTGAGCCGCCTGGACGTGCTGCGGCTGTTCCTGCACGGCACGCGCGCGGGGCTCTTGTCCATGAGCTGGGACCTGCTCTGCCCGCATTGTCGCGGGGCCAAGCAGCAGACCAGCACGCTGGCCGGCGTGGTCCCGGGCTCCAGCTGCGACAGCTGCGGCATCACGTTTGACGTCGAGTTCGACCGCAACGTGGAGGTCACCTTCTCCCCCGCGCCGCACATCCGCAAGGTGGAGGACGTGCGTTTCTGCTTTGGCGGCCCGTCCATGACGCCACACGTGCGCATGCAGCAGGACCTGGCGCCCGGCGAGACGCGCGAGGTGCAGGTGGCGCTGGCCGACGGTCGCTACCGGCTGCGCGCGCAGGGCATCCCGGGGAGCGCGGTGCTGGAAGTGGGCATGGTGCACGTGTCCAACAAGGGGCTGATGCCCATTGGGGACAACGTGGTCGACGTGGCCTTGGACCCGGTGAGCATCACCGCCACGCCCAGCAGCGGCCTGCCCCGCAGGATGACGCTGAAGCTGCGCAACCTCACCAGCGAGCGCGCCCTGGTGGTGCTGGAGACGAGCCAGTGGCTGGACGACGCGGCCAGCGCAGCCACGGTGACCTCGCTGATGGAGTTCCGCGACCTGTTCAGCCGCGAGGTGCTCTCCCCGGGGCAGAACATCAAGGTGGGGCGCGTGACGTTGATGTTCACCGACCTCAAGGGCTCCACCGCGCTCTACGAGCAGGTGGGCGACCCGCGCGCATTTGCGCTGGTGCGCGAGCACTTCAAGCTGCTCTACGACGCCATCCAGAAGTCGCACGGGGCCATCGTGAAGACCATTGGCGACGCGGTGATGGCCGTGTTCGACAAGCCCTACGACGCGCTGGATTGCGCGCTGGAGATCCAACGTCGGGCGCTGGACCTCAACAAGCCCGGGGAGCCACCCACGATCATCAAGATCGGCGTGCACAGCGGGCCGGCGCTGGCGGTGGAGCAGAACGAGAAGCTGGACTACTTCGGCAACACGGTGAACGTGGCGGCGCGCACGCAGAATGAGAGCGTGGGCTGGGACGTGGTGATCACCGACGGAATCCTGGCCGACTCCCGCTGCGACGACCTGGCGCGCAGCGTGGAAGGCGAGACGTTCGAGGCGGACCTCAAGGGCATCAAGGGGAAGACCCGGCTGTACCGCCTGTGGCCGGTGGGTCGTCGCTGAAGGCGGATGGAGCTCTTGGGTGGTGGCGGGTTGGCCACCACCACCACCCCCCACGACTCCAGCGGGTCGAACGACAAGAGGGCGGACGGTGAGGTCCACCCTCTTGCGGGAATCACCTTGACGACGTCAGTTCAGACCGAGAAGCTGCTGCCACACCCGCAGGTGCGCTTGGCATTGGGGTTCTCGAACTTGAACCCCGCGCCCTGCAGCGTCTCGATGTAATCCAGCCGGGTCCCGGTCAGGTAACCGGCGCTGAAGCGGTCGCAGTAGAGCTTGGCGCTGTGCTGCTCGCTGAGGAGGTCGTCATCCTCGGGCGCCTCCACGAAGTCCAGGCCGTACTGGAAGCCGGAGCAGCCACCGCCCACCACGGACACGCGCACGCCGACGTAGCTCTTGCCGGTCTGCTCGCCCTCGAGCTTGATGGCTTCCAGGATCTTCTCCGCCGCCCGCGCCGTCAGCAGGAGCGGGAAGTCGCCCAGCCCCTCGTGCGCAACGGGCTCCGCCGTCTGGGTGGCCGGTGCGGCACAGCTTTCCGCGGAGGATGCAGTCTGGGTGGTCATGAAACGGAACTCCTCAGGATGTGTGTGGTGCTCCCCCCACCCGTCTTGGGCGGCAGGAAGCGCCGGGTATTGACCTACAAGATGTCCGTCCCGTCAATTGGTTTCAACCCCGGGCGGATCACGACTCCCCGGCGGGGCGGAAACCCGCGCCCTGGCCCCCGCCCACGTCTTCAGGGCAGGTCGTCCCGGGCCCGCGCGCCCTCCCACCACTTGAGCCAGCGGGCCACCGCGGCGTCGCGTTCGTCCTTGGGGGCGTCGTGGAAGTAGCCGTGGTACTCGCCGGTCAGCGCGTTGAGCTCCCGCATGGCGCTCTGACGCAGCTCCCGCTCGCGGTGGGCCAGGGCGTCCATCATCCACTCCACCCGACGCCGGCTCCCGTTCTCCTCCCACCACTTCAGCCACTTCTTCCCGCTGGTGCCGAAGTCCTGCTTGGTCAGCTCCTTGAGCGTGGAGAGCGACTCCGCCGCCAGCCAGCGCTCCTGCCCCTCCAGCAGGCCCACCAGCCCCGGCACGAAGGACCGGTCCTTGAGCACCCCCGCGGCGGCCAGTGCGGCCCCGCGTCGTCCGGGGTCCGGGCTGGCCAGCGCCTCCGCCACCAGCGCCAACGCGTCCGACACCGCGCTGCGCAGGTACTGTCGACCCCGCATGCGGTCCAGCACCTGGGCGGCCTGGAAGCGGATGCGGTCCTCCTCGTCAAAGACGCGCTCGGCCACGTAGCGCACCACGCCGGGGGCGGGCGCCTCATTGGCCAGCGCCACCGCCGCATACCGACCCGCGCGCGCCGCCACCTGGCTCCCGTGCGCCACCGCCAGCACACACGCGCCGCTGCCCAGCTTGAGCAACAGCTTGATGAGCGGGCCGATGTCCGCGGCGGAGGCGGGGGGCAGCTCCTGGCCGAACACGTCCACCACCACCGGACCGGGGAACTCGCGGAGCACCTGCGCGGTGGCCAGCCCGCGCCAGACCAGCAGGGTCTCGGTGGCGGCGAGCGCGTCGGGGCCGCGGGCCAGCGCCCGGCGCACCAGCGAGTCGGTCTCCCCGTCCGGCGGCAACGCCAACAGCTCCTGCGCCAGGGACGTGAGCTCGGCGGCGGGCGCCTGCTCGGCCAGCACCAGGATGTCGTCGGCGCGGGTGGCGCCGGGAGGGATGTCCGGGGCGGGCGGCGGGACCACCGGCTCCCCGCTGGCGCCCGACCAGCTGCTCCAATCCGCGGGCGGCGCCTCCGGGATGGGCTCCTGCGGCCCGGACGTGCTCAGGGGCGGCAGGACCGGCGCCACCACACCCCCGGACTCCGACCAGCCCGCCGTTCCCGTCGTGGGGGCACCCATCGTCGCCAGGGGGACGGGGGGCATGGTTTCCGCGAGCGCCGCGGCATTGGTGGGGGCGTAGGGCAACGCCGGCACCTCCACGGTGGAAGGCGGCAGGCCCGGGAGCAGCGAGCTGTTGGAGGGAACGGTCTGCTCCACCAGGTCCACCACCTGGTCCACCGGCATCAGCACCGTGGCGCGCGCGCCGGGCTCCACCGGGACGGGCGGGGTGGAGCGCTCCGCCACCGCCGTGGGGGCCAGCGGCGGCAGCTCCTCGGCGAGGGGCACGGGGGGCGGCGGCTCGGACGCGGGAGCGGGCGGCTCGGAGACCAGCGAGACCGGCACGCCGTTCTCCGGCATGGGCTCGACGGGAACCAGGGTGGGCCGCTCGGGCGCCGGGATGACCGGCAGCTCCTCGCCCGGCGCGGGGAGCGGCGGCAGGGGGGCCAGGCCGGTTGGATCCGCGGGGAGCGCGTCCGGGACCACCTCCGGCGCACCCGCGGTGACGACGTCCGGGACCGCAGGCGAGGACTCGACGACGGGCTCCGCCGCCGGCACCGGCCGACGCGGGGCGATCACGAACACGCCGGGCCGCGTGGCCAGCGGGGTGACCTGGGCGTGCGCGGTGGGCGGCGGCAGCGCGGTGTCCAGGAGGGTGGTGGCGGGCGGCTCGGGCTCGGACGCGGGGGCCTCCGCAGCGACGACCGGCGGGGCCAGCTCCGGGGGCGGAGGCTGCTCGGCGGCGTGGAGCTCCTCCGGATCCGGCTCCGCGGCGACCGTCGGGGCGAACTCCGGGGCGGGTGGTTGCTCGGCGGCGTGGAGCTCCTCCGGATCCGGCGGCGGCTCCACGATGGGGGGCTCCGGGGGCAGCTCGGCCTCGCGCGGATCCAGGGTCTGGCCCCGGGCCTCCAGGCGCGCCTTCTTGTGCGCCACGATGAGCTGCTCCAGCGTCCGGCCCAGGAACGGGGTGAGCATCTGGAGCGCGGCCACGGTGCCGGGTGGGATGGGTCGCTCCCCGCGCTCCCCGTAGAGCACGCCCACCAGCCGGTCCTTCACGAAGAACGGCACCAGCAACGCCGCCTTGGGATGCGTCCGCCCCAGCGCGGCGGGCAGCGGATCCTCCGGCTTCAGGGGCCCCAGGTAGTGGCTCCCCGCGCCCATCACCACGTCCAGCACGGTGCCCGGCGTCGGGGTGAGTCGGACGCGGGAGAGCGCGCGCGGCACCTCGCCCGGCCCGATGCTGTCCCAGCCCAGGAACACCCCGCC
>JBFMGU010000102.1:0-35743 GCA_040752415.1 Myxococcota bacterium
CCTCCCCCTCCCGGGAAGTCAGTGGCACCGGGTCGACGGGTGCCCCCCGGTTTTCCGACGAGAAAATCGACAACCCACGGACTCCGCACCCGCTGACTTCCCGGGAGGGGGAGGGGGATGGGGAGAGGGAGGGGGAACACCGCCTTTTGTACCGGTCAACCTGACCGGGCACCGTTGTAAGGCGGGGACGGGCGTTTGCCCCGACGCGAACCGCGCGCGCACGAGTGCCCCGGGACGCGCGCCAGGAGACCGCGGTCCGAAGACTCTCTCCGACGAGAAACCCTGCTCCGCGAGCTCCTGCAAACCCGGCTGATACGTCCCGCGCCACTCGGATCATCGTGTGGCAGCCAACGGTGGCGGGGGGTAAGACTCATCGTCGGCAGGGTCCTGCTTCCGCACCCGCCTCCCTGGTCACGGTCGCATCCTGCGTCCGGGCCCCCCACCAACACCACCGCAACTCCGCGCGCGTCGGGACGCCCGTCCCCGCGCGCCTGACGGGTCCTCATGGCCGTCAACGAGAACCTGCTCGAGCGACGCGAGCACAAGTACCACCTGCCACCGCACCTGGTGCCCTACGTCAGGGAGACCGCGCTCTCGGTGTGCAAGCTGGACAGCTACGCCGGACCGAACGGCTCCTACGCCATCCGCTCGCTCTACTTTGACACCGACCAGTACGCACTCTTCTGGGCCAATGACCACGAGGTGTGCGACCGCTTCAAGGTGCGCGCCCGCATGTATCCCGGAGCCCAGGGCAAGGCCCCCGTGTTCCTGGAGGTCAAGCGCAGGGTCCTGGACGCCATCATCAAGACGCGGGGCGGGGTGCCGGCGGAGCAGTGGCAGGAGGTCATGTGCCATCCCAACGGGGAGGCCGCCTCACGCGTGGCGCCCAAGGCGCGGCGCGCGGTGGAGCGCTTCAACTCGCTGGTGCACACCTATCACCTCAAGCCGGTGGTCCTGGTGGAGTACGACCGCGAGGCGTACGTCAGCACCGTGGACGACTACGCGCGTCTCACCTTTGACCGACACATCCGCTGCCAGCTGAAGAGCACGCTGGACATGGAGGTGGACCCCAAGGCCTGGCGCCTGGTGGATGACCCCATCCGCACCAAGTCCCTGGAGCCCATCACGCTGTTGGAGCTGAAGTTCGCCGGCCCGGCGCCACGCTGGATGATGAACATGGTCCAGCGCCTGGAGCTCATCCGCTATTCGTTCTCTAAGTATGGCTATAGCCTGGATGTCCAGCACTCCGTGCCGGGCGTCCGGATCCCCACCTATGATGAATGGAGGCTTGGAGCATGATGGACTGGCTCGGGCCCCTGGGGCGGACGGACGTGGTGGACTGGCGTTCCGCCGCGCTGTCCCTGCTCCTGGCTTTTGCACTCACTCAGGCCATGGCCGCGGTGTATCTCTGGACCTTCCGCGGCCTGAGCTATTCGCGCAGCTTCGTCCACACCCTGGCCACCGTCAGCATCGTGGCCTGCACCCTGATGCTGGCCATTGGCAACAGCGTGGCGGCCGGCATTGGCGTGGCGGCGGGTCTGTCCCTGGTGCGCTTCCGCACGTCGCTGCGGGACCCCCGGGACATCCTGTTTGTCTTTGCCTCCCTGGCGGCGGGAGTGGCGTCGGGCCTGCAGGCCTACGGCGCGGCGCTGCTGGGAACCGGGATCTTCCTGGGCGCCGCCACGTTGCTGCACACCATCTCCTTTGGCGCGCGGTTCCAGTCCGACGGGCTGGTGCGTTTCTTTGCACCCAAGAGCCCGGAGGCGGAACAGGCCGTCTCGGAGATCCTGCGCACCCATACCCGGAGCTTCGTCCTGGTGACGCTGCGCGCCGCAGCGCAGGACCAGCAGATGGAGCATGCCTACCAGATCAGCATCCCGGATCCCCGCCGTCGTGGCGAGCTGGTGGCGGCGCTCCAATCCATTGAAGGTGTCCGCGACGTCTCGCTCCTGATGCAGGAGCCCACGCTGGAGTTGTGACTCCAATGAGCTGGCAGACTCGAATGAAGCTCTGGGTCCTGGGCCCATGGCTGGTGTTTGCAGCAACCGTTGCCGCAGTGGCCGTCCTCAACGGCGGCGTCGCTCCCACGCGTTCCGTGGTGGCGTTCGCGGAGGGCGTCCCGGAGGGCATTGCGCCGCTGGAAGCGGGTCGACTCGCCTCGCTCGCGGTGGAGCCGGGCCAGGACGTGGCGGAGGGTCAGGTGGTGGCCTGGCTGGATACCACCGCCCTGGATTCCGAGATCGCCGTGGTGGAGGCGCAACGCCAGCAGGCCCTGGCGCAGATGGGGGCGGTGGAGGCGGAGACCCGTCGGGAAGTCAGCCTGGACGAAAACAAGATGAAGCAGTGGCTATACGAGGCGCGGGTGGCGCTGGCGCGCGAGGAGGTGGCGCTGGCCAAGGCGCGTGCGCAGGAGAAGACGCTGCGCGCGGAGCGTGACCGTCTCAAGGAGTTGGTGCAGCGTCGCCTGGCGCCGGCAAGCGAGCTGTCCGCGGTGGAGGTGGAATACGAGGCCGCGGCGCGGGAGGCCGAAGCGCTGCCACCCATCATCGAGTCGCTGCGTCGTCAGCTGCACGGAGCCCAGCGCGAGCCGGGACGGGAAGGAGCCAACTACTGGACGGTGCTGGCGGTGCCGCTGCAACGCGAGCTGGAAGTGGTGGAACGTCAGCTCAGCTGGCTCAAGCAGCGTCGGGAGGGCCTGCGGCTGCGCGCGCCTTCCGCGGGCCGCATCCTGCAGGTGGTGAAGCGTCCCGGGGAGGTGGTGGCGGCGGGTGAGGCGGTGGCCATGCTCATCCGCCAGCAGGCCACGCGCGTGGTGGCGTGCGTCACCGAGCAGGACGCGGTCAACGTGCAGGAGGGCAACAAGGCCATGCTCTGGCCCCGCGGCGGGAGCGGGGAGGCCCTCAGCGGGCGGGCGGTGGCGCTGGGTCCGCTCGTCGACGAGCTGCCCGCGCGGTGTCGTCGGACGCCGCGGGTGCCGGTGTGGGGACGCAACGTGGTCATCCAGCTGGACCAGCCGTCCCACATGCTCCCGGGCCAGGCCTTTGACGTGCGCTTCATGCCCGACGAGCAGGCTCCCCCGCCCCACGGCGTGGCGGCGGCGGCGTTGGGCGTCACTTCGGACTCCTTCGCGGGAGATGGCGTGCCCGGCGCGGCATCCCCGGGTGGCGCCGAGAAGGACCGCGTGCCCGCGCCGCTCGTCGTGGAGGTCCCCCCGGCGCTGGCGGAGAAGTACCACCTGGAGCCCAGCGGCCTGGCCTGGCGCGCGGACCTGGCGCGTTACCTGGTGGTGAGCGACGACACCGGCTACTCCGACGACGACAAGCACGCGCCGGTGCTGTTCACGTTGTCCATGGACGGGCGCGTGGATCCCCAACCCACCGCGGTCTCGGGCGTCGACGAGCTCAATGACCTGGAGTCCATTGCGCCAGCGCCGGACGGTTCCATCTACGTGCTCTCCTCCCAGAGCGTGGCGCGCTCCGGGAAGCGCAAGCCCTCGCGCACGGCGTTCCTGAAGCTGGTTCCCTCGGGAACGGGCCTGCGCGTGGCGGGGAAGGTGCACCTGGCGGACCTGCTGGATGGGCTGACTGCCGAGCAACTGAAGGCGCTGGGGCTCCCTGGGAACACCCGCGCCCTCGACGTGGAAGGCATGGCCTACTGGCAGGGCGCGCTCTACCTGGGCCTCAAAGGTCCCCTGGACGCGGAGGGCCGGACGGCCATCTGGCGCCTGGGCTCCCCGGATGTGCTGTTTGCCGGAGGCAAGGTGCAGGACGCCGGCCTTGGCCTGTGGGCCCGTGTCAAGCTGGACGCCGAGGTCGACGGCAAGCCCGCGCCCGGTGGCATCTCCGAGCTGCTCTTCCTTCCCGACGGGACACTGGTGGTGGCCTCCACGCCTTCGCAGGCGGAAGGTGGTCGCCAGACGGGTCGCCTGTGGGTGGTGCCGGAACCGCGTGCCGGTGAGCTGACCCCGCGCCTGGTGCACGACTTCCCCGGACTTCGTCCCGAGGGGTTGAGCCTTTCGCCGCACCCCGGCCGCCTCGCCGTGGTCTTCGACGAGGGCAGCGGCCATCCCAAGTGGATGGAACTTCCCTGGCCACGCTGATGGCTACGCGTGGCTAATCCTGACGAACTCCAGAGTGCGTGGGAGCGACTCCCTGGCGCAGCCCCTATGCCGCCGGGTGGGCGCGGTCCCGGTACGCCTGGATGCGCTCCGCGCTGGCCAGCGCCTCCTCGGCGGTGCGCTTGACGGTTGGCCCGTCGTGGTGCGGAGCCAGCGGCACCGGGCGCGCGGCCGCCAGCTTCTCCACCACCCCGGGTGCTTCGTCACCCAGCAGCTTCTCGCACAGCTCGTAGAGGCCACCCGGCCCCTCCTCCAGCGCGTTGTGTTCCGCCAGGATGACGCGCACCTCCCGCACGATGTCCGACGACGGCGTGGGCACCAGCAGGCTGCTGATGGCGGCGTGCTCCACGCGCAGGCGGCGCGCATGGGGAACCACCTCACCCCGCAGACGACAGCGCAGCTCCGGCACCAGGATCTTCTCCTCCATGCCAATGTGGCGCAGGATCCCGCCGCGAAACGTCTCGAACGCCGCGTGATCAAAGGCGTGGGGATCCGCCACCGCGCGGTCCAGCAGCCGGTCCAGGCGCGCGTGGTCCTCCCGCATGAACTCAGTGATGGTGCCCGGCATCGGCGCCCTCCGGCGGCTGGTGGCGCGGCATCAGCACGTGGTTCTCCAGGTGGACGTGCCGCAGGATGTCCTCCTCCATCTTCTCCAGCTCACCCAGCAGCGCCCGGTAGCTGCCGCAACCCCATTCCGGGACGGTGAAGTCGTCGGAGAGCGCGCGGATGCGTTGCAGCATCTCGCCCACCACGAGGTGATCACGGTGCATCTCGTGGAGCTCGCGCGCCACCACCTCCCGCGCGCCGGCGTTGGAGAGCAGCGCCGGAAACAGCACCTGCTCCTCGTGGTCCAGGTGGTCCAGCAGGAGGTTCACCAGGTCCCCGTAGGTCGCGTGCAGGTCGGGCAGCTTGGGGTTGTGCGCCCCGTGCACCCGCGCCACCTTGGACGCCATCTGGGCAATCCACGGAATGGCGCGACGCAGGTACGCATGGTGCCGCTCCACGATGTACGCAATCAGCGCCGACGACGTCATGGCGGCGAAGTCGCGGTCCTCCCCGCCGCGCCCCTCGTCAATCACCCGCTCCAGCTCGGCGTAGACCGCCTGCGCGTCCACGCCCTGGCTCCGGCACGCCTCCTCCACGCTGACGCCGCCGCGACAGCAGAAATCAATCCGGTGGTTCTGGAAGACCCGCGCGCACGTGGGGTGCGTGGCCACAATCTGCGCAACGGTCATGCTTCGGTCGAGTGTCTGCATCCCGCCTCCGTGGGTGAATGATTTGCGTCAACTGCATTGCCTGTGCCGGAGTGGTCGCGACGGGATCAGGACGGTTGCCGGGCCGTGATGTCATCCTTAGCGTTCCAGAGCGGAACTTCGAGGAACATCAAGATGGAACAGCGCAAGAATTTCGCCATCCTCGGGAACGACGACGTCTGCCAGATCTGCCAGCTCACCACCGTGACGGACGGCCTGCGACGGAAGGTGCGCGTGGTGGCGGAGAGCCCGGCCATGCACGCGTTGTTGCGTCGGGCGGCGCCCATGGCGGCCGCGGATGCGTCGGTGATCATCCTGGGAGAGAGCGGCACGGGAAAGGAGGTGCTCGCGCGGACGCTGCATGAGAACAGCCCGCGACGTCGTCAGCCGTTCGTGGCGGTGAACGTGGCGGCGCTGCCCACGGAGCTGCTGGAGAGCGAGCTGTTTGGTCACGTCAAGGGTGCGTTCACCGGGGCCCTGGCGGCGCGGCGCGGGCTCATGGAGGCGGCCGCGGGCGGCACGCTGTTCCTGGACGAGATTGCGGAGATGCCGCTGCCCCTGCAGGCCAAGCTGCTGCGCGCGCTGCAGGACGGTGAGGTGCGCCGCGTGGGTGATACGCAGGCCTTCAGCGTCGACGTCCGCGTCATCTGCGCCACCCACCGCGACCTCCGCTCCCAGGTGGAGCGCGGGCTGTTCCGGGAGGACCTGTACTACCGGCTCAAGGTGTTCTCCCTGACGGTGCCGCCGCTGCGGGAGCGTCGGGAGGACATCCTGCCGCTGACGCGCGTGTTCCTGGAGCTGGAGAGCCGTGCCAACGCGGTCCTCACCCCCGACGCGGAGCGCGCCCTCGTGCAGCATCGCTGGCCGGGCAACGTCCGCGAGCTGGCCAACGCGGTGAAGCATGGCGTGGCGCTCTCGCTGGGCGGCGCCATCACCTCATCCCACCTTCCCGACGACGTGCTGCAGCCCGCGCCATCCAGGCCGGCGGATGCGCCCGTGGTGTTGCGCCCGCTGGCCGAGGTGGAGCGGGAACATGTGCTGCACGTGTTGCAGGCGTGCGGCGGTCGTCCCTCGGAAGCGGCGCGTGTCCTCGGCATCGGTCGCAACACGTTGTGGCGGAAGCTGCGCGGCTACGGCGTCGCCATCGACGGATGAGCTTGCGGCTGGCCCGCAAACTGCACAGAAGTCGGCGGGAGGTTTTGTCATGACGGGTTCACGGTGGATCTGGAGCGGGGTGCTGGCCGGCGCGGTGGTGGTGGCGCCCTGGGCGCTGCAGGCGGAGGACGAGAAGAAGGCCTGCTGCATGATGAAGGAGGAGGGCGGCGGCGCGGGAGGTGGACACCAGGGACACGGGGGGAAGACCGGCAAGCGCCAGGACGCACTCGACCCGCACGACCACGGGTCCGCTCCTGCCGACGTCGGCGCAGGTCACGGCCACGGCGCCGCGGGCGGTCACGGCGGAGCGCACCACGGCGGCGTGACGCCGGGCGTGCAGGCATCCGTGGCAGCGGTCCCGGTTCCCAACGAGCCCGGCCCCACGGCGCTGAAGGCAGAGATGTGGCTGCTCACCGCGGCCATGCAGGAGGTCCTGGTGGCGTTGGCCAACAACAACCTCCCGGCCATCCCCGCCGCCATCCACCGCGTCCACGCAGCGCGGGAGATGACCGAGCAGTCGCTGGAGCGTGGGCTGGTCAAGCTGCCGCGCAACGCGGACAAGGTGGCGGAGTTCAAGCAGGAGGACGCCGCGTTCCACGACGAGCTGGTGAAGCTGGTCCAGGCCTCCCGCCACAACGACCTGCAGGCCGCCACGCGCCAGACCGGCGTGCTGCTCAACGCCTGCACGCAGTGCCACCTGAAGTACCGGTTTTAGGACATCTTAGCCGCCGAAGGCCCGCTCATAGGCCGTGGCAATGGCCAGCACGCCGGGGCGACGGT
The DNA here is from genome assembly GCA_040752415.1 of Myxococcota bacterium. Lineage (GTDB taxonomy): Bacteria > Myxococcota > JACRCW01 > JACRCW01 > JACRCW01 > JBFMGU01. Next base: position 7,306 of record JBFMGU010000102.1, read on the forward strand.
CCCAGGTGTTGGCGCTGTACACGCCGTCACGCACGTACATGCCGCCGCGGTACTGGTCCGTCCCCGCGAACGCGTAGGGGCTCACGCGGCCGTGATTGCGGTAGCCCAGCCCGTTGTAGAACTCCGCGTACGTGGCCATGGCCGCCGGGTCGCGCGAGTTGTAGTTGAGCCCCAGCTGGTCGGCGACGTGGCGCTTCTGGTTGAGCGCGTGCACCGCGGCCTCCACGAACTGGTCCCTCCGGAAGGAGATGCCGCGCGGCACGTGTGTGGTGGGACGACCCAGCGGGTCGCCGTTGTGCAGGTAGACGCCGTCGCGCAGGGACGCCTCGCGGTACCAGATGCCCGCCACCAGGGAGGGCGGCAGGTTGGCGCGACGCGCGATCTCGTCGATTTGCCGCCGCTTCTCCGGCGTGAGGTTGCGCATGACCTGGTCCACCTCCCGCTGGTAGCGACCGTCCATGCGCGCGTTGTCCGCCCGCGCGGCGTTGTCGCGGTAGACCTGGCCAATCCGCCCCTGCGGGTTGGGACGCTGCGACGACGGTGGCGTGGCCGCTGCGGGCGGGTTCTCCGACGGAGCGGGCCTCAGCGGCTCGCCCTGGGGAGCGGGCGGCGGCTCGTTGATGCGCTCACCGCGGTGGGTGGCCTGCTGCAACGCCGCGCGCGTCCGCGGGCCCACCTGTCCGTCGGGGCGCAGGCCATGGGCGCGCTGGAAGTCCACCACCGCCTCGTGGGTCCGGAAGCCAAAGGTCCCCGGGCCCGTGTTCATCTCGTCACGGCTCATGTACCCGAGCCGCACCATGTCCTCCTGCAGCGCCCGCACGTCCTCTCCGCGGGAGCCGCGCCGCAGCGTGCGCGGGATCCCGGACTCCACCGCGGCCAGGCGGGAGCGCGTGGCCGACTCGGCCCCGGCCGCCACCGTGCGTGAAGCGTCGCGGACCTCGGCGGTGGGGGCGGTGCGCGTGGGCGAGGCGGGCGCCGTTTCCGTCGACGCCGGGGCCTCCGCGGGCCGCAGCGGCGTGGGCTCGTTCGGGGCCACGTTGGAGCGGGGACGAGCTGGCGCGAGCGTGACGGCAACCATGGACAACCTCCTCACACTCCGTTTTCGGGGTGCGCGCGGGTAGGTTGCGGTCGGAGCCGCCGCCAACTGACGGATGACGACGTGCGTCCCCCCGCTGACGGATGCCACCGCCCGCGCCGCGCCGCTCCCACGGGAGCCCGCGCCGCCCACGGCCCGGCCCTCGTCGCCACCGCTTGACGGAGCGGGGATGCCAGACTGTGATGAAACGGTTCCACCCGACGGGGAGCACAGGGAGCTTGGACGCGGTGAAGGAAAGCATCATCGAGATCAACGGGGGCCGACGTTTGACGGGCGGGCGGGTGTCCGTGGCCGGCTCCTCCAACCAGGTCACCAAGAGCATCATTGCCGCGCTGCTGACCAACGAGGACGTGCTCATCAAGGGCGCCCCGGAGGTCAATGAGCGCAAGATGGTGGAGGAGCTCTTTGCGTTCCTCGGCGGGCGCGTGGAGCACGTGGACACCGCCACCGTGCGACTCAACGCGCGCGGCGTCACCACCGCCAACATCCCGGATGATCTGTGTCGTCGGAACCGCATCAGCGTGCTGGCCGCCGGGCCCCTGCTGCACCGCTTCCGGGAGGTCTCCATTGCCAACACGCTGGGCGGCGACAAGATCGGCAAGCGGCCGGTGGACTTCCACGTCAAGGGCCTGCAGGAGATGGGCGCGCACGTGGAGACGGAGGGTGGTCGCTACCAATTCTCCGTGGGCGAGGAAGGCCTGCACGGCGCGCACATCGTGCTGCCGTTCCCGTCGGTGATGACCACCGAGCACCTCATCATGACCGCCACGTTGGCGCGCGGCCGCACCATCATCGAGAACGCCGCCACCGAGCCGGAGATCATCGAGCTGGTGAAGATGCTGCAGAAGATGGGCGCGGACATCATGGTGGACGCGCACCGCACCTTCGTCATCCAGGGCGTGCAGAAGCTCAAGGGTTGTGAGCTGCGCTGCATGGTGGACCGCAACCAGGCCGTGAGCTTTGCCTGCGCGGCGCTGGCCACCGGCGGGAACGTGCTGCTGGAGAAGGTCCCGCATGACCCGGTGTACAGCTTCCTGAACTACATCCAGCGCATGGGCGCGGAGTTCCGCGTCAACTCCGAGGGCGTGTACGTCAGCGCCCCCGCGGGGCGACCGCTGACGGGCACGCACATCGAGGTGGAGGTCCACCCGGGCTTCATGACCGACTGGCAGCAGCCCTTCATGGTCCTCTTCACGCAGGCCTCCGGCGTGAGCGTGCTGCACGAGACCATCTTCGAGGACCGCCTGGCGTACACGCGCTTCCTCACGGACATGGGCGCCAACATCACGCTCTTCTCCAGGTGCCTGGGTGAGGTGCCGTGCCGCTTCCGGGGCCGCAACCACGTGCACTCGGGCATCATCCAGGGCCCCACGGAGCTGCACGCGCGGGACTTCAAGCTGCCCACGGACATCCGCGCCGGCATGTGTCTCGTCGTGGCGGGGCTGGTGGCGCGCGGGACCATGCGCCTGTCCAACATCCAGGAGCTGCAGCGCAAGTATGACAACCTGGTGCCCAAGCTGCAGAACATGGGCGCGGACATCCGCGTCAACGGCGTGGAATCCACCCAGGGCTTCACTTCGCAGAGCTTCATCTCCGGGATGCCGCGGGTCTAATCGACCATGACGTTCCCCTGGGTGCCACGCATTCCACCGCTGGCGCCGGGCGTGATCCAGGTCCACCGCTTCACGCTGGCCGCCCCACCCGCGCGCCGGGAGGCATTGCTGGCGCTCCTCACCGACGACGAGCGACAACGCGCGAGCGGGTACTTCTTCCCGGTGCACCAGGAACGTTTCGTGGTCGGGCGCGCCACGTTGCGGTTGATCCTGTCCCCTCACCTGGGAACCCAGCCTTCCGCGGTGCGCCTGCGCGTGGGACCGCACGGCAAGCCCGCGTTGCACGACGACACCGCGCTCAGGTTCAACCTCTCGCATTGCGAGGACTGCGCGGTCTGCGCGGTCACCACGGGCCACGACGTCGGGATTGACGTGGAAGCGGTGCGTGAGCGCCCCCTGCTGCACCAGGTGGCGCAGCGGTTCTTCTCGCCGGTGGAAGCGCAGGAGGTGTTGAGCGCGCCCGCTCCCGCGCAACTGCGCCGGTTCCTCACCTGTTGGACGCGCAAGGAGGCGTTCATCAAGGCGTGCGGCGGCGGCCTGTCCATCCCGCTGGATGGCTTCCAGGTCACCACGCAAGGACCGGCGCGCCTGCTCGCCACACCGTGGGCGCCCGACGAGGTGGAACGTTGGAGCCTGATGGACGTCGACGTGGGGCCCGACCACGTGGCCGCGCTGGCGGTGGGCGCGGGAAATCACGTCGTGGAGCAGGTCCGCTGGGAGGAGCCGGGCTGAGCCTGTGTCGTCCCCCGGCTCAGCGCACCAGGGACGACGTCAAGAATCGGGAGCCTCAGGGCACCAGGAGACTCGCGCCCGTCAGGCCGGCGCCGAGCGCAAGCAACGCCAGACCGAGCACGAGCGCCGCGCTCCCGACGAGGGCGGCGACCGCACCGCCCAGGATCGTGGCGGTTTCCAGGTCGCTCCCGTGTCGGAGACGGGGGACGCGGGTGCCCGCATAACGATTGACCACCGGAGTCACGAACACACCCGCCTCCGCCGCGACGCCACCCGGTCCCAGGGGTCCCAACAACGCCATCACCACCGCCCCCACCACCGCCGCGGCGGCACCGGCGGTCCGCAACACCGGCGCCACGCTCGGAGCGGCGGTGCTCCCGACTGCGCGCGCGTGACCGCTCGTCTCCACCAACTGACGCACCATGGGCGACGCGGCGGCCAGGAGCTCCTGCGCCTGACGCACCTTGAGCTGTCGCGACACGGAAGCCACCTGCAACGCCGTGCGCAGGTCCAGCAGCCACAGCTCCACGCGGTGATCGTCGTCGACACGGAACACCGCGCCGCCAACCATGTGGGTCACCCCCAGCGCGCCGGCCATCTCGGTGTCCAGGAGCGCGCAGCGGTCGGTGGCGCAGGTGAGGAGCTGTCTCTGGCTGTCGTCGGAGAGGAGGACCGCCACCTCCTGGGGTGACATCACGCGCGCAAAGGTGGAGCCCCGACGCAGCTCGTCGACGAGCGTCAGCGTCATCAGCTCCACCATGCTTGAATCCGCGCCGCCCTTGGCCTGCAGGGGAAACACCGCAACGCTCTCGGCGGACCGCGCCGGCGCCGCCACCGCAGTGACAGGCCACGACAACCCCAGCGCCAAAACCGCGCGAGAGAGGCGCGAAATCATGGCCGCACATGTAGCACTGGTTTGACCTCTGGTAGCATCCTCCCTCGCATGTCCGGACCCCGTGCCTGCGGCGCTGCGCTGTTGCTCGTCTTGACCGCAGCATGCCGACCCAGCCTGACCAATTCCTGGTGCGAGTCCGACGCCGACTGCGCCGCCGAGGCCGGGCTGCGCTGCGTGGACGGCACGTGCGTGGAACCGGGCGCATCCTCCGGGGCGGCCCCAACGTCCTCGTCGGTCTCGTCGAGCGGCGCCTCCACGTCCTCCGCGTCAGCCTCCACCTCGAGCGCGAGCGCCGCCACCACATCCACGACGTCATCGTCCCCGGGCGCAAGCTCGTCCGGCGGCGCCACGTCGAGCGCGTCCGCGGCCACCAGCTCGTCGTCGACCGCCAGCAGCTCCGCCGCCAGCGGGTCGACGGGTGCAGCGTCTTCCGGGAACACCACGAGCTCAAGCGCCAGCAGCTCCTCATCATCCACCGGCAGCCTCCTCACCTCGTCATCCAGCAGCGGGTCCCTGTCCTCGTCGCTGACAGGGTCGTCCTCCGCCGCGTCCTCCCCGTCGTCGAGCTCCAGTTCCTCCGCTTCCTCCTCCTCGGGATGCGGCACCATCCAGTGGGGGCTGAGCGGCAACCTGGAGACCACGGAACAGGGCACCACCGTGGCGGTTGCCTTCCAGCTGAGTCAGGCGCCGGTGGGCGCGGTGAGCCTGGGCGTGTCGGTGACACCTTCCAGCGAGGCGCAACGCGCCGACGGAGCGCTGCCCTTGACGTTCGACCAGGTCAACTGGTCCGAGCCGCAGTTCGTCACCGTCCAGGGCGTCGACGACAACGACTATGACGGGAACCAGCCGTTCACGTTGCGGGTGAGCTACACCGCCGGGGACGCCTGCTACGTCTCGCAGTCGGTCACGCTCGTCGGCGTCAACCACAACGACGATTTCCTCATGTTCGCCAGCACCCTGTGGACTGGCAACCTGGGCGGGCCGGCGGGCGCCGACGCCAAGTGCGCCGGCGAAGCGGCCGAGGCCCCACTCCCGTCCGGCACGTACCGCGCCATGCTCGTCGACGGGACCACGCGGAGCGCCCAGCCGGCCTTGAACTGGGTCCTCCAGCCGAGCTCCCGCTACTACGACCAGAACAGCGTCTTCCTGTTCCAGACCGACGCCACCGGCCGATTCGACTTCGGCGATGACGAGTGGACCAACGCGCTCTCCGTCGACACCATGTATGACGCCTGGACCGGCCTGAACGCCGACTGGACCACCCACGCGGACACCTGCAACGGCTGGGCATCTGAGGAGGACGCCGTGAATGGACGGCGCGGGAGCATTCATGCCACGGACGCCACGGCGATCTCCTCGGTTTCGGCCCGCTGCAACGACATCGCGCGGCTGATTTGCGTCATGCAGTGAGCGTGGCGCGCGCGGTTGGTCCAAGACGAGCCCAGCATCTCCCGACCTTGGCCTTGGGCGTGTGGCCTCCGACGTCGTCGTGAAACCTTGCGTCCCTGCGGGCGGATGATATTCCCAGTCCCCGCGCGACACCTGGGAGACCACCGCAGCAACATGTCCGCCCCCACCAGCATCCGACTGACCCTCTGCAAGGGCGCCCTGACCCGGCTCTTCACCGACGAGAACTGGAACGGCTCCGCGATTCCCGACGTCGTGGAGGCCTATGCCAGGACGCTGCGCGGCGCGCTTGCCAGGCACTACGGCACGCAGCTCATCCGGGTTGAGATCAGACCCGACCAGGTGGGACGGATGCGTCTCGTGTTCGGGGGCACGGGAGTGGATGACCTGGCGGAGACCGCGCGCATCTGGGCACTGGCGCAGGAGGTCTCGCGCTGGGTCTACGCCTGACCGCCCGCCCCGCTCAGCGCGTCACACCCACCGCGCCCAGTGAACAGATCCAGAACGGTTGCCATCTGTTCCTGACCGCCTCCAACGGACCACGACCTGGCGTGCGGCGGGTCCTCGCCGCCCTGGTCAGCGTCGAGCGGTTTGGACAACCGTCAAGGGTCCACGCGCCACGAGACAGCACCCTGCACGACGTCATGGAGCCCAAGGGCTGTTCGGCCCGCTGTGAACGCGCTCGACGCTGACCAGGGCGGCGAGGGCCCGCCGCACTCCAGGTCGTGGTCCGTTGGAGGCGCTCTGGGCCACGTGTCCAAGGTTGTTCTGACGCAGCCGCTCAGGTGTTCGGAGCCTGACAGTGAGGGGACACGGGTGGCGCGTAGCGCGCGAGCAGGTTGAGGAGGAGGTCGCGGCGACTGCGGCCGATGGCCACCCGCAGACGCATGCCGCCGCGCAGCGCGCCGGTCAGCAGGAGCACGTACGCGGACAGCACCCAGGTGGCGGGTCCGTGATCACGCGCGGCAGGTGGTCGTGACGACGCCATGCAGGCCCCACATCTCCATCACGACGTAACGGAGCATGAATTTTGCGTCAGCGTGTGCCTTGTCCGCGCCCGCGCGTCACGGCTCGCGGTCATCCGTGGTGGCGTTCTCCGACGGTGGGGGCAGGTCATCGGTCTCCCAGGTCACCAACGGAGAATGACGCACCACCATGGTCACCACGCGCGCCACGGGTTTGAACGTGGCCAGGGTGATGAGCGCGGACCCCGCCAGCAGGGCCCAGCCCGCCGTGGAGCGTTGGTTCCGCCACAACAGCGTGCTCGCCAAGGCGGTCAGTGCCACGTGTGCAGTCGCGCCGAGCATGAGTGCCAACCATGCCAGCGCGCGGTCCGCGCGGTGCAGCTTGAAGGCCACGGCAAACACCACGCCGCCCGTCAGCAGCGCTCCCAGGACGAGCACCACCACACCCACCACCAACCACCGTGGTCTCTGTCTGCTGCGCGCCCGCCGGCCCATGCCCGGCCACTCTGCCACCGACGGCAAGCGGCACCAATCCCGGCCATGCCTTCAGGTCTGGCGCAACCGCAGGATCGTCGTGAGACGTGTGCCGGTGATCCTGGTCAAGACGACGCGCGGAAATACGAAACCCGGGACAACGCCCGGGCCTCGCACTTCCATCACGTCTCAACCGATCAAGCGTGCAGCGGCGTCGGCGGTTCCACGTGCACGGTCACCGACGGTGCCCCCTCGGTCAGGGGGGGCGGCTCGGCGGTCTCCAGCGGAGCGGCCGGTGGCTCAAGCGCGGCGGCCAGCACCTCGCTCATGTCCTCGGCAAGGATGAACTCCATGCTCTGTCGCGTCTTCTCCGGCACATCCTCCAGGTCGCGCTCGTTCTTCCTGGGGAGCACCACCCGGGTCAGTCCCGCACGGTGCGCCGCCAACACCTTCTCCTTGATGCCACCCACCGGCAGCACCCGTCCGCGCAACGTGCACTCGCCCGTCATCGCGGTGTCGGGGCGCACGCGCCGCCCGGTCAGCAGCGACGTGAGCGCGGTGAAGATGGTGACACCGGCGCTGGGTCCATCCTTGGGCACCGCGCCCGCCGGGATGTGGATGTGCAGGTCCTGGCTCTCCAGGAAGTTGGGCTCCACTCCCAGCGTCCGCGCGTTGCTGCGCACGTACGTCAGCGCGGCGCGCGCGCTCTCCTTCATGACGTCGCCCAGCTGACCGGTGATCTCCAGCTTGCCCTTCCCGGCCATGCGGCTGGTCTCGATGAAGAGGATGTCGCCGCCCACCGGCGTCCACGCCAGACCCGTGGCCACGCCGGGCACGCTGGTGCGCTCGGCCACCTCGTTGAAGAAGCGGACCTTGCCCAGGTAGCGCCGCAGGTCCTTCTCCTCGACGTGCACCGGGGCACGCTTGGCATCCGGCGTCCGCGCCAGCTCCAACGTCAACGCGCGACACAGCTTGGTGATCTCGCGCTGCAGCTGCCGCACGCCGGCCTCCCGCGTGTAACCGTGGACCAGGGAGCGGAGCGCGTCGTCGCTGATGGTGAGCATCCCCTCGTGGAGCGCGTGCTCCTTGAGCTTCTTGGGGATGACGTGGTTCCGCGCGATGTGGAACTTCTCCTCCAGCGTGTAGCCGCTCAGCTCGATGATCTCGAGACGGTCCCGCAGCGGCGGGCTGATGGTCTCCAGGCTGTTGGCGGTGCAGATGAAGAGCACCTCGCTGAGGTCAAACGGCAGCTCCAGGTAGTGATCCTGGAACGTGGCGTTCTGCTCCGGGTCCAGCACCTCCAGCAGCGCGGCCTCCGGGTCCCCCGCCCAGCCCCGACCCATCTTGTCGATCTCGTCGAGGAGGAACACGGGATTGCGTGCTCCCGCCTTCTTGAGCGCGTGCACAATCCGTCCCGGCAACGCGCCCACGTAGGTCCTGCGGTGACCACGCACCTCCGCCTCGTCGCGCACACCGCCCAGCGCCACGCGCACGAAGGGGCGACCGGTGGCGTCGGCGATGGACTGCCCCAGCGAGGTCTTGCCCACGCCCGGCGGCCCCACCAGGCACAGGATGGTGCCGCGCGGGTTGTTGGCCATCTTCAGCACCGCCAGGTGCTCGAGGATGCGCTTCTTGACGTCGGCCAGGCCGTGGTGGTCGCTGTCCAGCTTCTGCGCCACCTTGTCGATGTCCAGCGTGGAATCCGCGCGCTTGCTCCACGGCAGGCTGGCAATCCAGTCCAGGTAGCTGCGGATGACGTTGTACTCGGCCTGCTGCGGGCTCATGGACTGCAGCCGGGAGAGCTCGCGGTCGGCAACCTTGCGCGCCTCCTCGGGGAGCTCCGCGGCATCCAGCCTGGCGCGCAGCTTGCTCAGGTCGTCGTCACCGTCGACATCCTCACCCAGCTCCTTCTTGATGGCCTTGAGCTGCTCCCGCAGGATGTGCTCGCGCTGGTTCTTGGTGATCTCCTCACGCACCTCCTGGTCAATGCGGCTCTTCACCTCGCTGATGGTGCGCAGCTCGGTGACCAGGCGCGTGACCACACGCAGGCGCTCGGGGACGTCGGTGGCCAGCAGCACCGGCACTTCCTTGTCATTCTCCAGGCCCAGCGCTCCGGCCACGCGGTCGGCGAGCGCGCCGGGGTCGGTGATGGACGCCAGGTTGCGCAGCAGCTGCTCCACGTTCCCGGCCACGCCGGTCAGGGACTGCAGCGCTTCCAGCAGCGTGCTCACCAAGGCCTTGGCCTCGGGCGAATCCGCGCCGGGCTCCTCCACGGGGCGACCGGTGGCGGTCCAGTACGGCTGGCTCTGCACCAGCTCGACGAGCTCGAAGCGCTTCAGGCCCTCCACCACCATCCGGTAACCCTGCGGTCCGGAGCGGAAGACCTCGTGCACGCGGGCCAACGTGCCCACCGGCAGCAGGTCGCTCAAGGCCGGGTCCACCACCCTGGGGTCGCGCTGCACGGCCATGCCAATGATGGCGCCGCTCTCCAGCTTCTTGGCCATCTCCACGCTCTGCTTGCGCCCCATGGGCAGGGTGATGATCTGCCCCGGGAACAGGACGCCGTTGCGCAGCGGCAGGAGCGCAAACGGAGATGGAATGTCCAACGTGGTGTTCTTGCTCATGTGCGACCTCTCCTTGGAGCGGTGCCCCAGGGGGCGCCGGGTCCGACCGGCAGCCGCGCGGGCCGTCGGTTCGTGAACGGAAAATAAGATCGTTCACGATTCTGGCAAGGGGGTGATCCCGCCTGCCGGCCCGGGTGGGGCAGTTCACCGGCCGTTGCGACGCTTGAGCAGGCCCTGGAGAACCAGCTGGTGCATGGCCTTGAGCAGCGGTTCCACCTCGTCGCGTGGCTGAGAATAGAGCCAGGGCGGGGTGAAGGCCGCGTAGGCGCGTTGCAGCGCGGTGGCGGTGAGCTCCGGATCTTTGATGCTGAACTCACCTTGGCGATTCGCGGCTTGCAGCAGCTCGCGCAGCATCTGGTGCTCTTCCTGCTGGAACCGCTGGTGCGCGTCCTTGACCGCGGGGCAGACGCAATGGACCAGCTCATGCGCGTGCTGGCCCACTTCCTTGATGGCCAGGAACATCTGGCAGCGGCGGTCCAGCATCTCGCGCAGCCGCTCCTCGTAGGAGCCCGGGCCCACGGCGATCTCGCGCATGGCCTTGAGCACGTCGGCGTGACGGACGCGGCTGATCTCCAGGACAATGGCGTCCTTGGACTCGAACTCCAGGTACACCGTGCCCACGCCGATGCGCGCCTCGCGGGCGATGTCACCGATGGTGGTCTTCTGCAGCCCGTAGTGGACCAGCAGGCGCTCGGCGGCCCGCAGGATCTGGGTGCGACGCAGGGACTCGTTGGAGCCTGTGGTCACGCAGCCCTCCGGCGGTGCGCCGTGAATGAAACGCGCTCATATTCAACAAGGTATCGGAGCGCGGCGCAAGTGCCCTTGGGCTGGGGCCTGACCTTCGACTCCGCGAGGGTGGTGCCCTCCGAGCGCAGGCGCACGGTCGCCACGTGGGTTGGGTTGGGAGGGCGTGTCCGGGGGGGCACGCGGAACAGCCGCTCAGGCACACGACGCGCGGCGCCGGAGGACCTCCCGAACGCAAGGTGTATGACACTTTGTGAGGTTGCGGGGGCCCTCCGCCTCCGCGGGTGCCAGCGCAGTCCGACCGCCAACGCTCCCAACCAACCCACGCACCGCGCCGCCGCGCAGCCCAGCACCCGAGGGGGACGCGCAGGTCAAATCCCGCCGCGCCCCCGCTTGCCCACGACGAGCTCGTTGTGCAGCCCCTTGGCGCCACAGCGCAGCGCGTGTTCCTGCGCCTCGCGCCAGGCCATCCAGCCGTCCACCCGGCCGGTCAGCGTCACCACGCCGTACTGCACATTGACCTCGACGGCGCTGGTGTCGGTGAACGGACTCCACTGCAACGCGCTCTCCACGTTCTCACGGATACGCACGTCCGCCTCCGAGCTCCACGACTCACTGATCTTGAGCGCGTTGTGGATCCCCACCACGCCGTTGATGTCCGCCGCCGCGCGCTCCGCCTCCTCGCGCTCGAACTGGCTGTCCACCTCGCCAGTCAGCGTCACGATCCCGTCGTAGAGCGACCAGCTTACCTCCGTCGGGTCGACGTACGGCTGGAAGGCCATGGCGCGCTCCAGGCGGGTGCGCAGCTCCGCGTCGGTGACACGTCGCGCGGGCTGCAGCGTCACGCTGTTCTCCACGCGCCAGATCCCCGGCGTGTTGCGCGCCACCTCTTCCGCCGCCAGCCGCGCCTGTGCGTTGTCGACGACGCCCATGACCCGCGCCAGCCCACCCGCCACCGTCGCCTGCAGCTCATAGGGCGCCAGCCGCGGGTCCCGCTGGAATGACACGTGGAGGAAGTCGGTGAGCTCCTCCGCCGTGGGCTCGGCCACCGGGTGACGACGCTGCAGCTCGGCGCCCCACCCGAAGTCCACCTCCAACCGCGAGGCATCCACCTCCCGCACACCTTCCACCCACGCCAGCTCCGCGGCGCGCTGCTTCTCCACCGCGCTGCCCACGCTCCCGCTGAGCAGGACCCGGCCCTTCTTGACGTCCACCTCCACGAGCGCGTCGTTCAGCCAGCCGGACAGGCGGAAGGTGTGTGCAATGTCCCGGCGGGTCTCCTCGTCAAAGCGGAACGTCTGGCTCTCCAGCAGCGTCATGCGGTCTTCCAGGGCGGTGATGCCCTTGATGCCCGACACCGTGTCCAGCACCAGCGCACGCGCGCGTCGACCGGGCACCGGGCCGTGCAGCGTCACCACGCCGTCACGCACCTCCGCGCGCAGGCCGTAGCGGTGGAGCGTGGGATTGAGCGTCAACACCTGGAGCACGTCGGCACGGATGGTGTCGTCGGGACGGCGGGGGACGACCATGCGAATGCGGTCCACCACGCCGCGCACGCCGCGCACGCTCCGGGCAATCTGGAGGGCGGCGTTCCGCGCGCGCAGGTGCTGGGCCTGCCCGGTGAGCGTGACCACGCCACCCTGGGTGTCGACGTCAATGAGGAACGACGTCACCGCCGGGTCCGCCGCCAGCCGACGATGCACCGCCAGCGAGATGGCCTCGTCCGGGTAGACGCGGGTGGCGTGGGCCAGGGATTCCGCGTCGGCGCGCGCGGAGAGCAGCAAGAGCACCGCGGACGCAACCGCGGCCTTCAGCGACCGGGATGACATGCAACACCTCTGGGCGGAGGCGGGGATTCACGGAGGTGACCGGGCGTCACGTGCGCGCCCGCAGCAATGCCTCCGTCACGACGTCAACCAGCCCGCCACGCTCAATGTAACGGGAGCGGAAGCATGTGACACGCGACCCGCGCGCCCAGAACGCGTGCTAACCTGCGCGTGTCACCACGAGAGGCCCCACCGTGCCGCCCAACTCCAGCGCCGCCGCACTCTCCCGCACCAGCCCGGGCCCGCTCCGCAAACGCGGCGTGCGCCTTGGTCGCGCGTTGGCGCAGCCGGAGAGCATCAGCGTGGCGCTGGCGGCTTCCGTGGGCGGATGGATTCCCGCCGGGATGGCGTGGAACCTGGCCGTGGGCAACACGGTCCTGCATCACGCGGCCGGCGTGGTGGCGCTCAGCGTGTGGTTGTGCTGCGTGACGGCGGGGCTGGCGGTGGGTGCGTGGCTGGGCTTCAGATCTGGAGCTTCCCGCCCGCCTCCAGCGTCGCCGCCTGCGCCCACACCAGGGAAGCAATGAACAACACCGCAAACAGCGCGTGCATCACCTCCGCACGGAACACCACCTGGTCCTTGGACACGTCGCGTTCCGCGTAGGCTCGTCGCACGGCCTGGGTCACCGGGATGATCAGCACCACCGCGGCCAGGGAGATCAACGACGCCCGGGGCAGCAGACCCAACGCCGCCAGCCCCCCCAGCGAGACGGCCGTACCCGCCACCAACAGCAGCATCACCCGCACCGCACCCTCCACGCCCCGGCGGAGCGCCAGCGTGCTGACCCCTTCCACCGCGTCGTGCTCGCGGTCGCGGATGTCGCGCGCCAGCAGCACCGTGCCCACCATCATGGCCAGGGGAATGGCGCACAGCAGGCTGTAGAGCAGCTCCCGCACCGTCACGATGGGCGCCGCGGCCAGCATGCCCAGCACGGTGAGCCCCGGTCCCCACGCCACGGCCTCCGGCAGGTCACCCAGGCCCACGTACTTGTAGCGACGAGGACGGGCCACGTACGTGAACCCGGCAAACAGGACGAGGAACAACGCCATCACCAGCGCCGGACGCGTGAGCGCCAACGGGATGAACACCGGCGCCAGCGAGAACGCCGCCAGCACCACGCACGCCACCGCGGAACGTCGCAGGTTGTGCTCCGCCGCTTCGCTGCGCGCCAGCGCCGCGGCGTCCAGGGTGTGGCCCAGACGGTCCAGGCCGCGGCGGAGATCGTCGGCGTCGTCGTAGAGGTCCAGCGCGCCGCTCAGCAGCACCGCCGCCAGAGCCGCCAACGCCAGGCCGCCCAGCTCCACGTGGTAGCCACGGGCGTGCAAGAGCGCGCCGCCCAGGAAGACCGAGGCCAGCGCGGCAACGAAACTGAAGGCATGCAGCGTCCGCAGCCAGACCTGCGGTGCAACCGGGACCTCATGGGTCGGCAACACATCCGCCAGCTTCATGGGCTCACCTCGTCGTCGACGACGCGGTTCCCCCGCGCCGCGGCCGCCGGGACTGCTTTGTTCAGCTAACCACGTGCTGCAACCTCATCAAGCTGGCGTCCTCGGCCCGGGCCATGCTCCTCTCGACGTCACCGATGCCCCGTGCCGGGAATGTCGCGCCCGCGTGGCACGGTTGGGGAGACGGAGAGAGGCACATGGCCAGCCTGGGACACGTGGCGGTGGGGATGATGGCGGCGCGCTTGCGCCACACGGATGGGAACACCCGCGCCCTGCTCCAGAGCATGGTGGGCTGGTCCGCGCTCTCGCTGGCGCCGGATCTCGACGTCATCGCGTTCAAGCTGGGGATTCCCTACGCGGCCCCGTTCGGCCACCGCGGTGCCAGCCACGCGTTCCTGACGGCCGTGCTCGTCGGTCCGCTGGTGGCCCTGTTGCTGCGCACCTCTGGAGCCCGCTTCTGGAATACCACGCTCACCGCCAGCGCGGTGCTGGCGAGTCACGGGCTGCTGGACATGCTCACCGACGGAGGACTGGGCGTGGCGTGGTGGTGGCCGTTCTCGTCGGAGCGACACTTCCTCCCGGTGCGGCCGATTCCCGTGGCGCCCATGGGACGGAGTTTCCTCTCGTCACGCGGGATGATGGTGGCGGCCACGGAGCTGGTGATGTTTGCGCCGCTGTTCCTCTACGCGCTGTGGCCGCGCAAGAAGGCGTTGCGCGCAGCGTGACCGGTGACAGCGCCGACGGTTTGTCGTCGGGACAACGCGCTGGGCTGGTGAATGGACCCGCGAGCGCCACTGGTCTTCGACGGAGGCGTAGCGCTCGCCCTGGAGTGCGGTGCAAGCGCCCAACGACGACAAGGACACACTGAGGCGCGCAGCACCGCCCTGGGTCGGGCTGGCCGGTTGCCCGATTGGACCTTGCCGAGACCGATGACAACGGATCCAGGGCGGTGCTGCGCGCCCCCGGTGTGCATCGTCGTCGGGATGGGCGCTTGCACCGCACTCCAGGGCGAGCGCTGCGCCTCCGTCGAGGACCAGTGGCGCTCGCAGGTCCACCTGCAGGCGGTCTCCTGGCTGGGCTTTGCTGGCGACGCACCGCCAGCCCGGGCCCGGTGAGCTCTGTCCGTCACTTGTTCATCGGTCGATCAACACAACGGGCACTTCAACGACGCGTCACCAGGAAGTACCCCGCGCACATCTCCTCCTCGTCACCCCAGTGCAGGTCCCGCGGCGCGGTGCGCTTGCCGTCCACCGTGGGCTGGTTCTCCTCGGAATTGTCCCAGTGACATTCCACGTAGAGCTGGTCGCCGGGCCGGAGGTCCACCGGGGTCTCCAGCCAGTACTCGCCCTGCCAATCCTCATCCCACTGGTCCACCTGCAGCAGGCACTCCTGGCGCCCGTCCTGGCGCAGAATCCCCAACACACCGCGGTCACCCCAGTGGTGCATGTGCAGCTGCGCGTTGTGGATGCGCAACGTGGAGAGGGGCGCGTACGTGGGCGTGGGATCGGCGTGGTAGAGATAGCGCACGTCGCTGTCACCGGCCGGGATGAGCATGCCGTCCTGGTGGTTGTACCAGATGGGATTCACCATCGTGATCCACAGCGCCTGGTCCCTGACCTCGTCATCCAGCTTCAGCTCCACGCGTGAGCGGTCCGACGTGGTGGCCCCACCCGCAAGCTTGTAGTGCATCCCGAACACGAGCTTGGAGCCGGGCTCCACGCGGAACCCCAGTCCGTCGGGAAAGTCGTGCGCCTGCACGCCCGGCACCCAGCCCGCCAACGAGCCCTGCACGTGCGACTGCGGGATGCCTCCCTGGCAGTCAAAACCCGGCGCCTCATCCACGCCATCCTCACGCCGCAGTCCGTCGACGTCACCCGGCCCCGCCAGGAACACGATGGCGTGATGCACCACCGCGCGCGTGCCGGGAATGACGTTGACGCCGGTGACGTGCGTGGCGCGGTCCAACGGCCAATCCGCCAGGAAGCAGCGGTACTCATGCTCCTTCCCCGACGGAGGTGACGGCGTGTGCTCCACCGGCATCTCCACGCTGAGGTCCACGCGGCTCAGGCCCCCGGGGGGCGGCGGAGCGTCGGGCGCATCCGCGGGGTCGCCTTCGGGCGCACCGGACTGCACCCACGCGTCAATGGTGGCGATCTCCACGGCGGAGAGGGAACGGTCGAAGCGGTAGCGGTTGCAGCACGCCGCGGGCGGCCAGGGCGGCATGGTGCCGGAGAGGACCGCGCTACGGATGTCGTCGCGCCAGGTGCGTGCGTCGTCGAGCGTGGTGAGCGGGAATGGCGCCAGGCCGCCCTCCACGTGGCAGCCACCGCAGCGCGCGCCCAGGATGGGACGCACGTCGCGCCACCAGGTGGGCGCCGCCTCCAACGTGACCGGCTCCTTCTCGACGCTGCACCACGGAAACCCCACGTCGGAATCCGGGCACGCGGTGAGAAGCAGCGCCACGCTCGTCGTGAACCCCCACCCGGCACGCATGCGTCACTCCACCAGGCCCACGGTCTGTTCGTCGCGGGTGACGTAGACCAGGCGCGTGCCCTGGGGATCCATGCGCAGCCCCACCGGCGTGCCCGCCACCTTCACCTGTGAGAGGCTGCGCAACCGCATCTCGTCGCCCTCACCTTCAATCGCGAACTCGATGATGTTCCCTTCCGTGCCCGCGTAGAGACGACGCCCGTCGGGCGAGGCCACCAGCGGGACCTGGGAGAACGGCGCGTCCGCCTCCAGCACGCGGTAGACCGGCTGGCGCGCCGCATCCACGTCGAGCAGCCCCAGCTCGAACGAGAAGCTCTGCAGCTTGAAGAACACGCCCAGGAGGCCGCCGCCGGGCAGGATGGCGCCGGACATGGGGAAGAGCGCCTGCTCGGCCAGCTCCACCGGCGTGCCACCCGAGACGTCCCACGTGCGCAGGAAGAACGGCACCGCCTCCCCCGGCCGCTGCTCGACGATGTAGAGCACCTCCCGCACCGGGTCGTGGAGCCCCTGCAACGCGTTGCACGCCACCAGCGTTCCCGACGAGCCATCGCGCGGCACCAGCTCCACCCAGTCCGCCTCCGCACCCACCGCCGCCTGCTGGCACGCGTTCCCGTTGTTGTTGGCCACGCCGAAGTAGTGCACCAGCGCGAACTCCTCCGTGACCACGCGCGGCAGCGCGCCCGTCACCCACACATCGGGGAGACCCAGCCGGGTGCTCTCCTTGCCAAAGTCGGCGCCGGTGGCGGTGACGTCGTAGCGGAGCAGGTCCACCTGGTAGAAGTTGGTTCC
The DNA here is from genome assembly GCA_040752415.1 of Myxococcota bacterium. GTDB lineage: Bacteria > Myxococcota > JACRCW01 > JACRCW01 > JACRCW01 > JBFMGU01. The sequence goes on from JBFMGU010000102.1 coordinate 24,407, forward strand.
CGCCACGGTCTGCACATTGCGCGGCTGGGCGGCCCACACCGCCGCGGGAGCGCCCCGCTCGTCGGTCTCCACCGCCGCGGAGTAGGGCATGCGCACCAGGCGCGAGGACAACACCTGCCCCGAGCTGTCCGCGTGCATGAGCATGGTGGGGTAGATGACGAGGACACCGCCGCGCTCACGGGACATGGGCCACGCATCCCACGGCGCGCCGAGCACCGAGGCGGAGCGCACCAGGGTGCCGTTGCGGTCCAGCACGTCGACACGGCCACCACTCTCCGGGATGGCGTAGAACGTGGGAGTCACCGGGTCCACGTGCAGCGCCGCATACATGGTCCGCGTGGGGACGATCTGCATGGTGTCCTGCTGATTGAACATCCACAGCTCGGCGCGCGGCTCACCGTAGAGGCGGGGCACCACCGCCACCGTGGAAGCGGCGAGGTTGCAGTCCGGCAGCGCCGCGGCGGTCACCGCGCGGAAGACCTGCGAGGTGAGCTCCACGACGTACGGCTGGCCCAGCGCGTCGAACACCGCGCACACCGGTTCGTTGGCGGGCGCCACCGGGGACAGCGGACGCATGGGCACCGCCACCATTGCACCGGTGTAGAAGGGCACCAGCTCCATGGGCGTCTCACTGGCAACCTCGCCGCGCCCCGCGAAGTAGCTCGCGCAGCGCGCGCATCCCTCGTCGCCGGGCGCGCACGGTTGGAGATCCACCGGTCCCACCTGCTGCGCCTCCGGCAACACCTCGCCTGTCGTGGCGTCGACCAGCAGCACGCGCAGGCGCACCCCGCCCTGCAGCGGACGGCGTGACAGGTGCGCCACCATGGACAGCCCCGGCGCCGCCAACCACGAGCCCGGCAACACGCCCGCCGCCAACGGAAGCTCCCCCGGGAAGGTCTGCACCACCTCGCCCGGCCCGTCGGCGTCGTACGCCTGCAGCGAGTAGGCAAAGCCCACGCCGTCGCTGCTGACGCCCAGCGCCAGCGCCTTCTCCGGCGTCACCAGGAGGTACGGCAAGATGATGTTGCCGGCCAGCGTGCTGGCATTCAGCACCTCCTGGCCCGCGCCCAGCAGGTGCGTGCGGAAATGCGTGGCAGTCAGGTCCAGCGTCACGCCCTCGTGCACCAGCACGCCGGGCTGCGCGTCGGCCTCGTCGGGCCAGGAGAAGGTGCTGGGGGAGGCGTAGGGGATGGCGGCGTGGCTGAGACGCGCGAACTCGTCGTTGCGCAGCGCCGGGAGCTGGCCCACCTCGCTGTAGCCCACCAGCGGATACACGCGCGCCTGGTAGATGGGGTCGTTCACCGCGAAGGTGGAGCCCAGGCCGAAGGTGACCGCCACCGCGCCCTGCGTCTCCGCCGCCACACGACACGCGGGATCCTGCACGGGCAGCACACCTCCGTCGGGGTTGGGAGGAAGACCGCAGGGAAGACCGGTGGCGGGGTTGATGGGGGCGCACTGCGCGGAGCCCACGCCCGACGCCATGATCACCAGCCGGGGCTCGGCCTCGCCGATGAACGAGGGCGCGGGGGGATGGCCCACGCCGAGGTAGCAGAAGGATTGTACGTACGGCTCGCTGGCGCGCGGACCGGAGAGCACGGTGATCTCACCCTCGGGCAGGTCCGCGGGCACCACCGCGCGCAGCTCTTCCGTCGTCACGCCCTCCAGGTCCAGCTCGATGCTCCCCACGCGCAGGCGCACCGTGGCCACGTCCCAGCCTCCGCCGGTGACCACCAGCGTGTCGCCCGCGTAGGCGCAGGGCCTGGCGGTGCCGCCGTCGCCACCCAGGCTGCGCTCGGCCACCGTGACGTGCTCGATGTGGGGACGCGGGCCTGCGTCGTCACGTTCCGCGGAAGGCAGGAGCACGCGCGGACAACCCGTGCCCAGGATGACGACGACACCCAACGTGGCTGCAACGTTCCTCATGGGCAACCTCAGCTCCGTTCTCCTGGCCATCCCACGCCGAGGTTGCTTCCGTCCACGGCGCGCGGGGCTGACGTGGGCCCCCGTCTCCGCGCACAATAGCGCCGTGACCACGCCGTACGATCCGCTGGCATCCCACCGGGAAACCCCGGCGCGCGCTCCGTCGCTGCTGGCGGTGGACCTGGGCATGCGCTCGGGCCTGGCGGTCTACGGTGACGACGGGAAGCTGCTCTCCTACCGCTCGCAGAACTTTGGCACGCCCGCCCGCCTCCGACGTGCCGTGCCCCAGGTCCTGTCCGCGCTTCCCACGGTGCGCTGGCTGTTCATGGAGGGAGACCGCAACCTGGCGGCCATCTGGGAGAAGACCGCGGAGAAGCGGGGCATCACCTGTCGCACCGTGGGAGCGGAGACCTGGCGCGCCATGCTGTTGCTCTCCCGGGAGCAGCGCTCCGGTCCCCTGGCCAAGCAGAGCGCGGACAAGGTGGCGCGACAGGTGATCGCCTGGTCGGACGCGCCCCGGCCCACCTCGCTCAATGACGACGTGGCGGAGGCCATCCTGCTGGGTCTGTGGGGCGCGCGGGAACTGGGCTGGCTTCCCGGCGACGCACCGTGGCGCTCCGTGCGCTGAATCAGCGGCCGTCGCACTCCAGCGTGCCGCAGGTCCACTGGCCGTTGATGCAACCAGAGCCCACGTAGGTGCACCCGTCGGGCGGAGCCGCGCAGTCGGGGACCGGGCCTTCACACGTCGAGCAGACGAGATCGCCGCAGGTCCACGCCCCGTTCACGCATCCGCCGCCCACGTACTCGCAGCCGGGCGGGGGCGCCGCGCAATCCGGCACCGGGCCGGGACACACGCCGCAGTGCAGGTCGCCACACGTCCACGCGCCGTTGACGCAGCCGGCGCCCACGTATTCGCACCCGTCGGGCGGAGGCGCGCAGGCGGGCGGGTCTCCGTCGCACACCGCGCACACCAGCTGGCCACAGCTCCAGTTCCCATTCACGCAGCCGCCGTTCTCGTAGTGGCATCCGTCGGGCGGCGCGGCGCACGGCGGGAGCGGGCCGCTGCACACGTCACAGACCAACGCGCCGCAGGTCCACTGCCCGTCGACACAACCCGCGCCGTCATGACGACACCCCTCGGGCGGCGCGGCGCAATCCGGCGGCGGACCGTCGCACGCCTCACAGACCACGTGACCGCAGGTCCAGTGCCCGTCGACGCATCCCGCGCCGTCATAGAAGCACCCCGGCTCCGGCTCGGCGCACACCGGTTGATCGCCGGCACACACCTCACAGACCAGGTGACCGCAGGTCCACGCGCCGTTCACGCAACCCGCACCGTCGTAGAAACAGCCTTCCGGCGGCGCGGCGCAATCCGGGATGGGCCCGTCACAGTAGCCGCAGTGCAGCTCGCCGCACGTCCACACGCCGTCGACGCAACCGCCGCCCACGTACTCACAACCCGGCGGCGGCGCGGCGCAGGACACGGGCTCACCGGTGCACTCGTGGCAGACGAGGTCGCCGCAGGTCCACGCGCCGTTCACGCAACCACCGCCCACGTACCCACAACCCGGCGGCGGCGCGGCGCAATCGATGACGGGGCCAGGGCACACGTCACAGACGAGGTCACCACAGGTCCACTGTCCGTTCACGCAGCCGCCGTCGACGTAGTGGCATCCTTCCGGCGGCGCGGCGCAGTCCACGGGCATCCCTTCGCACACGTCGCAGACGAGGTCACCGCAGGTCCACGCGCCATTCACGCAGCCGCCGCCCACGTAGTGACATCCCTCCGGCGGCGCGGCGCAGTCGGGGATGGGGCCGCTGCACACGTTGCAGTGGAGGTCGCCGCAGGTCCACTCCCCGTTGACGCAACCACCGCCCACGTACTCGCAGCCGTCGGGGGGAGCGGCGCAATCCACGGGAGGGCCGTCGCACGTCTCGCAGACCAGGTCACCGCAGGTCCACGTACCGTCGACACAACCACCGCTGCGGTAGTTGCACCCCTCGGGCGGAGGAGCGCAGGGCGGCAGCTCACCGGTGCAGACGTTGCAGACGAGGTGGCCACACGTCCAGGCACCATTCACGCAGCCGCCACCGTCGTAGAAGCAGCCCTCCGGCGGTGCCGCGCAATCCGGGATGGGACCGGAGCAATACTCGCAGCTCAGCTCGCCGCAGCTCCAGCGTCCCTCGACGCAACCTCCACCGACGTAGGTGCACCCCTCCGGCGGAGCCGCGCAGGCGGGCATCTCGCCGTTGCACACGTCGCAGACCAGGTGGCCGCAGGTCCACGCGCCGTTGACGCAACCCGCGTCGACGTAACGGCATCCCTCCGGCGGCGCGGCGCACCCGGGCATCTCGCCGCCACAGGTGTCACAGACCACGTCGCCACAGGTCCACGCGCCGTTCACACACCCGCCGCCACGGTACTCACAACCCTCGCCCGCGGGCTCGCACGTCACCGGCTCGCCGGGACAGGTGGCGCAATGCAGGTCGCCGCAAGACCATTCCCCGTCGACACAACCGCCGCCCAGGTACTCGCATCCGTCGGGCGGCGCGGCGCAGTCGGGCGGGGTGCCGGTGCAGCTGTCGCAGATGAGCTGACCGCAGGTCCATTCTCCATTCACGCAACCCGCGCCCTCGTAGGTGCAGCCCGGCGGCGGCGCGGCGCAGTCGATCACCGGACCATCACAGCCACCACCGGAGCTGGACGAGCTGGAGGACGAAGCTTCACCGCTGGAGCTGCCCGACGACGAGCCGGTGCCGCCGGAGCTGGACGTGCTGCCCACGCTGGAGGACTCTCCCGACGACGACGAGGACGTGCTCCCGCTCTCCCCCGACGACGAACTCGACGACGCCGCCGCACCACTGCTGCTGCTGGTCTCCTCCACCCCGGTGGTCCCGCTGCTGCCACACGCCGACGTCACCAACGCCGCCGCAACCATCCACCAACGCCAACCCGGCTCCATGCGCATGCGCACCCTCCTCCTGACAGAACGGAGGATAGCGGTTGCCCCGGCGCACATGAAGGTGTTGGCGGATGATCCGTGGCTGCGGACGCGCATCCGCTGCGTGGTCATCCGATTCGAATCAGCCGGTCAGGGCGAGCAGGTTCTTGACCTCGCGCACGCCGTAGACCGCGCGGGTCAGCTCTTCGGCCAGGTTCCTGCTCTCCAGGTCTGGCACGGTGCCACGCAGCGTGACGAAACCCTCGACCACGCCCACCTCGACATTGGACGCGTCGATCTCGGTGTGGTCGCTGAGCTCCTCGTGGACCTTCTGCTGGATGAACTCGTCGGTGGCGTCGCTGCGCAGGTGACGACGGGGAATGCGGTCCCTGACCACGGGTGGCTCCCAGGTGGGGCTGTTGGAGAGTCCGCTGCCGGTGTCGCCCATGCGTCCGTCGTCGACGCGATCCAGGCTGGCCTGCTCGAAGCTGAGCGGGTCGTTGGGGACGTGCTCCATGTCGTCGCGCAGGAAGCCGGCACGCCCGGAGCGGTCCATGCCCTGGTCATCCTCGCTGCGCCAGGTGCCCTCGCCCAGCTGCTGGCCATAGTTGTCCTGGTAGTCGAGCTTGCTGTCATACCCGCGCGGGTGGCGCCCACCGCCCACGAAGTCCACCTCGGGCTCGCCCGGCGGGATCACGCCCTCGTCCTCCAGGAGCTCCGCCTGCGCCACGCTCTCCTCGCGCTCGTCGGCGTCGTACTCCTCACCAAAGCGCTCCTGCTCGTCGTAGTCGGGGTCCAGGAGGATGCCGTCGGCGGGAACGCCAAGCTCGTCGGTGCGCATCCTGAGGTCATGCTCCTCGGTCCGGCGCTGCTCCACCAGGTCGCGGTGGAATTCCTCGTGCGGGCGGCCGCTGGACGGTGAGCCCACCTGGCGCGGGTCACGTCGTGGCGCTTCAGGGCCGGGAGCCTGGCTCTTCATGGCGCACCTCATCCCCCTCGCACGCGATGTGTCGAGCACATCCCCGTCATGCAAGTGGCGCGCGGCGCCAACGCGGACGGGAGCGCGGGGCGGTGCATCAGGCCGGGTTCAAGCAGGTCAATTTGGCGGCACCACGCTGCGCAGGTCCTCGGTGCAGGAATACGTGCGGTCAAACCAATCCTGGCTGAAGTCGGGATTGAGCGCGCTGGGCGGGATGTCCACCGTCTCCCCCCACAGGAGCACCGTGCCCTCCAGCTCGTTGCTGTGGCCGCTGTAGCTGCCGTTGAACGCGTTGACGGTGGCCTGCGGAATCTGCAGGTGGAACGTCTTGCCCTCGGAGAACAGCGTCACATCCGCGTCCGTGAGCGTCACCGCGGAGAGCTGGGAGATGGGCGTGCTGACGTCGAAGACCCCGTGCTCGCTCTCGCGCTCTCCCAGCACGGGCTGGATGTTGGCGGTGATGGTGCCGGAGTGGATGGTGAGCTTGCGACGCGGGTCGGAGCGGCCGGGATCCACGTAGTAGATGCTGAGCTCAGCCGCCTCCACGTTGGAGAGCGTGACCTGCACCGCGTTGCGGTCGCGCGGGATGATGGAGTCAATGAAGAGCAGCTTGGTCTCCCGCTCACCGCGCACCGTGCGGGACGCATCCACCACGGCCGTGCCACGCTGGTGGTAGCGCCCACCCAGGCAGTCCTCCTGCAGCACCTCGTCGGACTCGGACGCCAGCTCGCATTGGCTGATGTCCCAGGACATGAGCCCCATCTCTCCCGGCTCCCCCTGGACCTCGGAAGGATTGATCAGCACGAAGGTGCTCTCGAAGCCGCAGTCGGAATCCAGGTTCACCCGACGCGCCACCGTGCCCACCGTCTGCACCAGCAGTCGCGCGGCGCCCTCCGCCAGCGTGCGGGTCATGCTGCACTGCGCTTCCGTCTCGGCGAGCCGCATGTTGGGAATGCATGCGTAGGAGGCGTTGAATGACGTCGGGTTGAAGTCCGGATTGAGCGCGTTGCCCTGGAGGGGGACGGTGTGGGTCTGCCCGTCGATGTCGACCGTGCCGGCGAGGAAGTTGGTGCGCCCGTCCGTGCTGCCGTTCACGGCGTCCAGGTTGGCGTCGGCCACGTGGAGGGAGAACGTCTTTCCGTCGCTGAAGAGCTGCACGTCGGAGTCGCTGAGCCGCACGTCCTGGAACTCGACCACGGGAGTGCTGATGGAGCACGCCCCGGTCAGCTGGTCCTGCGCGGTGCGCGGCTTGGCAACGCCGGTGAGGGTGGCTTGATGCATCGTGAGGTGACGTGTCTCGCTGTCGGTGATGCGGAAGTCGGCCAGCAGCGCGGTGAGGCGGACCTCGGCGGGGTCGCGGCTGGTGGGAACCACGGGCGTGGTGGGGTCCCCGGTGATGATGCCGCGCACGGTCTTGGTGCCCGTCACCACGGCGACGCCGGAGACGTAGGTGCGGGTGCCCAGGCAGTCCTGGTCCACGTCGGTGGGGACGTTGAAGCGCAGCGTGCACGGCTCGCTGATGTTGTAGACCACCATGCCGCCGCGCTCTCCCACCGCGCCCTGGACGGAGACGGTCTCCAGGACGCGCGGGCTCATGAAGCCGCACGTGGTGTCGTCGGCAACCAGCCCCACCAGCTTGCCAAACGTCCCCACCGTGAGCCGCCCCACGCCCTCCGCGAGCCGCGGGTTCAGGGAGCACGCCGCGTCGTTGTCGACGAGCTCGAGGTTGGGCGTGCATTCGTAGCTGGCGGTAAACGTCTCCTCCGCGTAGTCCGGGTCCAGCACCGTTCCCGAGGCTGCCATGGGCACGGCAATGCTCTGCCCGTCGACGACCATGGTGCCTTCCAGCCAGTTGGTGTGCTCGGTCCCGCTCCCGCTCTGCGCGTCCAGCGACGAGGAATTGACGTGCAGACCGATGCGCGAAGCTCCACTGTGGATGAGCAGGTCCGCGTTGGCGTAGGTGAGGTCGGTGAAGGAGACGACGGGCGTGCTGATGGAGCAGGCCCCGGTGGTGACGTCGCGACCCGTGCGCGGGCTCATGCTTCCGGCCAGGGTGCCGCGGAGGATCTGCAGGCCGCGGTCCAGGTCCACGCGCTTCATCGTGAAGTCATCAAACGTGGCCTGGATGGTGAGCGTGGCGGGGTCGCGGGTGACGGGAACCACCGGGTCGGTGCTGCTGCCGGTGAGGATGCCACGCACGCTCTTGGTGCCGGTGACCGTGACGCGGCCCTGCACCACCGTCTCCGCGCCGAGGCAATCCGTGGCAATGGTGGTGGGCTCGGTGAGCTCCAGGGTGCACGGTTGACCGAGGGTGTAGATGGCTTCGCCGCCCGCCTTGCCCAGCGCTCCATCGGTGCGCACACCGGACTTCACTCCCGCGCTGGCAAATCCACACCGTGTGTCCTCGTTCACCATCGACACCAGCTTGCCAAAGGTGCTCACCGTCAGACGCGCACCCGCTTCCGCGAACCGCTCGGGCAGTGGAGCGCAGTCGTAGGTGGGCGGGAGCAACAGGTCTTCCTTGCAGGAGATCGACTTCACCGACGTGGCGGCGTCGTAGTCGGGGTCCAGCTGGTTGGTGTCCTCGGCGGTGGGGATGGAGACCTTGGCGTCCCAGACCTGGATGCTGCCGCCAATCCAGTTCTCCTTGTCGGCCCACTTGCCGGCCTGCGCGCTGTAGTCGGACGACGGGACGTCGACGGGAAACCGCCTTCCCTCGCTCTCCATCTCCACCGCGGCGTTGCGGTAGCGCAGTCCCTCCAGGGTGAAGTCCGCCGTCGAGATGGAACACACGCCGCGCGAAGCGCTCACGGCCAGGTGCGGCCTGCCGGTGAAAGCCAGCTCGCCGGTGGTGTTCTTCAGCGCGGTGTCCTTGCCGCTGATGCGGACCTCGTAGCCGTCGAACCTCGCCACGACGTCAAACGCAATCGCGTCCGGACCGTCGGGCACCACCGCGCTCTCGGGATTGCCGGTGAGGATGCCGCGCAGGCTCTTCACCGCATCCAGCGTGACCCTGCCCACCGCCTGGGTTTCCACGTCGTTGCAGTTGCGCGCAATGGTGTGCAGCTCCGGGAACTCGAACGTGCAACCGCTCACCTGCCAGCGCGCCACGCCGGGGCCTCCCACCTGTCCCTCGTCGACACGCGAGGCCAGCACCTGGGGACTCTTGAAGCCGCAGCGCGTGTCGGAGTCCAGCAGGGACACCAGTGTGGCGGCGTTGCGGACGGTGAGACGCGCCACGCCCATGCCCACGCGGTCCGGGAAGAGACGCTCCGGCTGACAGCCCCCCGTGACGACGCACAGCAGCAGCCCCCAACGCACCGCCCGCATCCACGACCTCCGCGACCACATCGTGACGCGAGCGTTGCCTACGCATTTCCAGGAGGCAAGCGCGAGCGACGAGAGCGGGCACGTTTCGAGACGTCCCACGGCGCGGTCGGCTACAACCCGCACGTGGCCATGCCTCCCACCATTCCCACCGACCTGCGGCAGCACCTGACGCGCGTCGTCGACGTGGAGGTGACGCCAGCGGTGACGTTGAAGGTGCGTGAGGTGCTCTACCAGCGTCGCCCGAACCACTGGTCACGCGTGTGGCCTTCCGCGCTCGCGTTGAGTCGCTGGCTGGTGGAGCAACCGCGTCTACCGGACCGCGCGCGGGAGCTGGGATGTGGCGTGGGGGTGGTGAGCCTGACGTTGGCCCGTCTCGGCGTGCAGGTGGAGGGGACGGATCGTGAGCCCCTTGCGCTTGCGTTCGCGCTGCGGAATGCGCGGGAGAACGACGTCACGGGACTCACCGTTCGCCACCTGGACTGGCGTGAGCCGGAGGGTGAGCCCAGTGATTTCATCGTCGCGTCGGACATCCTCTACGAGCCGGAGGCGCCCGCCCTGGTATTCCACGTGATTCACACCGCGGGCCTGTTGTCGTCGGGTGGACGGTTCATCCTGGCGGGACCGCGCGCGCGCCCGGTGCCGGTGCAGGAGTTCATCCGGCGCTTGCACGACGAGGGTTACACCCACCACGAGGAGCTGCGCAGCGTGGAATGGGAGGGACGCGTGGAGGAGATTGAGATCCACGAGCTGCAGCGTCCGACGTCACACACTGGCAAGCCGTGACCGCCACGCCGCGGCCCGCGAGCGCAATGCCTCCAGACGCGCAGGCAGCATGTCGGCGTCGCCCAGCTCATGACGGGGCGCCACGCTCTCGCCGTGGAAGTCGCTGCCCGACGTGGGAATGAGGTCCAGCTCCCTGGAGATGCGCAGCCAGCGTGCGTGCGAATGCCGCGGGTGATCCGGGTGGAAGACCTCCAACCCATCCATCCCGGCGGCGCGCAGCCTGGCAATGTGGTGCCGATCCATCTTCGACGACAGCGGGTGCGCCAGCGTGGCCGTTCCACCCGCGGCGTGGATGAGCTGGATGGCGCCGGCGGCGTCGAGGCGCTGGCTGTCGACGTAACCGGGCCTGCCCTGGCCCAGGTAGCGACTGAACGCGTCCTGCATGTCGGTGCACCAGCCGCGCTCCACCAGCAGTCGCGCCAGGTGGGGACGACCCAGGTTCGCGCCGCGAGCGCGCTCCAGCACGTCCTCCATGCGGATGGGAATGCTCCGGGCGTTGAGCTGTTCCACCATGCGCGCCATGCGTTCCCGCCGCTCCCGACGGAACGTCACGCAGTGCTCGCGCAGCGATGGGCAGGAGGTATCCAGGAAGTGTCCCAGGATGTGCACCTCGTGATGGCCCAGGCGCGCGGAGAGCTCAATGCCCGCAATCACCTCCACGCCCAGCTTCTGACCCGTCTGCGTGGCCTCCTCCACACCGTCGACGGTGTCGTGATCGGTGATTGCCAGGCGGGTGACACCGGCACGCGCGGCGCGGAGGAGCAGCTCGGCGGGAGCGAATTGGCCGTCGCTGGCGGTGGTGTGGGAATGCAGGTCGATCATGGGCGTGGGCAGGCGTCCTCTCGGGGTGTTCTAGCAATTGGTGGCGCGGGTCCCAACCGCGTCGCTCTTCGCGCGCGCATGCCCGTCACCCGGAGGCGGCGAACACCTGCCCCCCCACGTTCAAGCCGTTGCGCCCGCTCGCCCCCCTTCCCCAGAACCGGTTTGCCGTCGTCACCCCCACGTGATCCGCATCGACGCATGGAAGCACCCGTTGGTGTCACCGGCCGCCAAGGCCGCAGCTGGAAAAGCACCAAGCCCTGCCCTCGTGGACCACTTTTCACGACGTCATCGTCGGCAGGCCTCTACCTTGGTGGCGGTAGGGGAGGTGGTTTGCGAAATGTGGGTTGGGTGCGGCTCAATTGTGACGACGCTCTTGGCCCCCGCCAATGAGATTGGCAGGCATCAGGAATGGGTACGTCCTCTCATTTCTGGGCGCGAGGCGCGTTTCGCAGGCATCATAGGGAGGTGACGTCCGCCCTGCCGATTCGCCGCATGTTTGGCTGGACCTGTGCAGCCATGTTGATCTTCGACGTGGGCACAGGCGGAGAATTGAGGTGGCGT